>CAYYGL010000044.1:0-28606 GCA_964471235.1 uncultured Calditrichaceae bacterium
CGAGCATTAAAAATAGCCCGATTAATTATTCAAACTCCATAATTTTGACGATCCGACATCTCAAATCCGTATTTTCTTTTACTCCATTGGCAACTCTTGTTCCTTCATCAATTTTCCTACCGGGTAGAGATTGACATCTTGTTCCCGGTAAGGCGTTCGGGCGTAGAAAAAATACAAGCGCGCCCAGTGGTTGTTGTAGCGGCTGGAATCCGACCGCACCGCCTGTTGATATTCCTCCCATAAACCGGGGTTCTCGGCTAACATCTTGCGGGCAATCCCTTCCAATTTATAATCTTCGGCATACTCCTTCCGCTCAAAAATGGTATTCCACATCCCCCAGCGCAGCATGGAATCCGGTGCGTTGGGTTCCAGCAAATGGGCAATCACCCGGTTGGTGCGTTGATTCATGAGGAGCACCGCACTGCCTGCCGGAAAGGTGCGCTTTTCCTGCACTGTCTCCGCTTCAAAAGTTAAGCGCAGCCTCCCTTCGAACGGCCGCTTTGCCCAATGCACCTGGTTAAACCGGTAACTCTGCACCGGTAGTGCTACCGCTTCCCGAAGGCGACGGATGACCACCCCATGCAATTTAAGCAATTCTATTTGCTCCTGCCACTCAGGTGGGATAATATAGGCATAAGGGATGCGCGCAGAATCCACCACCACGGTATGCTTAAAAAACGGAAGCCGATACGTTTTCTTCTCATCGCCGAACTGCACCCATTTACCACCGGAGACATCGCTCTCGGTGATGGTAAATGCGACTCCTTGGTAATCAATCAGGGTGCTGTCACTCATATTCACCCGGGTGCCGAGGGGCAGGTAGCTTCCTACCAGCCTTTCAGCGGTAAGCCGATCCGACTCCCGGTTCACCCGCATCAGTTCCCGATACTGCTCATTCAGAAGTTTGAGTATATGTTTTAAGAGTTGATAATTGGCTGTAACCCGGGTACGGTAATCTTTTAAAGCATGGGTTTCCACCAGGTAAAAAATTCGATTTTGCACCACCCCGTAGCCGGTGGAATAACGGGGACTGAACGGAAAGTGAGTTATCCCTTTGCGAAGATCCGGTCGTTCTTTCAGTCGGTGGTACGGAAAAATGGGAATACCATCAGCAGCCATCCGGCTCTGAAGATAGGGTTCCATCACCCGGGCGGTCCATTCCCGTAGCGGTTGGGCAACAGTGCGGTCTTTTTCAATGCCATAGGTAAGGGCGTATTGATGATCAAACCCGTCGGTGACGTGGTTATCCACCAGGAAATCCGGCAGCCAGCGATTGAAGAGCTTTAGCCAGGCGCGCATCTCCGGGGTATCCGCTTTCAGAAAATCACGGTTGAGATTGAGTCGCTGCGCAGTGGCACGATACCCCATCTCCTCGGGTCCGTTTTGATTGATGCGGTTGTAGGGACCGAATCGCTCATGCCCATCCACATTGAAGATGGGAATCATCAACACCGTCACGTGGTCTAAGAGGTCGGCATATTTTCGGGTGATGGCGATTTCGCGCATCAGCATCAGGCTGGCGTCTTTGCCATCGCACTCCCCGGCATGGATGCAGGATTGAATCAACACCACTGCCTGACCGGACGTGCGCACTGCCTCCGGGGTGAAATCCCCGTTTTTGTTGAGAATCACCAATGGCAATTCCCTGCCCTGGGGACTGGTGCCCAAAATGGTAAACTGCACCCAATCGGATGCTGCCGCCAGCCGCCGGCAATAGTCTATCGTCTCCTCGTAACGGGGCGTTTTCGTGAAATGCGACCGTTCATAGACCGTTAGCCACTCATCTTCGGTTTGTGCCGGAAGATGGGTTGTCATGAGGGTTAACAGTAATCCTGTCAGAAAGAGGTTCAATATTCCACTGCGTTTCTTAATGAACATGAAAAAACGGTATCGCTGCATTCAGTATCTCCTTTGCGTTTGAGTTGGTAATCAAATGGTCAATGGTGAGTGAAAGAGTAGGGTTAGATAACTATCCAATCGATTTACGGTTGGTTATTTCCTTTTCACTGACCCACTGATTACTGACCTACTGTTTACTGTCCTCCCTCCCCTCCCCGGTTATCCATATAACCTCCTACCCACCACTCTTCTACCCATCTACCCATTTACCGCTGCCTTCCCCTTTCATCTTTCATCTTTCATCTTTAATCTTTCATCTTTAATCTTTCATCTTTAATCTTTCATCTTTAATCTTTCCCTCCCTCCCTGCCGATATCAGGAAAAGACGATTGTAACCGGGAGAGAAAAGCATCCGGTAAGGGAGCACGAATCGTCAGATGTTCTTTAACAACTTCGTGTCTATTCGTGTCATTCGTGGACCCAACCTTAGCACGAATCGTCAGATGTTCTTTGACAACCGGATACCGGAATGATATTTCCAGGCAATGGAGCAACATGGGAGTCTTTGCGTCTCCGTAAGCGGCATTGCCGTACACGGGGTCGCCAAGTATGGTCAGCCCACTCACTTCCATACTGATGCGAATTTGATGGGTTCTGCCGGTCACCGGCTGCGCTTCGATAAGCGCCAGGTGCTGAGTTTTATTAACAGCCAGCACCCGAAAGCGGGTTAGACACCGGCGGTAGCGGGAAACGGGTGTGCCGGAGAACTTCACTTTCCGCGGGTTGCCAACCGGGGAAGAGAGATAGCCTTCCACTTCCCATTCATCTCCCGGGGGATTGCCCTTACCAATCAACCAATAACGTTTTTGGAACTCACCGGTTTTTGTTAACTGATTCAGAGCCGCTGCCATCTTTTTTCTCAGGGGAATCAGCAGCACCCCGGTGGTGCCCTTATCCAGTCGATGGAAGGAGTAATAATGGTGCGGCAGCACGCCGGCTTGTTGGGCATAAGCATACACATTATGCACGGCGGATTCCAGGACAGGTGCGGTGGGAATTCCGGCAGGCTTGTTCAGGGCAAGCAGATGTTCATCCCGGTAAAGCACCCGTGAATGCCAGTCAATCTTGGCTGCCAGGGCATCGAAGGTTGAACCGTCGAAGGGATACACAATGATACGCACGGGCTTACCAGCAGAAATTTGAAAAGACTGCTTCCGCACCCGTTTTCTGTTCACATAAACACTTCCCTGGAGGATCAGCCTGCGCAATTCTCGCCGGGAAAATTGGGGTAGCTCACGGGCAAGCACTTTATCCAGTCGCTCCGGCTGCTCACCTTGATAGTTGAGAACAAATCGTTTACCCATAAAGAGGATTCTTATGAAAATGTAACTCCGAAATCAATTAACACACCATTAACAAGAGGTATAGGGATATGCCGCAATTAAAACTCATTCAGGGACGAAAGAGTGGTGAGGTAACACCAAAAAACACAGCATCGCCAATGGTGGAGATGCTGAGCATTCTTGCTTCGGAAATTCCTCCCGGTTTACGGCTCACCAGATTGCAATTTAAGCGAATTCAACACGATTGGCAAACGTTCTTCCAGGAAGCGCCCACTCATAGGTATTCCATTAACATTTTTGGAGAAGCGCCGGAACAGAACAACCGACTGGCGTTGCGGGAATTTATCAAACGACTGGATCGGCTGGGAGTTCTTACCCGGGTTACGTTTCTTGACGACCCGGGGAAAAAACCTGCTACACTGTATTTTAAATTAGAGGGTGTGGCGTGAGGATTTGGAACTCGATCCCGGTTGCATATTAATTACAACGGGTAGTACACAAGCTTCTAACACTGTGCTCTCGGACAGTTAAACAGACGACGTCCTGAAAGATGTTGGATGCACAATCCCTAAAAAAATACATGCTTGTTCCGGGAAATCATCGTATCTTTGTGCGCAACCAAAACATCAGGAGGCAACCATGGCAAAGAAAATTACCATTGAATATTGTGTGGAGTGAAACTACTACCCCCAGGCCGCCAGTCTGGCGGAAGCAATTCAACAGGCAATCGGGATAGAGCCGGAATTGATTAAATCCGGCGGCGGGGTCTTTGAAGTGGAGGTGGACGGTAAGCTGATCTTCTCCAAGAAAAAAGAACACCGTTTCCCGGAGCATGAGGAGATTCTCAGTCAATTGACCTAACGGTGCCGGAAATTCGGTGAGAACCGTTCCCAACACCATGACTTGTTAAGAGGATGAAAGAGACGAGTAACAAGTGATGCGTGAAACGTAATACCTGTTTTTTACGTTTCACGCATCACCTTTCACGAATGGGATAGCATGATTGTGGACCGTTACCGTATAGTTCAGGAAGTCTGCTCTGCGGTTTCCTCCTGCTGTTGAAATTCCAGGTGACCCAGGTAATGTTCGGCGTCAATCGCAGCCATACAGCCGGAACCGGCGGCGGTGATTGCCTGACGATACACCGAATCCTGCACATCTCCCGCAGCAAATACACCGGGCACCGATGTTTTGGTGGTCCCTTTCTCCGTGACAATATAGCCTTTCTCATCCACCTCGACCTGGCCCTTGAATATCTCCGTGTTCGGGGTATGCCCGATGGCTAAGAAAACACCTTCGCAGGGAAACTCGGTAATCTCCCCGGTAACGGTATCTTTTAACTTCACACCGGTCACCCCGGTTTCCTGACTACCCAGCACTTCTACAACTGTTTTATTCCATTGAAAATCTATTTTTTCATTACTAAAGGCGCGTTGCTGCATGATTTTGGAAGCGCGTAATTCACTCCGCCGATGCACAATGGTGACCCGGGAAGCAAATTTCGTCAGGAAGGTGGCTTCTTCCATAGCGGAATCTCCCCCGCCCACTACAATCACGTGTTTATCTTTAAAGAAGAAACCGTCGCAGGTGGCGCAGGCGGAAACCCCATAGCCCATCAGTTTGGCTTCGGATTCCAATCCCAGTAATTTGGCGGAAGCGCCGGTGGCAATAATTACCGCATCGGCGGTAAATTCTTCGCCTTCGGCGGTTATGTTAAAGGGATGTTTCGAAAAATCCACTTCGGTAACAGTACGATATAAAAATTCGGCACCAAACCGTTCTGCCTGTTTGCGAAATAGTTCCATCAATTCCGGTCCCATAATTCCTTCCGGGAAACCGGGAAAATTTTCCACATCCGTGGTGATGGTCAACTGTCCCCCGGGCTGGCTGCCGGCGATCACCAGCGGTTTCAACTCTGCCCGGGCAGCATACAATGCAGCCGTATCTCCTGCCGGACCGGAACCAATCACAATCACCTTATAATGTTTTTCTCGCTCCATTCACAATTCTCCTCTGCTAAATATCCGTTCTTATCTTCCATTAATGTTTACATTAGATGCCCTCAGGCGTTTCGGGATACAAGCAAAAATGTAAATATAGTTTTGCCAATGAACAAACGGGAATTATTTTATCGAGGTTGGATACCGCGGAGGGGGCAGCGAAAAAAATCTATCTCAAAATCCCCCGGCAGGTATTTTCCCTGGGGATTGTTGATTCCTCGCAATATATTATGCTGTATCCGTAGTTTTGTATGCAATTAATGACATCCGTTCCGCCGTTTTTCAGGACAGACGGATGGTATAAAACCTTGATCAAACCGGAGTATTGGTATGCCAGACCGCCCTCGCGGAAATGCTCAAAAATATTTGCTGCCGGAGATCGTCTCCCAGATAAAAAATCTGGAATTGATTGCCCGGTTTATTGTGGAAGGTTTTTTAGTGGGCTTGCATAAAAGCCCGTTCCATGGATTTAGCGTGGAATTTTCCGAACACCGCCAATATATGCCCGGGGACAATATCCGGGATATTGACTGGAAAGTTTACGGACGCACGGATCGCTATTACATCAAACAATATGAAGAAGAGACCAACCTGAAAGCCTACCTGTTATTGGATGTTTCCGGTTCCATGGGCTACACAAGTCACCGGGTTACCAAGCACCAGTATGCGGTTTACCTGGCGGCAGCGTTATCCTATTTGCTTCTCAAACAGCGCGATGCCGTGGGATTGACTTTTTTCTCTGACAAAATTCACCAGTACCTTCCGCCGAAGTCCACCAATTCATATATCAAATACTTACTGAAAGCGTTAAACGATTCTCAACCCCGCCAAAGCACCACCAATCTCAGCCAAATGCTCCACATTATGGCGGAGAAAATTAAACGCCGGGGATTGGTTATTCTGTTCTCCGAATTTTTATATGAAGAACCGCAGAAAATCCTGGAAGGGTTAAGACATTTTCGTCATTACAATCATGAGGTGTTGGTGTTTAACATCCTGGATCCCAATGATCGCTTTTTCAGTTTTGCCGACGAAGCCATGTTTGTGGATATGGAAACCGGTGAAGAACTTAAAACCCAACCATATCTGCTCCGTCATAATTACCAACAGTTGGTAGAAT
Source organism: uncultured Calditrichaceae bacterium (assembly GCA_964471235.1). Lineage (GTDB taxonomy): Bacteria > Calditrichota > Calditrichia > RBG-13-44-9 > J075 > CAYYGL01. The sequence continues at coordinate 6,303 of CAYYGL010000044.1, forward strand.
CATTTTATGGCGAACTGAAGACCGCCTGTCATCAAATGCAAGTGGACTTCCAAACAATATTAACTACGGAAAGTTTTGATAAAGCTCTCCTGCGGTATTTGCTGAAACGGAAGCGCTTATACTGAGGTCGGGCCCGGCTTCTTGAAATCCAATCGCTTCGTTTGAAATCCCAATTCGGTATCAGGGAATCTTGCGATATGCCACATCAAGAAACCTTGGGAGTAACAACAAACCTTTTCCCTTCTCAATCCTCCTTTTGGGTGTACACAATCTCATCCCCTTTGGTGAAAATTCGGTCACTCTCCCCTATCCTCACCCCTGCGACAACGTTAAAATAAGGATTTTTCTCTTTATCTGTATTTTGGTATGGTTTTTGATATAACATTGTTTGAATTAAAAGGAATTGGAAAAAACAGGGCAGTTGTTTATGAATTATCAAATCATTCAATGTAATTTTCTAATTATTCAACCCCATATTTCCATTTAACCTAAACAAGGAGGTTCACCATTATGGGTCAACAACAACTCTTATTGATTGTGTTGGGTGTGATTATCGTAGGGATTGCGATTGCAGTGGGTGTTACCATGTTTAAGAGCAACGCGGTCGATACCAACCGACAGGCTGTTATTGCCGATTTGGTCAACTTTGCCGCCAAGGCACAACGGTTTTACCGAACCCCGACGGAGTTGGGCGGTGGCAACCAGAGCTTTGATAATTTTTACTTAAGCCCGGTGGATACCGGCAATGCCAACGGCAGTTACAGCGCCTCCACCAGTAAACCGACCGGCACCGCTTATGTTGCCGGCAGCACGGCGAAAATTTCCAGCAGCAGCGGTACTATTTACATAATCGGTTGCGGTAAGGAAAAAGGCGATAACCGTACCAACCCGGTTAAAGCATACGTCAAGGTAACCGCAGATAGCATTAGCACCACGATTTTGAACTGAAATAAATTTATTAATATGGAACGAGACCTCTCAGGGTAACCGGTCCGGGCAGTCCTCTGTTATGGTAAGTTGGCCGTTAAACCTGAGGGGTTGTTTTAAACCTGAGGGAACAGGGAAAATGCCTGATTTTAGATTTGAAGGAATGACCACTTCAGGAAGATCGGTTCAGGGAATTGTTCAGGCAGATTCCTTTAAAGAGGCGAAGAAAAAAATTCACCAGTTGGCGTCTCTCCACCGGGTTCATGTGAACAAAATCCTGAAACGCCGCACCTATATCTTTAAAGTTTCCAGAGATGGTGAAAAACCCATCAAGGGCGAGCAAAAAGCCTTTAGCAAAGAAGAAGTTGAAGAAGCCCTGAAGAAGCTGGGCTATACTATCCATCGCATTGATCCCAAAGTAATCGATTTTAAACTGAAACCGCCGGCATCAGAGATTGTCACTTTTGTTCAGGTATGTACTAATCTGCTTCGAGAGAAGATGCCCTTTAACGAGGTACTGCAACTTCTGATGTTCGACGTTCAGAATGCCCGGCTTCGGGAAGCATTAAAGGAAATCAACAACGATCTTCGTCAGGGGAAAGACAGCGAAGAAGCTTTTATTAAACAAGAAGCCGTGCTGGGGAAATTCACCTCCCGGATGTTGGGGCTGGCATCGAAAAGTGGTAATATGGCGAGCATCTATGAGAGCACCGGAAAATTTCTGGAACGACGGTTAGAGTTTAAACGAAATCTGAAAAGTGCTCTTATCATGCCATTGTTTACCCTGGTGATCTTAATGCTTGCCATATTCTTCTATATTGTATATATCTTTCCGAAAACTGCCACTTTATTTGTAAGATTAGGCGTTACCCTCCCCCCGATGACTGCCACGACCTTAAAGGTCAGTAATTTTTTAAATGATAACCTGATGTGGCTGATTTTGAGTGTGCTGATTATGGTTGGGGGAATCGTCTACTTTATAAATTCTCCCCGGGGTAAATTTCTGATCGATAAATACATTATTCGCATTCCGGTTTTAGGCACTCTGGTACACCGTACCACTATTGAAATTTTTTGTCGGGTTTTCTATGCCCTGTACAGCGGTTCCGGAGAAAATATTGATGCCATCCGAATGGCCGCCGAAGCTTCCGGAAACCGATATTTTGAACACCAAATTAGAACGATTGCCATTCCGGCGATGCTGAGTAAGGGACGAGGATTGGTTCAGGCATTTGAAGCCAGCGGTGTGTTTACCAAACTGGCATTGGCACGCTTCCGTTCCGGGGCAGAGACCGGCACGGTAAAAGCTACGGCTTTACAAATCGCAAATTATTATGAAAGCGAAACCAGTTTTAAACTTAAAAACACAATTGAATTTATTCAACTGTCAGTGGCAATGGTCATTACCATTGTGGTAACGGCGTTAACACTGCTTTCTTCTGAAACAGCTATGATTACCCCTAAAATGCCATTTTGAGAAGATGGGCACCCTTTCGGGGACCGAAACTTACCTGTAGGGTGTGATGAGAACAGAATAACCGGGGTAGGAGAAAAGTTGAGTAAATTTCTGAAAAGCCGTGTGATGTAATTGAGAAGGATACGGACAATCGTGGAGTGAGCAGATGGCTGGAATGGTGCAAGACAATCAGTATAACCTGGGAATCTCCCTTGTCAAACGGAATGTAGTGGATTACGAGACATTGGAAAAAGCGCTGAAGATAAAAAAACTAGGTGCTCCTGGTGGAAATCGTTCGCTTGCACAGATTCTGGTCGAAGACTTTAACATCGAGCATAACAAGATTTACAGTGAATTAGCTACCCTTTACGGTTTTAAAAGAATTGAACTGAAGAATGAAATTATTGATGACACTCGCATCGAGTTTATTCGCCGAATATGGGATAAGCTGCCGGAAAATATTCGCGGGGTCATGGAAAAAGAAAAGATATTGATTTACAAACATACCGCCGAAAGCCCGACAAACTACATTTTTGTAGCGGTTGATCCCACCAGTCGCTACTTGCCCTCCCTGGCAAGGGCGGTAGGCGCTTCCGGTTATGAGGCGTATTATATCAGCCCGGATGATTTTGATGCCCTGATGTACAAAGTTTTTCCCCCGGAGAATGAATACTTAAAGATGTTGGAAGAAGCCGGGATTGAAATTCAGGAGGAGGAAGGCGAGGAAGATTCGTTAGAAGATGAATCGCTTGATGCGGAAATCAATAAAAGTGTTCTGGTAAATTTAGTCGAAGGAATGTTGATAGATGCCGTTCGACGCGGCGCCAGCGATATCCATATTATCCCCAGGGATAGCCGGACCAGCGAAATCCTGTTTCGGATAGACGGGAAACTGCGTCCCTGGCAAATTCAGAAAAAAGTGCGACCGGAAGCCCTGGCTGCTGTGGTAAAAGACCGCTCCAAAAACATTGACCGCTTTGAACGGGAAAAAGCGCAGGACGGCTTCATTCAACGCAAGATAGATGGCTGCTGGATTCGCTTCCGGGTCTCGATTATGCCTATCGTCGGTCAGGATTATCAAAATAAATTGGAAAGCGTGGTTATCCGGGTGCTGGATGACCGAAATGTCATCACCGATCTGGAGAAACTGGGATTCCAGGGAAAGGCAAAAGAGTTTTTCCTGAAGGCAATCTCTCAACCCCAGGGGATGATCATTCTCACCGGTCCTACCGGGAGCGGAAAATCAACCACCCTGATTGCCGCGCTTCATCATATCCTGAAGCCGGAGATCAATGTGCTGACGGTCGAGGACCCGGTGGAGTACATCATTCCCGGGGCCCGTCAAATCAAAATCGGACCCAAAAACAATTTTGAACAGGCAATGCGGTCCATTCTGCGACACGACCCCGATGTGGTGATGGTGGGAGAAATGCGGGACAAGGAGACAGCCGAGATCGCCATCAAAATGGCAAATACCGGGCATTTAACCTTTTCCACCCTCCACACCAACGATGCCCCCAGCGCCATTGCCCGTCTCTATAAAATGGGTATCGAAACGTTTTTAATCGCCTATGCCATTAATATTATTATTGCCCAGCGTCTCATTCGACGATTGTGTGATAAATGTAAACAACCCATCACCAACCTGAACCCCCAAATTCCTCTTAGCCTGGGCTTTACTGAAAAAGAGATTTTCGAAACTACTTTTTATCGGCCAGTTGGATGTAACTTTTGTCATGGCGGGTATAAAGGAAGAATTGCCATCCATGAAGCGCTATACTTTAGCAAAGCAATAAGACAACTGATATTTCAATCCGGCAGGGAAATCAATGAAGATGCGATACGCAAACAGGCAATAAAGGATGGGATGTTGACACTGCGGGCAGCGGCAAGAGAACGGGTCAAGCAGGGTATCTCCACGCTGGATGAAGTGGCTTTTGCAACGCAGGAGGATTAACAGTGCACACCGGGCAAACTCTTCTCACATTCGGTGCTCTTTTTATATTAACAGTTGCCATTTTCCACAACAACCGTCATCTGGCGAATCAAGATATTTCCCTGGCGCAAAACCGTTACAAATTAGAAGCACTTTCCCTGTTGAATTCCCACCTGGAACAAACTCTTGACTACTATTTCGACGAAGCTTCTACCGATACGGTTAGTGAAAAACGATTAAGTGATTTCACCCAGCCGAACAACCTCGGTTTTGAAGCCAATGATAATAATGTTATTGATGATTTCGATGACTTCAATAACTACACCCTCATTGATACCGGGCGCAGCGGCATACCTTACCGGATTTCCTTTCAGGTAGAATATGTGAAACTTCAAAATGGCAAAGTGGTTACCTCGAGCTCACGTGAATATTATAAACGCATTACCATCCGGGTGACGGATAATTTTACAGACCCGTTAATCTATCACTATTCCGGAAATCAAAAAATTAAAGATACTTTAAAAATAAGTTTTGTAAATAGTTATTGGTTTTATAATTAACCCCTCAAACAGACAATGGGCAGCTTAATCGATATTATTATCAGTCTGGTAATCGGGGGCTTTCTGTTACTTATTGCTCTTACAGCCACTGACTCAACGACTCAGGAGTTTTTTAATCTCAATTCCGATGCCATCGTTCAAAGTCAACTTACCCGCATATCCAACATCCTGGAATTTGACCTCCGTAAAATGGGGTTTAGAATTCCGGAATCTCAACTAAAGGATGTTCTTCAAACCGCCCAGTCCAATCATTTAAAATATATTGCCCAACTCAATTACGATGCTGATTCCCGGATTAAAATGTCCGGTGTGAACACATTTGATTCGGTTGCTGATACGGTAGACTATAAAATTACCTCTTATGAGACCATTTCTTTTAAAGATACGTCCGTTACCTTGTATGATATTCATCGCAAAGTTACCATTTCCGGCATTAAAACTGTCGATATGAGTATCGGAAAAATTGGCAATCAAGATGTCTTCACCTACCTGGATCAGGCTGGAAATCCTACGACGATGAAATCTGCCATCAAAATGGTAGAAGTTGTCTTATCGGCATTCAATCCGCGGGTGGTGTTGAGTCCGGAACTGGTAATGAGTCAAATCGGAACAAACCAGGACGTGGAATTTCGCAAAAGAGAACTGCGACGAATCCTACGGGCTTCCTACTGGCGCCAAATACGATTGGTTTCCAAAAACCTGAAACGATAAGGATAAAGGGGTTTTTTATGATCGGGAAAAGCGCACTCCTTGTTATATTGGGGTTTATTTCCGCGTTTACGGTCTATCAATTAAAATTAGTCCAAACGGCTGTGAATGCTACTGATAATTTTAATCGGGAATATCTTAATACCCTGGTGCACGAGAGTGCTCTGAGTGCAATGAATATCGGTATCACGGAAGTATGGGAGAAACAAGTAAACGATTCTTCCTTTTCGTTTGTTATCAACAATTGTTCAACAGATGTTGTTATTTCCCCCGTGGGTATCGATACCGTAAAGCTTAAAGTAAAAGCCTGGCGTTATGCTTTTAATGAGGAAATATTTCGTAAAACCCAAAAGAAGGATAAAATCCGAGATTCTGTTGTGGCTTATTTTGTTTACAATACCCCGGCATCTCGGTTTTTCTGGTTTACCAATGAAGAAGGATTTATCTATTGGATCACCGGGGATTCTGTATGGGGCCCTGTTCATACCAATAGTGTGTTACGAACTTCCGGTGCTCCGGTTTTTTATGGCAAGGTAACAGCCAAATTAGGTATTTCTCCCTTACCCGATTTTTGGTGGAATCAAGCCAAATTTTATGGGGGTTGGGAAATAGGCGTTGAGAATCAGATTCCCACAGACCTCAGTCCCCTATACAACGCTGCATTGGCAGGCAATAACGGTGCACCTGCCAATACCAAATCAATTTATAATTCCGTCACAAGTTTTGAGTTTTTATCCGATGGAAATGTCATACGCACCGTGAGTAATAACCCGCCTGATACCGTTTCGCTAAGCGAAATCGCTCCCACCGGTGTCATCTATTCCACAGATGACATCCATGTGAAAGGTCATCTGAACGGTGTGATTACTCTTTGTACCGAACAAGACATCTGGATAGATGATGATATTGTGTACTCGACTTCTAATGGCTCCGATGAGGATGAGGATGAGGATCACCATGAGGATGATGATGACGATAGCCCTGAAGATAACGCTCATCCTGATGATGACGAGCATCATGATGAGGATGAACATCAGGACGATGATGAGCATCAAGATGAGGATGAACACCATGAGGATGATGAAGAGGATTCCGGATCGAACTCATCGAGCATTCTTGGATTGGTTGCCAAAAACAATGTCATTGTGACCGACAATGCTGCCAATAACGACAATGTGGAAATCCACGCTGCGATAATGGCAATCAACGGATCATTTTATGCTGAGCACTATAACACTCGTCCGGTTGCCGGGGAATTAAAAGTTGTTGGAAGTATGGTTCAAAATATACGCGGGCCGATTGGCACGTTCAGTTGGTGGAACAATCAAATTCTCAGTGGATTCAGTAAAAATTACCGGTTTGATACCCGTTTTAGTGCCATATCGCCGCCGAAATACCCTTATGTTCGGCAACTCCGGCTTGACGCCTGGTGGGAATAACGGCATTTCCATCCGCATCATCGAGATGGTGTTAACAGAATCACTTTTCGGAAGAACATTCCCCACTTAAGAAATCACCCATATAAGACGAGTGTTATCTATGTGGTTCCCGGCAAGGAACTACGGAGATAAATTTTTTGAGGGAACGACAGCAGCAACACTCAGGGATGAATTAATATGACGACCCACAGCACTTTCACAGAAACAAGAGCATTATTGCAGCATTTGACTTCTCAAATTCCCCCCAATTTACGAGAAACGGAAAAGCAGCGTTTTATTCACCATCGATTACTCACTTCTCTTTCTCCAGAAGAGCATCTGTTATTGAAATCGTATTTTGACTTCTTTTTAAGGGAGATGCGACAGTTGGGGGCATCCGATATAGAGCTGGGAGGTTGGGGAAGCGGCAATTATATCTGGCTCCGGAAAGCAGGTAAAAAATTTCCGGTGAAAGAATTTGGTGAGTTTACCTTAAATGAGTTTAACATCTTAATTTTATCGATTTTAATGGAATCTCAACGGGAATTTTTATTAAACCGGTTGAGTTTTGATTTTTCATACACCATCATCGAGCCCGACGAAACATTACTACGCTATCGTGCCTGCATTTATTTTGAATTGGGTGATCTGGCAATGAATGCGCGAGCCATCGAGACCGTTATTCCATCGTATGAAACCTATGGTTTTCACTCCAATGTCACTAAAATGTTGAGCCTTCGCTACAGCAAGGAAGGGCTGGTATTAATCACCGGTATCACCGGTTCCGGGAAAAGCACCACCTTAGAAGCCATCATCGATCTCAACAATCGCTCCATTCAAGCACATATTGTTGTCATCGCCAGACCGATAGAATATGTGCACAAATCTCAAAAGTGTATCATTCGTCATCGGGAAGTAGGAATGGATACCCACTCTTTTAAACACGGTACCATCGAAGCGCTTCGCCAGGACCCCGATATTATCATCATTGGTGAAATGCGTGACCCGGAAACTATTATGACTGCCCTGGAAGCTGCGGATAGTGGTCATAAAGTCTTTTCGACTCTGCATACATACTCCGCCACCGAAAGCATCGCCCGGATATTGGGTGAAGTTCCCCCGGCAGAACAAAACCGGGTGCGTCATCGCCTGGCGGAAATCCTGAGATGTGTCATCTCTCAACGGCTGGTACCCAATATGAACAACGAATTAATTCTTGCCAAGGAAGTGATGATTGTGACGCCCCCCATCAAGGCAGCCATCCATAACAACAATATCGAAGAAATTTACCAGATGATCAGCGAAGGGGGCGAATACGGGATGCATACCCTTGAACAGGATTTAAAGCGTTTATACCTATCCAAACAAATTACGTTAAAAACTGCCATCAATTATTCCAATAATAAACGGCGGATGGAACAATTGCTAAAACTGGTGGGAGGAAACAGGTAAGACCGGTAAACCCAATGATGGAGAATGATTGGGATAACGTCTAAGCGGAAAGGTTTCTGATATGTTTAGAATTCTGAAACGCACACCTACCCTGGTCAGCAAATATCGGAGCAAGTTAGCTATCGGGCTCTATCTGGACGGCAAACGAGTTCAGGTGGTCTGTCTCAAACAGAAGGGGAAAAAGATTGAGGTAGTCGATGGGGAGATGATGCAACCGACCCGTCAGGCGAAACCGGTAGCAGCCGAAGAACGTATGGAACTGGACTCGGGAGTGTCCTTTCCCGAAGAATCGTTTGAGTTTGAATTTAGCGCGGAGAATCTGGGCGAGGGTGATCTGTCAACCGTGGATCCCATCGAAAACTCCAAAGAGATAAAAGATTTACTGATTGCCGTTTTCAGTAAATACCCTCGCAAGAAATACCGGGTTGCCATCAGTCTCCCGGAACCCAATATCTACTATGCATACTTTCATACCGATTGGCAATTGAAGGGCAAAAAACTCAAACATAAGGTCATTGAGGAACTGGGTAAAGAACGTCCCAATGCCAACAATTTAAGTCCCGATGCCATCCAACTATTGAAATTAGCCGACGGTAGATTGATGGCAATTGTGTTGGACAATGATATTTCGATTTTCAACGTATATGACACCATCCGCAGTAACTTCATGCGTCGCCGCCCGCGGATTTACTTTTCCGAAACCGCTGAAATCTCCCTGGTGAACCTGATTAATGCGCATTACCAATTTGAAGAAAACGAATTAAGCGCGGTCATTCATATTGGCGCAGACAGCAGCCGACTTCTATTTATGCAGGGCAATAAAATTCTGAACATCTCCTATATCATTGCCACCGGGTTGGAATCGGAGAATATTGCTTCCATTATTCACAGTCGTTTCATGCTGGAGCATGACAACCTGGAGGTGGATAAATTAAGCCGGGTAATACTGACCGGCGAAGCATACGAGTCAGGAATTGAAACGTTATTGCGGGAAAAGCTCCCGGAAGAAGTAGAAATTGAGTATGCCAAATTTGATCATTCCCAAATCGCCGGCAGTGCCCCGCTGCTTTCCCGGTTTCCAATTGCCGGCGGAGCAGCATTACGAGCATTGCAACCCTCAAGGGACGCCAACTTCTACAAAATTGACCTGACCCCGACCGATATAAAAGACGGTCAAAAAAAACTGAAACTGGGCATTACCGGGTGGCTGCTGCTTTTATTAATCCCTGTTCTGACCTTTTTCCTGACAATCAAAATCTTAAATCAAAAGAATGAGTTGGGACAACTGGACTCGCAATTAAAAACCTATAAACAGGAATTGCATCACCTTCATGACCTTGAGAAAAAGCTTCGCATTGAACAGAACAAACTGGCAGAATACAATAAATCCCTGGGAGTAGTGGATTCCATGATGGTGGATTTGAACCGCTGGAGTGACTTTCTGTATCGCATCGGCCGTCTCACCAACAAAATTGATAAAATATGGATAACAGAAATAAATCCTCAACGAAACAGTGAGATGATCATTCGAGGCTACTCTCTGTATCGAAATCGAATTCCCCGATACATCCATGCCTTAGGGAATGCCGATTTAACCCGGGTAGAAGTTCAGGAAATCCGGGGGCGGAAAGTTTATTCATTTGAAATTAAGTACCGATTGCCTCAGCAATGAGAAGGAGGGGAAACGTGTCTTACCAGTCGAGAAATGTTTTAGTGATAGTTGGTTTTTTCCTGGTAATTGGTCTGACCGGCGGTTACCTGGGAATCTTCCATTACCCCGGTGAGATTGCGAAAGTGAAAAATGAAACCGACCGGATAATCAAACAGATTAAATCGCTGGATGGTATTGAAACCCAATTTGAGCCGTTGCGAACAGTTCTGAATGAGAAAAAAGAGCGGATGGCAAAAATTGACAAACAAATCGTTCGGAATGTCTCTGCGGCAGACACCTATTATTACCTGAATCTCATATTAAACCGGATCGGATTCATTGAATTTAATATGCTCTTTGCCGGCAGCAAAGCCTCCGCGGGGTTCGGTTATAACATCTATAAAATCCGGGGGGAAGCGACTTTCCAAAAAATCTATAGCCTGGTCTGGTATCTGGAACGAGGACCCTTGCTTTACCGTATCGTTAAATTAAATTTAAAAGGAGTGGAGAGTAAAGACCCGGAGACAAAGGAATTGCACCTGGTAATTCCTTTTGAAATGGAATTGTATGGTTATTATGCCGATATTCCCAAACTCCCCTTTTCCCACCGCACGCTTCAGGATGTCAACGTACTGCGGGTTCGGAACCCCTTTCAACCGTTAATTTTGCGGAACCTCCCCCCGAATACCGAGGGGTTGTTAGAAGTGGAGAGAGCGGATTTAAAAGCTATCGTGGCAGACCGAGCCCTGATAGCCGATCAAAACGGCAAGGTTCATTCTCTAAAAATTGGGGATCGGGTCTACCTGGGATACCTGACCGCAATAGACCCGGAGGAAAAACAAGTGGAGTTCACCCTTAACAAAGGCGGCGTGGTGGAGAAAGTCGTTCTGGAAATTAATTTTGCACCCTCGAAATCGACACAAGGAGTCGGGAGATGAATACAACAGCACATCGAAGCATTTTCTTTCTTATCATCGGTCTATTCATCACAACCTGCCTGGTCGGGCAAACCCGTTATAACCGGGAATTTCGCAAGACATACACCAACCCGGATGAAATTGTCAGTTTAGCCAGCACCACCTCGTTTGATCAGGCACTGATTATCTTTAATGAGTTAAGTAAGAAATACCTGGGCAAAATCATCGTCGATCCGGAAACTCGGAAAGTTCCCATTGGGATTGACATTGATAAGCAGCACTGGTTAACGGCATTTGAGACAATTCTACGGCATCATAAGTTATGGTACGAAGAGTATGCCGATTACATCAAAATTATCTCAGCCGAGGGAGAGGGAGAAGGTGGTTCCCAAGCGGAGCAGGATGCCCGTAAGAATTTCAATACCCGGGAAGTAGCAATTTCGGCAATCTTTTTTGAAGCCGATGGCACCAAACTGCGGGAAGCGGGCATGAGCTGGGATCTTTTCCGGGGGAAAGATGTCAATCTGGGCATCAGCAATTTTTCTGCCGAAACCCACGAGGGATTGCTGCAATTACAAATCAATCCGAAGCTGGATTTTGGCAGCCTGCTGGCAATTTTCAAAACCCTGGAAAAAGATCAAATCGGAGAAGTGGTTTCCAGCCCGCAAATCACAGTGCGTTCCGGCGACCAGGGACGGATTCAGGTGGGCAGCGATGTAGCCGTCACCCTGCGCGACTTTGCCGGAAATTCCGTCACCCAATTTTACTCCACCGGTTCCATTATCAAAGTAAAACCGATCGTGACCCGGGTGGATTCGGTTGATTTTATTCAACTGGAACTCCAGATTGAACGTAGCAACACCGCCACCAGTGAGGTCGGGCTGGAAATTAAAAAATCCCAGGCAAAAACCACGGTGTATCTGTTAGACGGTGAAGAGACCATCATCGGCGGATTATATGTGAATGAAGAAGCCAAATCGCGGGAAGGAGTGCCGTTATTGAAGGACCTGCCCTGGTGGTTTTTCGGTTTACGCTATGTGTTCGGATATGAAAGCAAAAAACAAATTAAAAAAGAGCTGTTAATTCTGATTAAGGCAGAGTTGCTGCCCACACTGAAGGAACGCTTTCAAAGCATTGTGAACGGCGAACAGAAAAAAATTTCCGCGCCGGAATTACAACGGAAATTTGAAGCATGGCTGCGGCAGTTCAAAGGGAAGAAAAAACACTGATGGTTTCATTTTATTTCCGGGCAGGATCCGCAAAATTTATTCTGCCCGGAATTTATGAACCAGCCTCGCAGTCCAAACCGACATCATCCGCGAATCGTCTGGAAGAATGAAATCGCCATCATCTGCCAACGATTCCCCCAAATCCCTCCTTGAAAAAAAACAACGGATCCCCTATATTTGATCATTTTGTGGAACATCCGGGTAGGCGCCCGGAGCAATTTTTTCCGTTGGTTCCGGGATCAGCACTGTTGCTTGGCACCTGCCACCCGCTTTAAATGCCATCAGTAAACATCTGCATTTTAAGGAGGCTGCATGGGCTCTCGAATTTATCATCGGATCAATCCATATAAAGATATCCTCCGGACGATTTGGGAAAATCGGGATCAAGCGGGTTATGCCTGGCGGATTCTCCGGGACGGGGTCTGTGACGGCTGCGCCCTGGGCACCAGCGGTTTACAGGATTGGACGATGTCCGGCACCCATTTATGCTGGATACGGTTGAACCTGCTGCGGCTGAACACCATGCCGGCATTAAACCCGAAAGTGTTGAAGAATACCGCCGCACTGCAAAAAGCCGATGAGAAGACGCTGCGCCAGATGGGGCGTATCTCCACCCCGCTTCTCCGGCAAAAGGGAGATGAGTACTTTCAACCCGTTTCCTGGGAGAAAGCCTGTCATTTGATGGTGGAACGAATTAACGCCATCTCCCCGGAACACCTGGCGTTTTACCTGGTATCCCGGGGTACGGTAAACGAGACTTATTATGTTGCCCAAAAAGTCGCCCGCTTCCTGGGTACCAATCACATCGACAATTCCGCCCGGGTCTGCCACGCCCCCAGCACCACCGCACTAAAACAAACCATCGGATACGCCGCTACCACGTGCAGTTACAAAGACATGATCGGTACCGATTTGCTGGTTTTCTTCGGCAGCAACCCTGCCAATAACCAGCCGGTGGTAATGAAATACCTGTACCTGGCAAAAAAGCAGGGCACGAAAATCGCAATGGTCAACACCTTCCGGGAACCGGGAATGGAAAAATACTGGATCCCCTCGGTACCCACCTCTGCCCTGTTCGGTACCCGCATTACCGACCATTTTTTTCAGATTCAACCGGGGGGCGATATTGCCTTCATCAACGGCGTTCTGAAACACCTGGTTGCCAATAAATGGGTAGATGAGGCGTTTATCAGGCAACATACTACCCACTGGCATGAGCTGGCGGCTTCCTTGCAAGAACAGTCTTTTGAGGAACTGGAAGCCCTCTCCGGCGCCTCCCGGGAGGCGATGCTGGAATTTGCCCGGATATATGCCCGGGCAAAGAGCGCCATTTTCGTGTGGTCCATGGGCATCACCATGCACAAGTTCGGGATATTCAATGTGAAAGCCATTGCCAACCTGGCGCTCTCCCGCGGTATGGTGGGCAAGCCACACACCGGGTTGATGGCAATCCGGGGGCATTCCGGGGTGCAGGGCGGTGCCGAGATGGGGGCCGTGCCCAATCAATTTCCCGGCGGCAAGCCCGTCAATCGGGAGAATGCCGCAGAGTTGACATCTCACTGGGGGTTTCCGGTACCACATACACCGGGTTACTTTGCCGCGGAGATGTTAGACGCCGCCCACCAGGGCAAGTTAGATTTGCTTTACTCGGTAGGCAGCAACTTATTCAGTATTTTGCCGGACAGCGCCTATGTGTACGAAGCCATTCGCCGCATTCCATTCCGGGTGCATCACGACATTGTGCTGAACCCGCAAATGTTTGTGCCCTCCGATGACACGGTGTTAATTCTTCCGGCAACCACCCGCTACGAGATGAAAGGGGGCAATACCGAAACCACCACCGAACGGCGCATTATTTTCAACCCGGAGATACCGGGTCCCCGCATTCCCCTGGCGCGGGATGAGTGGCGGGTGCTGTTAGAGATTGCCCGCCAGGCTAAACCGGAGCTGGCGCAACAGATGACCTTTCCTTCTACGGCAGCTATCCGGGATGAGATTGCCCGGATCGTTCCCCTCTATGAGGGTATCCAGCACCTGAATCAAAAGGGAGACTTTGTGCAATGGGGCGGGGAACGGCTGGCGGAAGGATACCGTTTTGCAACTGATGATGGCAAAGCACATTTTGCTCCCCTCTCCCCTCCCCCGCACACCAAACCGGACGGCTGGTTTCATCTCTCCACCCGCCGGGGCAAACAGTTCAACAGCATTACTTTCAGCGAAAAAGACCCGCTCCTGGAAAACTCTCGCCGGGAGGAGGTGTTCTTTTCTCCGGCGGACATGCAGCGGCTGGGCCTAACCGATGGTACCCCGGTGGTATTGCGCAACTCCACCGGGAAGATGAACGGGGTGGCGCGCCAGGGCAAAGTAACGGAAGGGGTGGTGATGGTTTACTGGCCTGAGGCGAACGTGCTGATCCCCCGGGGCGTCAGCGATCCGGTATGCGGTATCCCCGCCTACCGGGATGCGGTGGTAGAGGTAAAAAGATTAAAGAATAAAGATTAAAGATAAATCCTGCCACCTGAGTGACGCGTAAGCGGGGCCTTACGGCAGTGGCTTCGCCAGAAGATTTCATCCTGGCTTGCTCCGTTGGAGCCTGACCCGTTAGGTGTCGGGGGTTGCAAACAGGGATGTTTGCGTTTTTGCCGGGATGAAAGATTAAAGATGGAGGGAACTAATTATTGGTGAGAGGTGAACGATTGCTGAGTCCACTGTGGCAACAAGATAAAAAACATTCCCCTTTCATTAGGCCCTATTCCAATTTAACTGTCTGTTTCTATTGCGATGCTCAGACAATTAATGTTGAACACCTGCAGTGTTCAACTGTTTTTTTGTATTCAAGCTGCAAATTTTCAATACCTGCGGTGTTGAACAAAGAATCTCGAGAGGGATTCAACTTTTGTAGAAACATACGCCACCATTCAAACAAAGCCACTTGTCAAATCCTCTTTCATCTTTAATCTTCCATCTTTCCATCTTTCATCTTTATTCTTCTCCGCTCATTCGCTAAATTTTGCACCCGTAACCGAAACGAAAGAGGAGCATGAAATATGAGCAATCCGATTGTCGAATGCGTACCGAATTTTTCCGAAGGGCGAGACAAATCCGTCATTGATCAAATTACCGCCGAAATCAAGAAAGTCTCCGGGGTGAAATTGCTCTCCGCCGAGATGGGTGCCGATGTGAACCGCACCGTGGTGACCTTTATCGGTTCGCCGGATGGCGTTAAGGAAGCCGCTTTTAACGCCATCAAAAAAGCGGCGGAGTTGATTGACATGAGCAAACATAAAGGCGCGCATCCCCGCATGGGCGCTACCGATGTATGCCCGTTTGTACCGGTGAATGACATCACCATGGCGGAATGCGTGGAAATTTCCCGGGAGGTGGCGAAGCGGGTGGGAGAGGAATTGAAGATACCGGTGTATTTGTATGAGGAATCGGCGACTTCCCCGGAGCGGCGCAGCCTGGCAACCATCCGTGCCGGGGAATACGAGGCGCTGCCCAAAAAGCTGAAAGACCCCAAATGGAAGCCGGATTTTGGACCGGCGGAATTTAATCCCCGCAGCGGCGCAACCGTCATCGGGGCGCGGGAGTTTTTGATTGCCTATAACATCAACTTGAATACCCGTGACAAGCAACTGGCAATGGACATCGCTTTTGACTTGCGGGAAAAAGGGCGCAGCGTGCGCAGCGGAAACATTCACCCCGTGTATATGCGCGGCGACCTGGTGAAATACCGGGAGAACCACTTTCCCTGCGGAAGCTGCGATTTCATCGGCAAGACCTTTGAAGAAACCCGTGCCCACTGCCAAAAGGAACACGATTACGATCCCCGGGATTTGCTGGACCTGCACGGCTCCGATACCGACAACCCGGTAGGCTGGTCGGTGAAAAAGCCCGGGAAGTTCAAATTTGTGCGGGCAATTGGCTGGTATGTAGCGGAATACGGTCGGGCGCAGATTACCATGAACCTGACCAATTACAAGGTTACCCCGCCCCATGTTGTGCTGGAAGAAGCCCGCAAGATGGCAGCCGAACGGGGGCTGGTGGTCACCGGCAGTGAAATTGTGGGGTTGGTGCCCTTTCAGGCGATTTACGACGCCGGTAAATTTTACCTGAAGCAGCAGGGCAAACCCACCGGCATACCGGTAACGGATGTGATCGAAACTGCCATTCAGTCCATGGGACTTAATGATGTATCGCCGTTTGATCCCAAAGAGAAAATTTTAGGCTTGCCGGAAAATTCACCGGACGCATTGGTGGAGATGAAGACCTGCGAGCTGGTGCATGAGGTTAGTCGGGACACCCCGGCGCCGGGCGGCGGCTCCATTGCTGCGCTGGCAGGCTCCCTGGGCGCAGCGCTGGCATCCATGGTCAGCACCCTGACGGTTGGCAAGAAGGGATACGAAAAGGTGGAAGCGGATTTGTTGGCGGTGGCGGAAAAAGCGCAGGAGGTTAAAGACAAATTGCTAAAGGCAGTGGATGACGACACCAATGCCTTCAACGCCTATATGGAAGCCACCCGGCTGCCAAAAAGCACGCCGGAGGAAAAACAGCGCCGGGAAGCCGCCATACAGGAAGGGCTCAAGCAGGCGGTTCAGGTGCCATTGAATACCGCCCGATTGAGCAGTGAAGCGCTGCGCCTGTGCGCCGAGGCAGTGGAGAAGGGCAACGTCAACTCCGTGACCGATGCCGGGGTGGGTGCCCAGATTGCTTATACCGGGGTGTTGGGCGGCGTGTTTAATGTGCTGATCAACTTAGGGCAGATTACCGATGACGCCTTTAAAGATGACATGCGCCGCACCTGCAAAAAATTGGAGACGGATGCCAAAGGCCTGTTGGAGCAAACCCTGGCAACGGTGCGGGAAAAGATGGGGGGATGATTGCATATCTTGTGGTGGGTGATGCGTGGAATTCCATTTTTTATTTGCTTCAACAAGCCAGATCCTTTACCTTGAAAATTCGAAGCTGATGTTTGAATTTTCAAGGTAAAATGACGATGTTGATACAACGGAAACGAGAGTTAAAAATCCTTCGTGGGTTGCTGTCTCGACACCGGGTAGTGGGAATTATCGGCGCACGGCAGGTTGGTAAGACCACCCTGGCTCGTCAATTAGCTGCGCAAACCAAAAGACCGGTCACTTTTTTTGATCTGGAAAACCCTGAAGACCTGGCAAGATTAAGCGACCCCATGCTCGCCCTGAAAGATTTAAAGGGAATCGTGATAATTGATGAAATTCAGCATCAACCGGAACTGTTTCGGGTTCTCCGGGTTCTGGTGGATCGACCGAACACCCAAACCAAATTCCTGGTGCTGGGTAGTGCCTCACCGGATTTGTTACGACAGGGTTCGGAAACACTTGCCGGACGCATCATTTATCATGAATTGGGCGGTTTCTGGATGGATGAAGTTGGCATCGCCAATCACCGGAGACTATGGTTGCGCGGCGGATTTCCCCGATCGTACTTAGCCCGCACACTCAAAGAAAGCGATGAATGGCGCCGGGGCTTCGTTCGTACATTTCTGGAAAGAGACCTCCCCCAATTGGGCATCACAATTCGTTCCGTTACTTTACGGCGTTTCTGGACAATGCTTGCCCATTATCATGGTCAGGTCTGGAATGCTTCGGAATTTGCCAGATCGTTTGGGGTATCGGATATTACCGTTCGCCGCTACCTGGATATTCTGACTTCGGCACTCATCGTGCGGCAACTTCAACCCTGGTATGAGAACATATCCAAGCGCCAGGTTAAATCTCCCAAAATTTACCTGATAGACAGCGGATTGTTGCACAACCTTTTGAACTTAAAGACACAGATGGATTTAGAGGGACATCCCAAGGTTGGCGCTTCCTGGGAGGGATTCGTTATCGAACAATTGATTCGCCACCTGGAGTTGCAATCGGATGAATGTTTCTTTTGGGGTACTTATGGTGGTGCCGAGTTGGATTTGCTAATCGTTCGCGGTCGAAAACGGCTGGGGTTTGAGATCAAACGCACCACATCCCCTGTAATTACCCGGTCTATGCAGAATGTTGTTACGGACTTACATCTCGACCGCCTTGATATCATCCATGCCGGGGAGCATACCTTTCCGCTGTCGGAAAAAATTCGAGCGGTGGCGTTATCCCGCCTCCTGAAAGATATCCCCCTGCCTTGATACATTTGGGTTGACGGTCAATATTACCGGTATGAAAAACCGGTTGTAGTTTGATTAAATAACTGTGCCATTCGTTTGAGAGGATACCGGTAGCCGCATCCGGCTACGACGAGATTGAGGTGAATTTGCGCCCCGGTGATATATCGAGGTGCCTATTCGGGTTTCTAGAAATACTCCCATACATGATTTTATCCTCATTGGGGTACCTTACCCACCTTAATCAGACAGAACCATTTTTTTGCTCTTTCCGGAATATATGTTGATTCCCACCAATAGCCATGGTTATATTTTCCCCCACTTTAACATTCACTTTCTGTGAAATAGATGTATCACCTTTGAGATACGATTTGTTAGAGGTTGCTGCTATGCAGCGATAAATCACCGGATATTTTTATTGTTGATGTTCCCGCATAACAAAGTCACTCGGAATAGTTATGGAGAATCTGGCATAAAGAATTCTACTTTGGGATTAACAGTTGAGGATTAGCGGGGGATGGTAGATTGATTTTTTTATTCAGGAGAATAGGTATATATTAATGTTATGCGCATCAAAATTGGAAGCAAAGAAACTGTCAATATATAATACATCATCAAAAAATTTATTACGAAGATAGTGTATTAACATGAGTGAACTGATTAAAATTATAAAACACTTCATTACGCGTGATGTAATTTTTATCATTGGGGGAAGTATTGTTATCCTTAGCTTCATGTATAAGTTTAATCGTATATCTATCACAAATCTTCCTACTGCATATTACATATTGGGTGCCGGCATTTCTTATGTATTAGGGTATACTATACAGGATGCGTTTTGCCTACTTCCATTTGTCAAAATAAAGACACGGTTAAAATACAATACCTTCATTCAGAAATTATATAAAATTTTTGTTGGTGAAGATGGGAAATGGGAATTGTTGAAGACTATAAATCTTGATGATGCTCGTAGAGAAATAGATAAGCAAGGAGGAGAAAGGATTCAAGCTCAATTAGAGAGAATCATTACTCTAAAGCAGATAGGGATGACAATTGGCTCTTGTGGTTTAATATCTTCTATATTTCTTATATTGCGGGCAATAGAATATCAGACCGAGTTTGATGTATGGTTAGCATCATGCGTCTTTCTTGTTAGTATTATTTTAATTCTATTGGGCTGGATTAAGATGGCACAAGCGGCTCACTACTACACCAATTTTTATTTGAACTTAAAAAGAGAAGATTAAAGCAAGACCGGAGGTTAGTTGATCAGCTCTATTATAATCATTCAAAATATTCCAGTAGCATATTCGGATTACCAAAATTGAACCGGGTTTGAGTTTAAAGTATTGAAAAAGACAATTTCTCTTGCCCAAAACTCTAGTTTTAGGAAATATTCCTATATTGAAATAGGTTTTAGAGGAGATTGTAAATGGAAAATATGATCAAGGTAATTGGCGTTCTTGCCCTCATGGTTATATCATATTTGATATTTGCCCCAATTTGGCCGGTCGTATTAATTGCAGTGTTTATAGTTGTCTGGTTTAACCCCTTTGGGTTATGGGATAAAATTTGCAATTTTATGGATAGGCATAGCAACTAAAAGAACTAACATTAAAAAATTTTATGGACTTGTCTAAAGAATACAGAAAGGGTTGCATAATAAAGTTTCACAAACTTGCGACATTTAAAAAGCAAATGTCCCAAATTTGCTTGTAGTAAGCCAAAATTGTTAAAAAGAAAAACGTATGCGACATTGAAAAAAAACGCAAAGCCACCATTAATTACATAACACGGTGCACCCAATAATGTTCGTTGCGCCAAGCCAGCATAACAAATTGCTGGAGCTGAAATTAGGGCAGTTGGTCTTCAGATTAAGGATTTGTAAGCCGTTCAAATTTCGTAAAAAAACGTAGCCTCGTACTCGTGTTTCCCTAAATCAGCTTAGCAATGTCGTTAGGTACTTGATAAAAACAATGAATTTACTTGATCATATCAATAATTTGAATTGGCCAAAACTTGATTCAAAGTTATTTTCGGCTAATGAACCTTGGAATTGGCTAAATGCAAGCATTGATTTCGTTGGCAAAGAAGAAAAATTTTATATTTATGCTTCAGGTTATCGAGTTGCAGCTGAAATTCTTTTTCAAAACTTGGATTCAAAAACCAGAGAACATGATGTTCTCATTTATCCAATTGTTTTTTTAATGAGACAAGGTATCGAATTGCTTTTAAAAGATATTATAATTACTAGTTATAAAATACTCGGTTTTAAACAAGGATTTCCCAAGCACCATTCTTTGGTTAAATTGTGGAATGAAGTAAAAAGTGTTCAAAAAAAGATGCATATCAAAGTTGATAAAAAAGAAATTCAAGCAATAGATTATTTAATGAATGAGTTTGAACTAATTGATCCTTTTTCATCAGCTTTCAGATATCCTGTTGATCATAAAGAAGATGAATCCTTAAAAGAGATTAGGAAAATAGATCTTAAGAATTTTATGGAAGTATCCAATGGTATATATAACTATTTTGAAGGCACTACAATTCAAGTAGCTGAATATTGGGACAATATAAAAGGAAGCGTCTAATTTATGACATTAAAGTTTGAATTAATTAGAAAGATTGATTTTAAAGAAAAGCATAGAGAATTATTTGCTGATATGCTTAAAAAGCAAGGAAAAGTTCAAGGCGATTTTTCAAAAAAGCTTGATAGGTGTAAATTAGCTTGTTTTGTATATATTGATGCTAAATTAATAGCTATCGGCGCAATAAAACCAAAAACAAATTCGGATTTTTCAAAGGATAAAGCAAATTTATCTGTCCTTTCCCATGAATTTGAAGGGGAACTTGGATATATATATATATATATATATATAAAGATTATGAAAGCCAGGGAATAGCATCGAAAATTGTAATATTGTTAATCGAAAATAATGATTCAGAAAATTAAATGGCAACTACAGAAATTTCTAATAATCCAGGTATGGTTGCAATACTTAATAAAAACGGGTTTAAACAATATTGTAAGCCTTGGAAAAGTAGTATTCACAAAAATTATCTTGGTTTATTTTTAAAGTTTAATTAAATGCACTTGTACCTAACCCGGGCATCAAGGCGGAAACTGCCACGCGGGTCATGAATTGGCATTTTGAAGTTTTTTTAAGCGTGGCAGTTCCGCTTTTGCTCAATCCGTTCGACGGAACCAAAACAGAGAACATCATGACCGATCCCCATGAGAGTGCGATGACTCTTTACGAATACCTACTACAAAATTGTCACGAGGACATCCCTGACTGGCTTGACCGGTTTTGCGAAGGGGACGCCTTTCCACGTGAGCAGTTCTTCGGTTCCCGTGTCGTCTTCTATCCAGGATCTGGTACCGATGGCCATCCTGTAAAGGCATTCGGCTCTACACACAGCGCCCATTGTTTCGTTTATGCTGACTACGCCATCACACAAGACCAGCTGGAAGAAGAACTCGAGCATCCCGCTCATGGATTTCGTGGCTACCATAGCTTAGCCCGGATTCAGCTTCATGAACGGGACCTCGTTCCCAACGGTTGGGCTCCGCACATCGATGCAGTTGAAATTCAAGGGGACATTTACAGATACGCACGCGTCGCTTCTGCTCCCTTTGGGTTCCTGGAAGTAATGGAACGCAATCGTGAGTTCGATGACAATCACGGTGTGCGCCGTATCGCCATACTCTTCCTTGCTGCGGATGGTATCGCTGCCTACGATGCCCTGTTCTGCCAAGAGCTCGGACATTTAGCTCCTTTTGCCGTCGTGCTTCAGGATCATGGGTTCGGCAGTAACTACGCTCAGTTTAGTAGGGGTGGTTTGCTGGAGCGTATTGCTAAGAGCGTCGATGTCTTCCCACAATGGCTCTTGGTTGCAGATAACACGATCCCTTG
>CAYYGL010000045.1:0-7687 GCA_964471235.1 uncultured Calditrichaceae bacterium
ATTTACCGACATTGGAGCGACCGACAAAGGCGATTTCCGGCAAAAACGGACGGGGCGCCTCCCGCCAATCCAATGTGCTTTTTATAAATTTAGGATTTTTAATCTTTATCATCGGTTTTCCGTTTCCTGCACAAAACAACTAACTAAGTTTAGGAAAACTCACCGTTAATTCCAACCCGATTTCGCAAATCATAAGAGCCCCCGGCAAAACAGGCAGCCCTTCGCCTGAACTGAGGAAAAAATTAGAGAAACTTCTCCCATTCTATTAGGAAGGTCGGTTCAGATTCTTTTTCAAACCTTACCTTGCAAAATCTCTCCATTCGGGATAACGCAGTATTTGTCAGGAAGGGAGACACGTTGCGAACGCCCCATCATCGGTCGCCACCTGATGAATTTTCCCTGAGAGGCGTAAAAAAAAGGCGAGCGGTTGCTCGCCTTTTTTGCAGGGGCAATCAATAGTGAATTATTTGGAAACCTTCACCGGAATTTCTTTGGGCTTCACTTCTTCCACCTTGGGAAGATGAATGGTCAGGATACCATCTTTAAAGGTGGCATCAATCTTGTCTTGCTGAATGCCGCTGCCCAAATTGAAGGTGCGCACGAATTTGCCATAGCGGCGCTCGGTGCGATGATAGTTCACGCCTTCTTTTTCTTCTTCCTGTTTCCGTTCCCCTTCAACCCGCAAGGTGCCGTTCTGGAAGGTAATGTGCACATCTTCTTTGGTTAAGCCCGGCAATTCCATTTGCACTGTGAATTTATCCTTATCTTCGGCAATATCGGTATTGGGCAGCCAGCCACCAAATTCGGTGAAAGTTTCCTCGAACAAATCCGGAGTGAAAAAGCGATCGACCAGGCGATCCATTTCATTTTGTACCCGGATTAAATCCCGAACCGGATTCCAACGAGTCAACGTCATGGCTATCACCTCCTTATTTTATTGATTTTATTGGTTTGGTTAATGTTGTTTAATAAACTTTTCCCCTCAACCCGATTGTATTCGATCTTGCTCAGGCGTTCACCTTTACTTCAATTTTGCGCGGTTTCTCTTCCGGCGCCTTGGGAAGGTGAACCATCAAAACACCGTTTTCATATTTGGCTTCGATGTTCTGCTGGTCTATCCGGGTATTGATTTTAAACCGACGCCCGAATTTGCCATACCGACGTTCACGCCGCAAATAGTGCAAACCGTCTTTGGGTTCCACCGCCTTTCGTTCCCCCTCAATCTTCAAGTAACCATCTTCAAATGATACATGGATATCGTTTTTATCCATCCCGGGCATTTCCACCGCAAACCATAACTCATCGTCATTTTCCCGAATATCCACCCGCGGTTTCCAGACCGCTGTATGGCTTTCCCGTTTCGAAGCCTCGCCGTCTTTTCGTCGTACTTCGTTCAGCCTTTCTTCCATTTCCTGCCAAACTTCTTCCAACACATCTGCCGGGGCAAACCGAATTAAGGTCATGATAAATCCTCCTTTTAAATAAGTCTATGTGAATTTGTATTTAAGTACTTTCCCTCAACTCTTCTCTTTTGATTTCGCCTTAATACATAACAAAGGATATGCCAATTTGATTAATTGGCACATAAGCCTTTTAAAAACATGGAAATGGAGCATCACACAACCCGGTGTTCTGCAAATGACACCGCGGAAATGATTTCCGGGAATCAGTCAAAAAATGACACAGATGGAGAAAAGAATGCCGACGGTGTGAAAAATTTACTTTTTGTCTGTCAAAAATGCCAATTGTCGCTTCAACAGTTCTTTTAACATCCAGGCATTCCGGATGGCTTTGCCTTTGGGGTGGTTATTGAAGAAGATGAAAGTTTTTACCGTACGTCGGATTAAATCCGTCAACGGATAGAGCCACTCTTCCAGTTCATGCTGACTGTACAAATAGTCGTAGCGCGTTTCGTTGGTACCTTCCCACCAATTTTGGGAATTCCTGCCATGAAATCGCACATAGGCTATGTCGGTAGTGGCAATTGCCTGGCGGGGCAGCAACCCCTTCAGCGGCGGTTCATCCACATTCACATACCCAATTTGATTTTCCTTCAGAAATTCAAACAGTTCGGGACGATTCCAGGTCCAATTGCGAAATTCCACAAACAGGGGATACTCAGCGCAAAGTGCTTTTGTTTGAACAAGATACTCCCGGTTCTCGGGCGTATTCTTGAAGGAATATGGAAACTGCGCCAGGAATCCGCTGAATTTCCCTGCTTCAATGAGCGGTTGGATCGCTTCGAGCAACGCCTTCATCGCTCCGGCATTATCCCGCCGTTTGTGAGTGGTTTCCTGATGGGTTTTTACGATAAACTCGAACGCATCCGGTGTTTTGCGACTGAGATGGTAAAACACCGAGTGATTGGGGATGGCATAATAGGTGGAGTTAATTTCCACCGTATCAAATTGTTGAGCATAGTAATCCAGCTTTTTGCCGGCGGGAAGCCCGGGCGGGTAAAATACCCCCTCCCAATCTTTGTAACTGTAGCCGGATGTCCCGATTTTGTATTTCATGGTTGCTTGCCAACGAATTCCAATTTGCTAAATTTTGTTTCAAAAGCACGTTTATGTACCCCCAAAGATAATCACATATCAATCCGAGAAATAGTGTTAGTTTCATCAAGACGGCAACGATTCAGCTATATGCCCATGGCGTTATTCCGGCTTCCGACTGTCACCTTTCCTCGGCCGTCGGAACCACACCACTGCCGTACTATGATTGGGAAGGCATTCGGGTGTATCAGGGCAATTTTTACTATGCCGCCGATGCAAAACGGGTTATCGGTATGATTGTGTTAACCGAATTTGAGTTGCCCTGAGCGTCACAATAGTTTCCCTGACGGCTTATTCTGTGCGCTCGTGGATGCGAAATGACGGGTACAAGACCAGGAATGTTCCCCTTCCGCTATTTTTTCTTTCATTTTTTCATTCTTTTTCGGTACATTTTTCCTGACGTTGACAACTATCCGGCGTCATGCCGACTATTGTGCAATAAAGCTTCTCAGAACAGACTTCAAACGAACCATTTACGTTTTGCACATTACGTTTTAACCTTCACCCACCACATATCCCGGAGGAGCCGCTATGAAAAGTTTATCCGGATTCATTGCCATTATCATGCTCTCGATTATCTTGAGCGTATCATCGGTTTTCGCACAGAAGGCGCGGGTTGCCGGTGTTCAGAAAATCATCCGCAATGGGGAAGTCGCTCTGCAAACCATCCCCATCCCCAACGATGGGGAGCAAGCCCCCTTAAACGATCATCTGAACGGCTGGAAGGGGAAGCTGCACGGGGAGCAAAAAGTGTTGGGCGGGACGGTGCTCTGGAATGCTTCGGATGCCACCGCTATTGCCAGCTATATGGCGATTGATGCCCCCGGGCAATCGCCGGTTGCCGCCTGGACGCTTAACAACGAACGAATCGCCCGCTACTCGGATGCCAACAACACGCCCCTGTGGCAATTTATCACCAATCCCAACGACGGCTTTGTGGATATCTCTCATGACGGATCCGTCATTGCCGCCCTGTCCGGAAACAGCTTCTATTTGTTAAACCCGGTGGATGGCACCATCAGTTATCAACTTACCATGCCGGACTCCCTCATCCCTGCCCGACTGAAAGTTTCCCGGGATGGTTCGCTGGTGATTTTTCTTGCCCGGGCTGCCCTGGGCTCCGGTACCGCCCGGGTATATGCGCTCGACCCGGCAACTCAGACCATCCTCTGGACTTTCGATACCACCGATGATGTTACATTTGGTTGGACCGCTGCCAACATCTCTGCCGACGGCAGCCGGGTGGTGGTGAACAACCGCTTCCATTTTTACGTGCTCAACAGTGCCGACGGCTCCCTGGTGTGGGACCGCTTTTTGGATAATACCGAATCCAAAGTCGGCATCAGCGGAGACGGATCGATATTGGTTACCGGCGACCTGACCGGCTTTGTGCAAGCCTGGTTGTATGACAGCCAGGCAGGGATATACAATTTGATGTGGCAATACCGGGTGCCGCCCGGCACATTCACCAACTGGATCATGTCAGTGGATGTATCCGCCGATGGCAGCACCATCATCGCCGGAACCTTACTTTTTCTCCCCAACGGATTTGACGGCTCCGTGATGGCGTTTGATAGTTACGGTGACGGAACGCCGTTATGGATTTATGGCGGCGTGGGCGATGTGGTGGATGACATCGCCATTTCCGATGACGGCAGCGTGGCGGCAATTGCCACCTGGGGCGATCTTGCTCATACCCTGCCCGACCTGCTGGTATTCGACGTGGCGACCGGCACGGTCACCTTCAGTCAAACCACTCCCGGTTCTTTCTTTGCGGTGGATATTACCCCGGACGGCAGGCGGGTGATTGCCGGTGGAAAAGCGGTACACGCCCGGGAATTTGGCAACGGCGGCTTACTATACTTAGTGGAAGTGGATTTGGGCGGCGGCTACATCAGCGGTACGGTGGATTTAACCGACAGCGGCGACGACAGCGGGGTGTTGGTGGAAGTGCCCGGCACTCCCCGCAGCGCAGTCACCGATGCCGGCGGAAATTACCTGATCGGCAATGTGCCCATCGGTTCTCATACCGTTCGTGCCAGCAAAGCCGGTTATAATTTTGCCAGCACCTCGGTTTTTGTGGTGGGCGATACCCTCAGCGGCGTGGATTTTCAATTAGACCCTTTTCCCGGATCCCCGCCTACCCTGACCGCCACCCAGAACCTGGAGGGCGCGGTGATGCTGGATTGGGGTTCACCGCTTCGCCCGGCGCCCTCGCCGCAGGAAATAGCTCGGATTGTCGATCCGATTGCCTGGCAGGGCAATCTTAATACCCGGGCCGCTACCGGTGGCATGCCGGCAACGTCCCCGGAAACATTTCCGATTGCAGACAATGCCGCCCCGCAGCACCTGATCGCCGACAGCATCGCCATTTACCGGGGATTGCTCTCCGGTGGCCCTTACAATCGCATCGTTTCCGTACCGGCAACCCAGACCAGCTACACCGATTCCAGCGTCTTCCCCTTGCAGGATTACTATTACGTGGTCACTGTATTCAATGACAGCGGGGAAAGTGCCTATTCCAACGAAGCCCTGGGCAGGGTAAACGACAGCCTGCTGTTTTTTAATTTCGATACGCCCCAGCAAATCTCCTCCCCTACCATCGACGGGGTGATTTCCCCCGGGGAATGGGATGATGCCATTATGGTGGATGTCTCCGATATCTTCGGGTATTTCAGCGGCACTCCCAAACCGCAGGGGTCGGCATTCTTGTATTTCAAATTTGATGATGCATCCGATATCCTCTACATCGCCGGGGAGGATTTTCTTAATACCGTGCTGGATGATAACGAGGGATTCGGGTTATACTTTGATGATGATAACGACGGTGATTTTGAACCGGATGATGCCCTGCCGATAGTCACCGAGGGCAATTTCTGGGCGTACTGGCATCCTTCCGGGGCAGACCTCCGCTTCCGCCCCATCTACGAAAACGGTGCCGTGGGGGATGTGATTACCGTTCCCAACGCTGTGCTGGATTTCTCCGATGCTGCCGGGCATGTACAGGGTGAGGTTGCCATCCCCATGGGATTTATGGAAGGATACCAATTGCAGGTGTATGGTCCCGATAAAATCGTAGGGTTGGGTGCCTTTGTGCTGGCGCGCCAGGGAACCACACCCATTTTCAATGGCTGGTGGCCCCAGACCATGAACAACATCTTTAACCCACTCTATTTTGCAGATGTGGGCATCAATGTTTCCCTGCTTGCACCGCCCAAGCCGCCGTCCAATGTGGCGGTTTCCAAACAGGGCAGCGACTTGCTGGTGACCTGGAACGATCCCAGCGAGGGGGTAAACAATGATCCCCTGCCGGTGCCGCCGGAGATTCACCTCTTCCGCAACGGGAATCCCTTTGCCGATCTTTCCCCCGGGGTAGAGACCCTGTTAGACGACAGCGTCCTTTGCACTGCCTGGTATGCCTATCAACTGCAAGCGTCCATCACCGTGGATACGCTCACCCTGACCGGTCCCCTCAGCAAACCGGTTGGCAATTTCGCCTGCCAGGACCCGGTGTTGACACCGGTCAGCTACGACGACGGGAGCCCGGAGGCGTTTTTTGTGGTCAGCTTTACCTATGATGATAACAAATTTGCGGTGCGTTTTACGCCCACGTTTTATCCGGCACGGGTGATTCGCCTGGAAACCCTGGTGAACGGCAGTGCCGAGTTTGACTACACCATTCAATCCGATTTTAACGGGCTGCCCGGAAACATCCTTGCCGGACCCTACCGGGTGCATGCCGAGGATGCCAATCCCATTGGCACGGTCTCTTTTACCGTTCCGGGTGCCGATCCGCCGGAAATCCAGAGCGGCGATTTCTGGGTGGTGATAAACTACCTGCCGGACTCCCCCGACGCCCCGGGCGTGGGAGTTGACAACAATTCCCCCAATGCCAATCGCGGCATGTATTTCACCCGTAGCGGCGGCTGGGTGGATTTTACCTTTGGCAACCTGATGGTGACTGCGTTTATCACCGAGCCCCTGGTGGGTGTGGAGGAACCTCTCCCGGCAGATGTACCGCTTACCTATGAACTCGGGCAAAACTATCCCAATCCTTTTAACCCGGAAACCATTTTGCGATTTCAGATTGCGGATTTCGGAAAGGTGAAAATAAACATTTATGATGTGCTGGGTAGAGAAGTAAAAACCTTAATGGATAAGCCGCTGAAACCGGGCAGTTATACGATTCGCTGGGATGGAACGGACAATACCGGTCGGCAGGTGCCCAGCGGCGTCTATTTTTACCGCCTCAGCACCTCGCCTTTTCAGAAAGACCGAAAGGGATTTGTCCAAACTCGCAAAATGCTGCTGCTCCGGTGATGTCGGTAAGCAGGGGGAAATTAACAGATAGCAGGGATGGGTAAACAAAGTGCCGAAGCAAAACGAAATTCCTTCCCTGCAAACCCAGCGAACCGGTACCCTTCGCCGGGTTTCAGCCTCAGCAGACTCTCTTCGGGCATACTGCCGTTCCGGGGCTTCATCTGTGCTTCCGGAACCAAACGCCTTCAACCATCAACTTCGTCCAGCACGGGCAAGACCGGAGATTTGATGCACACTCGCCCTGGCGTCTAATACCACCATCCTTTCACCGTTCCCCCTTTCGCCGCACGTTGTACACCGCTCTGCCGTCGGCAATGACCTTACGCGGGTTTTCATGGTAGGCAATCATTTCCGTGACCACAATCCGGTTGCCGCTGCGAATCACCTTGCCATCGGCAAAAATATCCCGCTCATCACCGGGGAGCAGGTAATCCACCCGGATGTCGATAGTGGAAAGGCGGTCTTCCGGATGGGAGAGGGTGGTCATTGCTGCCGCGCCGCCCACGCTGTCTAACAGGGCGGAGATCACCCCGCCGTGCAATGCCGGGCGCAGGTTATCACCAACAAACTCAGGACGATAAGGCAGCTTCATCTTCGTATAATGATGCGATATATCCAGCACCTTGATGCCCAGGTGTTTGTTAAAGGGGATTACCTCTTCAAAAATGTGTCGGATGTCCTCTTTGCTCAGCGTCATTGGTACGCTCCTGTTTTGTCAATCGCCCCTCGCAGATCGTCAATCGTAAATCTACCACACCCAAAACCAATTGCCGATCTGCGATTTTCGATTTCCGAACTACGAAGGTTTGTTC
>CAYYGL010000045.1:7787-28569 GCA_964471235.1 uncultured Calditrichaceae bacterium
GTTCTCCCTTCCCCCATCGTCAATCGCACCTCGCAGATCGTAAATCGTCAATCGTCAATCAACCACACCCAAAACCAATTGCCGATCTGCGATTTTCGATTTCCGAACTACGAAGGTTTGTTCCCCCATCGCCAATCGCACCTCGCAGATCGTCAATCGTAAATCGTGAATCGCACCTCGTAATTTCCACTTCCATCGCTATCAACCATTTGCACCGTTCTCAAGTTTTTTCTTAATGGAATTTACACTTGATACAAAAATGGAAACGAGTTCATTACACTCCGTCAGGGCTGAATCCAGTTTTTTCGGTGCTGAGCACAAATCCGTCCGGTGAATGATTTTTAAACAAACATAAGTCTCGCGTAACTCTTTCAGAACAATTTTTATTTTATGAAAAAAGTCCCGAGTCGATTCCGCATCTTGCGCTTCCCCATAATTCAATGCCGGGGAGGTTCCCGAACGAACAATCTGACTGGAAAGATGATTTCCCGCTTTGGTTTTAGAAAGGGACTGGGGGATCTCAATCACCAGAACGGCAAAATCAATCAATCGGTTTTCCAGTACTTGCCTGTTTAACCGCTCTTGCCCCATTTTAATCCTCCTTTCCATTTCGTAAATCGCCAATCGTAAATCCCTCGCAGAAACATGATTTCCGATCTGCGATTTCCGATTTCCGAACTACGAAGGTTTGTTCTACCTTCCCCCATCGCCAATCGCACCTCGCAGATCGTCAATCGTAAATCGTCAATCTACCACACCCAGTACCAATTGCCGATCTGCGATTTTCGATTTTCGAACTACGAAGGTTTGTTCTCCCTTCCCCCATCGTCAATCGCACCTCGCAGATCGTAAATCGTCAATCGTAAATCTACCACACCCAGTACCAATCGCCGATCTGCGATTTTCGATATTCAATCGGCGAAGTTTTATCGTTCCCGCCGGTACTCCTCATACAACAAATGCACAATACCGTCTGCCAGACCAATCTGGGGCACGTAAATTTTATGGATGTCTGCCCATTTCATAACGGAAAGATAAATGCGGGAAGCGGGAACGATCACATCTGCCCGATCGGGGCGCAAATTCAGCCGGCGAATCCGTTCCTCAAAGCTATAGCTGTTTAACATCTTATCGATCTCCCGCAATTGTTTGTAAGGCACCGGCTTTCCCTCCTTTCTGCGGGAAATGCGGAAAATCTTGTTGATATTGCCACCGCTTCCAATTGCCGCATCGGGCTTCGGCTCTCCGGTGTATTCATGAATCCAGTGCTTCATCTCTTTCCAGCGCTCATCGGGTACCATGCCTTTTAACAGGCGTACAGTGCCAATTTTAAAAGAACGGGATACGGTGGATTTGGCGTTATCAAACACTGTCAACTCAGTACTGCCGCCGCCCACATCAATATACAGGTAGGTTTTCCGGGGGTTCAACTTCCTCTCAAAGTGATTGGCAAAAATGATTTCCGCTTCCTGCTTGCCGTGAATGATCTCCAAATTCAATCCGGCTTCAGCTCGAATCTGTTCCACAATTTCCTGCCCGTTTTCCACCTCCCGCATGGCAGACGTCGCACAGGCGCGATAGCTCAACGGTTCATAGGCATCAATAAACTGGCGGTAGGCTCGCATAATGTGAATCAACTTTTCCCGGTTGACATCGCTAATCCGACGCTGCGTAAAGGCATCTTCCCCCAGGCGCAGCGGAAAGCGCATCAGGGCTTCTTTTTTAAAAAAAGGTTCCTCGCCGTTCTCTCCCTCCAGAACCCGGGTTAACAACAAGCGCATGGCATTCGAGCCGATATCAATTGCGGCAAATTTCATGAGGCAGCCTGCCCTTCGGTTTTAAGGATTGAAAGCGTTTTCGGAGCGGATGGGGCGGGGATCTGATACTTCCGGAGGAAATAATCATACAACGCATCCTGGGAACGCACGGTCGGACCATCTCCCACAGGCACGAACCGGTTGTTCAGCGATTTATTGAGAATCCGTGCCTTGGTGTTATCCTGCCATTGAATTTCCATAAAATTCTTAAGTTCCTCACGAATGCCGGGGTCGGTAATTTCCCAGGCAACCTCCACCCGCTTATCCAGGTTGCGGGGCATCCAGTCCGCAGAAGCGAGAAAAATTTTCTCCTTACCCCCGGCGCCGAAAATTAAAATACGGGAGTGTTCCAGATACTTATCCACCACTCCCCGCGCTTCAATGTTCTCACTGAGTCCCTTCACCCCGGCAACCAGGGAAAACATTCCCCGAACCATCAAGCGAATCGGCACCCCGGCCTGGCTGGCTTTGTACAATTTTTTGATCAAGCGGGGGTCGGTCAAATTGTTCAATTTTAAAAAAATATATGCCGGTTTCCCTCTCCGGGCATTTGCTATCTCATCATTGATCAAACGATTCAATTTTCGACGCATATCGAACGGAGATACCAACAAGTGCCGGTAGATATCCCGCTGGTAAGATTTCTCGATAAACTTAAACACCTGTTGCACTTCTTTGGTAATGCGCTTATCGCTGGTAAAGAAACCGTGGTCGCTGTAAACTTTTGCGGTATCTTCGTTAAAATTTCCGGTACCCAGGTGAGCAAATAAAAGCGTCTTGTTTTTTTGTTTCCGGGTTACCAATATCAGCTTGGCGTGAATTTTCAACCCCGGAATGCCATGCTGCACCTGCACCCCCTCTTCCCGCAGCCGGTGTATCCAGCGGATGTTGGCTTCTTCATCAAAGCGGGCTTGCAGTTCAATCACCACCTTCACTTTTTTGCCGTTTTTTGCGGCATTAATCAAGGCATTGATCACCCTTGATTTTTCCGCCACCCGGTAGAGGGTGATATGAATGGCGGTCACCTTCGGATCGATGGCGGCTTCCCGCAAAAAATCCAGCACATAATCAAACGATTGATAGGGGTAGTTGAGCAGGATATCCTTTTCCTGGATGATTTTTAGCATCCGGTGATGGGGAGGAATATCCGGATGGGGAAGCGGTTTCCGGGTGGGATAGCCCAGATTTTGGAGTCCCGTAACCGGGAATTTCATAAAATCTTTAAAATTGTGATAGCGGCTTCCCGGGATAAAACTACTGATGGAACGATCTAATTTCAGTCGTTTGATAAGATACTTCAAGAATTCCGGGGGAATCGCCTGGTCGTAAACAAAGCGAACCGGGGTGCCGATTTTTCGCCGGGAAAGGCTTTTGGAAATTTTCAGAACAAAGCTTTCCGAGACATCATCATCAAGGTCCAATTCGGCATCGCGGGTGAGTTTGATGGTATAGGCTTCATAACGGGTGAATTCAAACATGGAAAAAATATCTTCCAGGGTATAGCGAATGACGTCATCAAGCAGGATGATGTACTGCTTTTTCCCTTCCCGGGGCAGGATGATGAACCGGGGGAGCAGATCGGTGGGCACTTCGATCAAAGCGTATTTGGGTTTCGATGCCGGGCTCTCGGAACGCAACGCAACCGCCAGGTAAATTGCATGGTCTTTTAACACAGGCGCCTGCTCGGTTTGATCGATCATGATGGGGATCAGGATGGGCCGCACTTTCTCCCGGAAAAAATCTTTCACAAAAATGCCCTGAGACGGGGTCAATTGTTTTTCGTTGATGATATAAATTTGATGGGTTTCCAGTTCTTTTAAAATATCATGGTAAATTTTTTCAAATTCGATCTGCTGTTTGATAACCGTTTTTTCAATCTGCTTCAGTACACTCCGTGGGTCCACCCCGATGATTTGCACCGCTTTTTTCCCTAACTTCGCCAGCCGGTTCAGGGTAGCCACCCGCACCCGAAAAAATTCATCCAGGTTGGAAGAAAAAATTCCCAGAAACTTGATCCGCTCGGTCAACGGCACGGTCGGGTTGCCGGCTTCCTGCAGCACCCGGGCGTTAAAGGAGAGCCAACTGATCTCTTTGTTGCGTAATTCTGCTTTCATGTGTCCTTCGTTATGTTTCGTTAGTTCGGAACCGCTTAGCGCTCTGAAAAATAGTTGCACGAAAATCAAACAAGCTCAAACACACTCCCCGAATCCCCCTCCTTTTACACAAGAGGCGGATTCTCCCGGCACAAAGTGCTCCCTTCGGGAAAGAAATGGCTTTGCCGTGGGGGAAGAGGTTCTTGAACATTGAGAGAACAATACAAACTTTCTTAGGGCGCATGACAAATTGCATGTTAGAAGATTCCTCCAACGGAGCCACTTCATGGTGACGTCGTCATTGGGGCAGGAATCCCCTAATCTTTTTTGAATTGTGCAATTTGTCATGCGCCCCTTTCTTAACGCACCAGGGTGTTATTTTAATTCTAATTATCCCGGGGAAAAGGCAGGCAAAAGAGATGAACATCAGGTTGCGTAACGAATAATCAGGGAATCGCATCACCCCCTCACCCATTTCCTTTCCCCTTTGCCTTTTTACTTTTTCCTTTTGCCCTTTTCCTTTTCCCTCGCTTAGCCGTTTGGTTGGCATGATGCGCCTCCAGGCGGGCAAGGAATTTTCCCGTCAGTCTCCGGGCGGTTTTTTCGATACGTTTTGCCATCCGTTTGCTAATCTCCGGATCGGCATCGGAGAAGATCTTCTGAAGCTGGTTCCGAATGCTGTCTGTCAGGTGACTCTCCAGGTAAACCCGTTCTTTTTCCGCTTTCCGGGGATAGTCAAAATACACCACCATCCCCCTCCCTTTACTCACCTTGTTCCAGGTGCGATTGCGCAGGTGGAAACCCACTACGGCACAGGTGGGCATGGGACCGGCAAATGTTCGCTGCAAAAAGCAGGCAAATTCGGCAATGGTCGGGTTGTGCCCAAACAGCATCGCCGAATCGTATTGGTCATCCAGGCTGTGGAGCACCGTGAGCATGGGGTTGTCGTTCTCTCCGCCGGAGAAGTCGTAAATCGATTCATGGATAGAAATCCGGTCTTCGGGATAGCCGAGCACCCGGGCGAAAATCCGGGCAGTTTCCAATGCCCGTACCGCAGGACTGGAAACCAACACCGCCGGGGAAAACCCGCTTGCCTTCAGATTTTCGGCAATTTGCCGGGCATCTTTTTTTCCCCGCTTGCTTAACGGTCGTTCAAAATCGGAATCATAGCCTTCCGGCGCTTCCGCTTTGGCGTGCCGCACTAAATACAATTCTTTCATGAGGTTATCCTATGATTTTGAAATGATACTGCTATAAAAGTTCCCGCTGCAACAATTCTCCCCACAACTCCCGGTATGCCCGGCCGGAAGGAGAGTCGGGAGCAAACTCCGGCAGGGGCATCCGTTTTACGGTCATTTGCTCAACCCGATGGTCATAAGGGATATACGTTTCCAGTTGATGATGCGGTTGCCGGGAAAATTGCGCCATAATTTTTAACTGCATCGTTTTGGTGTTCTCTACCATGGTAAAAAAAACCGCCACCTTTCGTTTATCATAGCCTTTATTCTGAAAGAACCCCAGCAATTGCAGATAACTGCGAATGGATAGCAACGTGGGGGCTAATGGCGTCAATACCATATCGGCGGCGTTGAAAATGTTTTCTGCCAATAAAGACATAGTTGCCGGGCTGTCAATAAAAATAAAATCATACGGTGAATTCAATGATGTTAAGATTTTATCAAGTTTCTGTTTCGAGTATTGTTTCAGGAAAATCGGGAGATGGCGAAATGAGAGCGCCGCCGGTAATATATCCAGATTCTCATAATCGGTTGCTTTGATATTCTTTTCCCAGGCTTTTTTACCCTTAACCAGCCCCTTTGCCCCGGATTTGAATTTCGGCTTGACCCGGAAGTAAAAACTTGCCGATGCCTGCGGGTCCAGGTCGCACAGCAGGGTGCGATGACCTGCACGGGCACTCAGGTATGCCAGGTTGACTGCTGTGGTGGTTTTTCCCACCCCCCCTTTGTTGTGGTAAATCGCTATTTTTTTCACTGTTTTACACCTGCATGTTGTTTTCGACAGATATTGCCCCGGCCTTATCTCTTTCTCAATTCCCAATCCCCAAAATACAAACTGCCCTCCACCGGGCTTCAGGAAAATAATTGTTGATACAGTTTCCGATTTTGTGCTGAAACAAAATGTGTGAAAACCGCTTCATAATGATTCTTTGTGGATTGTTTCTCCGCCGTTAAAAACCCGATTAAACACCCGATTGACAGGAGGGTTTTGTTATCCCGGCTGTTATGAACCGGGTATATCCCACCAAACTGTTCCAACATTTCTATCTGAATGCACAAATCCTGGAAATGCCCCAGATGGTCCTGCAATCTTTTAAGCTGTTTTATCAGGCGTGTCATGGCCTCAGCTGGGTATAAGCTGGCAAAAAATTCCAGCAAATACCGCAGCTTTTTACACTTTATCCGCAGTTGATGAAACTCGTCATCTGGGGTATCGGCATGGATGTGCTTACCTGCTTTCACAATTTGATGATATCGTTTCAGGATATGTCGAGCGGCAAAGGGTTTTACAGCAGTGTGAGCTTCGGACAAGGACTCACCTTCTTCGGAACGGGTTAAGAACGCCTCCCATTCCAGGATTAGCTTTTGATACCGCTCTTCCTGCAACTTATCCTTCACGTACGAATGGGCTAACTTTCTTTCCTCGCGAATGTGATCGAAAAGCGGATCAATATGGGCGAGGAATTCATTCGGCAGCATTGCCCGAATTTGAGGCTCCCGCAACAGGTAGACATCCAGATCCCGTAGAGAATTGGAGATTTTAGCCAACCGGGTAAATTCCTTCCGAAAATGTTCGATTTTTTCAGCCGGGAACACATTTCTCATCAATGAGAATGCGGATCGGGTGCGGCGGATGGCGACCCGGAAATCGTGTAAGAATTCGGTGTCAATACCCCGGAGGATACCGTCTTCATTTCGCTTAATAACCGAAAGCAAAAACAGCAGCAGTTCCCTCAGGGCGGCTTCTGTCGGCATCTCCGCTTGTAAAGCAACATTTATTTTAGCGGAATAATCCCCCGGGGTTCTACCGAGTTTTTGTAAGGCATATTCCCAATTGGGAACGGATTCCCGGTTAAAGCCGCGGGAAGTGAGGCGGGAGAGTGCTTTTTCAAACTCCTGTTCGTAGCCGCGCAGGGATTGAAGTCGCAGCACCCGGCGTACCGGATTCGCGGTTTCCCCGGGGAGATAAATTTGTTCGATAAACAGCCGAACTACCGTTTTTTGATCCCGATTCAAGAGCTTCAGCGGCTGACGGTGCAGGGAAAACTCTACCACCGGAAGCAGCGCTCTCATTTCAATCACCGGCGTTAGAAAATCCTGCCAACGTTGCTGTGGGAATTCCCGAGCGAACTTCGGCGGAGTTGATAGAGGTGCCGTAAGCCGAATAGTCTGGTCCTGTTGCGATTGAATATACAACTGCTCACGGTCACTGAACATTACAACGGATCGGCGATATAGACGCCAATCAAAGGTGTCGTAATAGGTTAGATGGCTTTGAATGACCGGGTGCATTTCCAACCGGAACTCTGTTCCCAAAAGAGTCGGAAGGGCATCTTCATCCAGGGTATCGGGAAAAAGGAGCAGGATTTCGCTACGATCTTGTAATGGCATAACATTAAAATATAACCCTTTTGCAGACGAGTCGCAACCCATCAAGTACAGGCACATTCGGTGTCTCCCGGTATCCCAATCTTCTTATCCCCGATCTCTCCCTCGCCTTCCTCTCTTCCCTGCCAGCAGCCACAGGAAGAAAGGGCCCCCCAGCAGGGTGGTGATGATCCCCACCGGAAGGTCGATAGGGGATAAAATGGTACGAGCCATCGTATCTGCCAGGGCTAAAAAACCACCTCCGAAAAATAAAGATGCCGGAATCAGGTAGCGATGGTCCGGTCCCCCTGCCAGGCGCAGCAGATGGGGCACAATTAACCCGATGAAGCCAATCGGTCCGCTGAGGGCAACGACCGTACCGGTGATCAGGGATGCCAACAAAAGAGCAATTTTTTGCACCCGGGGCACATTCACCCCTTTGCTCATGGCAATTTCCTCGGAGGTGGAGAGCACATTCAAACTGTTGCCCATTCCCCAAAAGATAAGCGCGATTGCCAGCACCACCGGCAGGCTGCGCCATAAGGTCTGGTATGCCACAATATCCAACCCGCCAATCGTCCAACGGATCATCTGGTGGGTTTCGGTGAAATCGGACAGGTAGTGGAGAATCAGGATAAACGCGGAGAAAAAGTAGTTCAGGGTAACGCCCGCCAGGATCAGGGTGTAGATGGAGAGGCGTTGCAGCCGGGTGGCGAGGAAATACACCAGCATAATCGTTAGCAGGCTTCCCAGGAAGGCAGCGAATTGAGTGGCGGAAAATCCCAGGACGGTGAAGGCAATGCCGGTTTTAATCACTGTTAATGCGCCCAGGGCGCTGCCGCTGGCAACCCCCAGGGTGTACGGTGTGGCTAACGGATTGCGCAGCAGCGCCTGAAAGACCACCCCGGCAACGGATAGCGATGCGCCGGTTATTATCGCTAACAGTACCCGGGGCAGGCGGATGCGGAAAAATATCAATCCGGCGGAAGTCTGTTCTCCCTGCAAGTAGCGCAGTACATCGTGGAATGCCAACGACTGGCTGCCAATCAGCGGTGCCCCGATGAGAACCGCCAGCAGAAACAGAAAGCTGGCAAGCAATAGGACATTTTTTTTCTTCATCACTCCCCGGGGGTTAGTAGTTAAAACGTAAAGCGTGAACCGTGATAAGACTCATCTTTTCACGGTTCACGTGTTACGTTTCACGCCTCATAGCAGCAGCAACGGTCTGCCGTCTTTCGGATGTGGGATAATTTCCACATCGAGTTCATACACCTGCTTGATAAGCTCCGGTGTGATGATGTGCCCCGGTGCACCTTCTGCCACAATAGCGCCATCTTTCATCACCACCAGCCGTTCACAAAAGCGGATTGCCAGGTTCACGTCGTGAGTGACGGTTACAATGGTCATCCCTTTTTCCCGGCGCAGGGTTTCCAGAATCCGGTAAAACGTTAGCTGGTGTTTTAAATCCAGCGCGGTGGTGGGTTCATCCAGCAAGAGAATGCGGGGTTCCTGCGCCAGGGCAGATGCCAGGATCACCCGCTGCAATTCCCCGCCGCTCAATTCGTGAATCAATCGCTGCCGGAGATGCCACACTTCCGTGTTTGCCATAGCACTGCGAACCACTTCCCGGTCGTGGGCGCTTTCCCGTTGGAAAGGCGCCAGAAACGGATGCCGTCCCATGCGCACAACTTCTTCGGCAGAGAAAGAATAGACACTCTCGAAATGCTGGGCGACATACCCGATAATCTTTGCCAGTTCCCGGCGGGAGTAAGCGGCTAATGGTTTTTTTAAAATGTAAATTTTACCGGTTTGGGGCGCCAGCAACCCGGCAGCCAGCTTTAACAGGGTTGACTTCCCGGCGCCGTTGGGTCCGATAATCGCCACAAACCCATTGGCAGGGATGCTCAGGTTGATGTCCCGCAACAACGGCTGTGCCGGATAATCAAAGTTGAGTCGGGAAATTTCAATCATGGTGCTGCCTGTTGAAAGAGGTCAAATAGTCTCATGGCTGCCTGTGTCACCCGGGGTCCCGGGATCAAAAAATAGCGTTCGGTAAAAATGTAGATGCGGTGATGCTGCACCGCCTGCAAAAGGGGCAGAGCGTTCCAGTCCTCAACCAGGGATGTCACCGTGGCGCTGTCTGCCGTATCCATCACCCGGAATTCCAGAATCATTGCCGGGTTGCGTTGAAGGAGGTCTTCCTTGGCAACCTCGAAGTAGCGCAGGGGAACATCCCGGAAGGCATTCTCCCCCCCGCACAGTGCCGCCAATTCACTGAGATAGGTATTCCTTCCGGCGGCATAAAGACCGCTCAATGACCCCGGTTGTCTGCCCACGACCAGCAAGGTGGACATCGGTGGGTGATGCTCCGATTGGTGCTGCACCTGAAGGAGGGTATCCTGAATTCCCGCCACCACTTCGGCTGCCCGGGCAGTGCGCCCCAGGAGTCGCCCGATGCGGCGGATGCTCTCCAGAATGTCGTCTAATGTTTCATCCGGAAAGGAACGGGTTTTGATATTCAGCAGATGCAGCCTGCTCTCCATCTCCGGGTTAGGCAGCATCAATACCAGGTCCGGCTGGAGGGAGACGATCTTCTCGTAATCCACATTCAGATACCCGCCCACAGTGGGAACCTTCCGGGCGGCAGGGGGATACAGGCAGAATTCCGTGCGCCCTACCAGCAAATCCCCCGCACCGATCTTGAAAATGATTTCCGTAATGTTAGGCGCCAGGGATACCACTCGTTGCGGAGGGGTGTCATCAGCCGGTGCGGATTGACCGTTGCCCTGGAAAAATGGTAACAGAACCAACAGGAGTAGCCACAGGTAGTTTCTCATCTCAAGCCTTTTTGTTGCCGGATTTTCGCTGCGCTCTGAGTTGGAGAACTACAAATTTCTCCGAATCGCTCAACATACTCCAGGCAGCAATTTCTTCCAATGTACGAAAACATCCCCGGCAAATTCCGGTAGTTTTTTCAATTTCACAAACCTTAATGCAGGGGGACTGAGGAGATGTCTTCTTTCCCTGGTATTTTCCCTTTTGTGACCTCATCATTTGCTCTCTATCTGCCGGAATACCAATTCTTCAACTCGCGAGTGTTTTTCGAACCCGGGTATTCCGACCGGCTGGCAGCCGGTCGGGCGCAAGGGCAGTTAGCGGAGTAACATCATTTTGCGGGATTGAACATGGTTTCCCACCTTTAAGCGATACACATACACCCCGCTGCTCACCGATCTGCCCGAATCATTTCTGCCATTCCAGCGCAACGTATATGTTCCGGGAACCATCTGCTGATTTACCAGCGTCTTTACTTTCTTCCCCAGCAAATCGTAAATGACGAATTGAACCATTCCGACATTTGCAATCCGAAATCGTAAATTGGTCTCCGGGTTAAAGGGATTGGGATAATTCTGAAACAGCGTAAAACTCTCCACCGGAAATTGGTTTTCCAACGCAATTCCATTGGGATTCGGTTCAAACAAGGCAATGGAGATGGGTCCGTCACCTACCAGGTAAGCATTGGTCTGGCTATGTTGCGCGTTAAACACCCGTACGGTGTCCGTACCGAAATCGGTGATATAGGCGTTATCCTGCGTATCAATGGCAATGCCGGGGCCGCCGGGCAGGGGGTTGTTTACATCCCGTTCAAAAACACCGCTTGCGATATCATACACCAGCACCCCGGAGGAAAATGTTCCCAGGTAAATTTTATCCGCGGAACTTATCTCGATGGATGTGATTTGAATCCCGACCGGCACGGTATTCACCACGGTTTCGGAGTTGGTATCGATAAAATCGATTTGCGCATTCAAACTGTCGAAAGGACCGGTGCAGCACACCACCATCCGCCCCTGGCTGTCCAACGCCAGGTCCTGGGGGTTTAGCCCCACATCCACGGTGGTCACCGAATAATTATTCACATCAATCACGCTGACCGTGCCCGGATCGAACCCGACACCATTAAAGGCGGTGTTGGTAACATACACCTTGCCGTTGTAATATTTTACCCCTTCCGGTCCGCTGCCCACCGGAACGGTTTGCACAATCTGCCCGCTGTTCACATTCACAAACACCGCCTGGTTGGTAAACAGCAGGGTTACTACGGCAATGGAGTCATTGACAAAGTCCAGGTTCCAGGGATTGGTGCCGGAACCCACATCGATATGCTGGATAGTGTTCAAGGAATTCAAATCGATTACCTGAATATCATTGGCGCCGGAGTTGACCACATAAGCGTTTTCCCCGTGAACCACCACCTGGTTGGTGAACAACCCCAGCGGTTCGGCGTTCACATCCACCATTTGATTTTCCAGGTTGATCATGGAAAGATTCTGCCCCAGGGTATTCACCACATAAGCGCTGAAGGGGATTTGTGCCATTGTTAACCCGCTCAGGGCGAGGATTAGCAGTAGGATGATATTGGTAACCCGATACATTTTGCCTCCTTTGGTTAATGTTGGTTAAAAGATAATTTAAGGGTGAATTGATATTCCCGTCCCGGCATGGGAAAACCGAAGAGCAGTTGGTAATCTGCGCCGGTCAGGTTTTTGATGGCGAAGTTGGCTTCCCCCCGGAATTTCCCCAATTGCTGCCGGATGGTGAGGGTGACATCCCAGAGTTGATAACCCGGCAGTGGGGGAGCGGTATTTGCCGCCACGGTGTGCCGTTCATCCACCCGGCGGTAATTCACCAGCAGTTGAATACGGTTCCACCCCGCCCAGATGCTGCCGTTCAGGGTATGCCGGGGCACAAAGGGGATAATTTTGTTATGGCGATTGGGTTCATCACTTTTGTTGAGAGCCTGGATGTAGCTGTATCCCAATTGCAGATGGAGATGCTCCGGCAGCGGGCGGTAGCGGAGTTGTATATCCACTCCCTGGCGGGTGGCGCGGGCTTCGTTGCGGGGCTCCCACACCCCATTAACCGTACGATGCCAGAAAATCAAATTGCGGATACGTTCCGAGTAGTAATAGATGCTCATTTCCGGCAGGAATCGGTTGGAGAAATGGATGCGGAAGCTGCCGTTCCACAGATCGCTCTCTTCCGGCAACAAGGCAGGATTCCCCCGGGCGCGGGCATCTCCCTTCCAGAACAGGCTGTTAAAATCCGGGTAACGAATGCCCCGGGCGCGATTTACGGAAATGCTTGCTGAGGGCAGCACCGCCGGTACAATGGTGAATCCGATGAGTGGAAACCCCCGGGCAGGCTGGTCAAAATACTTCTCCAGCCGCAGGGCGCCGCGCAGTTGGACGCTTCTCCACAGACGATTCCGGCGGGGCAAGTCCCATTCCACCCCGCCATAGACGCCCCGGGATGAACGCTGTTTCTTTCCGATAGACTGGGTAGGAAAAAGCAGGTTGGTATGTTTCAGCCGTTCTTCCAGGTAGGTGGCGCCGATGCGGGTTTCCAGGGATGACTGCGGAAACCAGCGGGTGGTGAGGTTGGCTTCGTAGGTTTCGTTACGCTGCCGGGTTTTGTAGCGGGTAAAGGGAGAAAAATCCCGCTCGTTGTTAAACAGTTGGTCCAGGCGGTGATAGGCAAGCAGTAAATCGCTGAACCCCGTCGTTCCCCAGAACCGGCGGTGATTGAATTGCAGGGTGTGGCTGTCTCCGGATTTCCGGGCGTTGAAATGGTTCAACTCATTATAAAAAGCAGAGGGCAGCCCCTGCTCACCGCGGCGGTAATGATACAGCATAGCGGTTCGCTGTCGGGCGCTGCGGTAACTGAGCTTTGTCAGTAGTTTCCGGTTGCGATACCAGGCATTTTCCCGGGTGAAGGTTTCCCCCTGGTAATGGTAGGGGAAATTCTGGCGGGAATAATCCTGTCCGTACTGAAGCAGGAGGGAGAAATCTTTCAGCGAGAGGCCGGTTTCGGCGTTGCCGGCAGCGGTGGCAAACGAACCCAGGGAAGTGCGTGCACTGGTGTAGGAATCGGGAAGATGCTGCCGGGTGTGAAAGGCAATCACCCCGGCAAAAGCGTTGCTGCCGTAAAGCGCCGCATTACCCTGGCGAATCACCTCAATCCGCTCAATCTGATCGATGGGGATATCGGAGAGATCCACTTCGCCGGTCTGGGGATTGTTCAGCCGCTGCCCGTCTAACAGCACCAGCACCTGGTTGGCGCTGCTGCCGTGAATGCGGATAACTGCGCGGGAACTGCCTCCGCCGGCAGATGCCACCTCCACCCCGGCGACCTGCTGCAAGAGCTGCGCCATGCCCAGGGATCGATAGCGTTCAATGTCTTCCGTTTTCAAAACAACTTTCTCCCCGGAGAGCGAGGCGTCCGGGCGTGCCCTCCTGCC
Source organism: uncultured Calditrichaceae bacterium (assembly GCA_964471235.1). GTDB lineage: Bacteria > Calditrichota > Calditrichia > RBG-13-44-9 > J075 > CAYYGL01. The sequence continues at coordinate 21,604 of CAYYGL010000045.1, forward strand.
CACGATGATCACCGAATCCAACCCGATGGGCAGCGGTGTCAGGGCAATTTCGATGCGGTGAGTTACATCCGGGGAGACCACCACTCCTTTCACGGATTGGGAAGTGTAGCCAATCATGGACGCCAGCAGGGTGTAGCTGCCGGGGGAGAGATTCTCGATGCGGAAAACTCCATTTTCATCGGTTTGGGCGCCGAAGGCGGTGGCTTCCACCTGTACCAGTGCCCCGGCAATCGGCGCTCCGCTGCGGGCGTCATACACCCGACCGAGCAAGCGCTCATTGCTTTGCCCGAATGCCGGATTGACAATCGCACAGAGCATTAACAGCCCCGTGGCAGCAAGCAACTTATGGTTACGGAATAAACGATGTAAATACGTGATGCTTTTCATGGAAAAATATTCTGTTCGTGTTCCGGGATGCGGTATGGGGCGTAAAACGTAATGCGTGTCCGCCCCTTCGGGGAAACGTAAAAAAGAATGCCCCTTTTCCCCCTGCCACTGGAATTGGGAAGATTTCATCCCGACTTGCTCACAGGGATGTGAACGATGTTGTCGGGATGCCAACTGCTACTGCCACCCAATCACGGCTCATTTATATCCCCTTTTACCTTTTTCCCTGTACCCTTTCCTTTTCCTATCGTGCCTGTTGACAAAATAAATTTTGTCGCTTCCCCAAAAATCGTCCAACGTTGCTGGTTTGACAAAATAATGAAGTTTGATTAAATAACCGTGCCACCGACAAAATAAATTTTGTCGCTCCTACGTTTACAACGGAGCGTCAAAACTTGTTTTGACACTCCGCTGCGAGCATTAAAAATAGCCCGATTAATTATTCAAACTCCATAATTTTGTCGCTCCAAAACTTTGTCGCTCCAAAAAAAATCCCCCAACCTTCCGAAGGGAAAATTGGGGGAACAAACGTGATAGATTGCAGGAGATATTCGCAAACCCAACCTTCCCGCGAAGGTCTTCTCGGGTTCCTCATACCAGCCGGTCTCCTGACTCAGGGATCCTCCTACTCACCAGCCTTCCCATCCGGCACTCAAATTGTTCCTCAAATGCCCGGAGACATTTAGGCGTTTTGAGAACAATTATAGTACTGGAAAGTGGCGCGAATTGGCTTTCGTCCTCCATTACAGTTGCGGGGCAGTGGCGGATTTTCACCGCGCTTCCCGTCACTGGTATGAAAAAGCGGCGATTTCAGGAAAATAACGAGTTATGAGTAACGAGTAAAACAAATGAATTACCATCCGAATATCAATCGTGAAATCGCCGGGAAGTTGTCAATGATCCGAATTGAAAAGCCAATATACTGCGAGCGGGATGGAAAAACAACAGGGGAAATGAAATTCTGCAGGGAGATGAGGACGGTTTCTTTATCGAATTTTTCTTTTTCCTTGATTAAATTAAATTTAAGCTGATATTACTGAAAGGGGAGGCTATTTTAATTGTCAAAAGAAGCAGCGTGATACGTACGAAGGTGCCGTTTTATGTTGACGCTGTATCGAAACGTTAGATAACCAGATGGAGTTTTATGGGATTAACTTATTTCTTCTCCGATGTGCACCTGGGCACCCGCCAACTCAAATCCGAAAGACTTAAAGAAAAACGATTGTTAGCGTTTCTGGATCAGGTGGCGACTTCCGGGGAACGCCTGTTTATCGTGGGTGATCTGTTCGATTTCTGGTTTGAATACCGCACCGTGATTCCCCGCGGCTATACCCGGGTCTTGAGCGCCCTGGGACAACTCCGGGAACTGGGGAAAGAGATTCATTACATTGCCGGCAATCATGATTTCTGGATGCGCGATTTCCTGAAAAGCGAGCTAAACATCGAAGTGCACTTCGACCCCCTTGATTGTATGATTGGGCAGAAACGTTTTTATATTCATCATGGCGACGGCATTGCCAGACACGATAAAGGCTACCGCTTTCTGAAACGAATCTTTCGCAATCGCTTCAATATTTTTCTGTACAGCTTGATTCACCCCGACCTGGGCATTCCGCTGGCGAAATGGGTCTCGAACCTCAGTCGCCATCACACTGCCGGGGGCACTCCCGATGACCGGGATTACCGGGAAACCGCCCTGCAAAAATTCCGGGAGGGATTCGACTGTGCGATCTTCGGACATCTCCATTACCCGGTAATCCAAAATTATGGGGAGAAAGTTTATATCAATTTAGGGGATTGGATTGAGCATTTCACTTATGCGGTGTTTAACGGGGAAGAGATTCAGTTGCTTACCTGGGGCACAGGCCGCCGCTAAGCCGTTCTTGCACCATCACCCAACCGGTTGAAAAGTGGACCACCGGCTACCACATCACCTGGAAATTTATCAAAAAAAATGTGAAACTCCTCCGGTAGGGACGTCGGTGGTACCGGCAGGCGCAGCTTCTGCGTCATTATGTTCATAAAATAGAACGCAGATGATGCGGACGACTATTTAAATTATTTGAACTCATCCCCCGACCCCCTTCTCTTTGGAAGAGAAGGGGGAGAAAAAAGTGGTTAGAGCACTCCCAAAATTGTTCCCTTTGCGGTTCCCCCCTCTCTTTCTTTTTAAGAGAGGGGGGATAGGGGGGTGAGTTCCAAAAAGCCCGGAAAATAGCACGAAACCCGGGATTAAAAGTAGAAAAATAACTCTGTTACTAACAAAAACAATTGCCATGATGCATGACACCGAATATCGCGGAGAGTTGTCAAATTGAAAAAATGCCCGTGAGATTCTCCCGACGGCGCGGGTGTGTTATTCGCGCAATCCGTGTTCTACAAAAAAATAGAATTAAAGTGACTGACTACAGCGGTGTGATCCCCTACAACGTTTTCTCACCAAACGGATAAAATTGTCGGATCTCCTCGATCAGGTCGGTAAACTCTCGCTCAATGGCAACAATATCCTCGGGGGTAAAAATTTTCGAATAGATTTTCTCCGGGCGTAAAAAATAGAGGGAGACGGGATATAGCGGCTGCTCCGGAAAGAGCCGGGCAACTAACAGACCATATCCCTTCATCTGCATTTCATATTTTTTACCGGCGCTTTCCACTTCCCCGGCGGAAACCCGGTTGGTCTTATAATCCACCACTTCCCACTGATGGGCTTCATTCAAGAAAATACGATCTAACGTGCCGGTAAAATAATCCTTCCCCAGCCGCATGGTAATGCTGATTTCGGTTTTGTATTCCGTCGCCGCAAAAACCCGCCTGCCGAACTCGCTTTCCCTGAACGGCAACAACAAATTCGGAATCTCCTTCCGGAGTTCTTCCTGGAGTTCGGTATCGAAAACCTCATAATGGAAGAAGGCATGGTCTAATCGTTCCAGTATCTCCGCCGGATTTTGCGGTAACCCGTTTTCCAGGATGTAGTGTACAATTTTCCCTTTAAGCAGGCTGACGCTGTCCGGATCACCGATCTGTTTCACAAATTCGTAATCGCTTTCAAAAAAGCCCAGGTGGTAGCGCTGAAAATAACGGGGGGGATTTTCCATGAACGTAAGTAATTGCGTAGCGGAAAAAACCACTCCCTCCGGTATACTTTTAACCGGGCGCAGGTGCATGGGCAATTCCGAATGTGCTTCTTCCGGGCGAGGGGATTTTTCCTTTGCGAACCGTTGAATTGCCTTCTGCACGGTTTTTAAATTTTTCTGCACATTTTGAAAATCAATCTCCCCGGTATCCATCGCTGCCACGGTTGTGGTAAGCTGAATTTGCAAGCCATCTTCAATCTCAAGGGGGGAGTTGGAGGCAGCCGGTAAATCCAATTGTAATGCTTCTGCTGTCCAGGAAAGGGGATTGTCCTTTCCCAGCACTTTGTTCACTCCTTTCGTTGACCAGTCGCCCACCAGGTACACCCGGTCGCGTGCCCGGGTGACCACCACGTAAAAAAGGCGCTTCACTTCGACTATCTCGCGCTGGGATTCCCGGAATTTCAGCCACTCGTATAAAAATGGGGTGGTCGCCCGGTATTCCTGCTCGGGATCACGGATTTTGGCAGCCAGTCCTTCATCGGGATCAAACTGTATCCCACCCTGCTTTCCCCGAACCGTTTGCTGAAGATAGGGACAGAAAACCACCGGGAATTCCAGTCCCTTCGCCTTATGAATGGTCATTATCTTCACCGTGTTGGTATCTTCCAGGGCTAACTGGGCTTCCCCTTCCCGGGGGTCCTGGTCGATCATCTGGTGCAGGGATTGGATAAAATCCTGCATGGCTATGAACCCGCTTTGCTCGTAATCGCGGGCTTGTTCGATGATTTTATCCAGATTTGCCAGCAATTGCTCGCCGTTCCATTGGGCGGCAACCGCTGCCCGGTAAAAACTTTCTTCAAATACCTCATCCAGGAAGCGGGAGAGGGAAAGACGGTCACGCCGTTGTTCCCAGCGAGTCAGTTGTTCCCGGAACAGACGAAGCGCCTGCTGGTCCGGCTTTGGATATTGGGAGAGATCGCCAATGTTCTCTAATTTTTGCCGATAAGTTTCTCCTTTTTCCAGGGAGAGATAAAACAAACCGGCATCGGATACGCCGGCAAAAGGAGAGCGCAGCACAGCAACCAGCGCCAGATTATCCGCTGGGTTGGTTAACAGCCGCAGCAGATGGTAAACATCGTGAATCTCCTGACGGCGGTAAAATCCCATCCCCCCGATAGTTTTAAACGGAACACCGTATTTACGGAGTTTAAACTCCAGTTCCAGCAATTGATTGCGCCGGGGAATCAGAATGGCGATGTCCCCGGGGCGGATGGGATACAACCGTTCTCCCAAGGGCGTTTTGCGATATACCCGAACATCGCTGTTCAGCAGCTCCCGGATGGTGCAAGCAAGGTAATCCTCCTGCGATAGCCCGGATTCCCGCAATTTTTCTTGATCCAGAAACGCCAGTTCAATGTAACCGGTATCTTCTACCGACCGGCGAGTCATCAACGGTTCATACGGCACATCATACGGATTCTGTTCATCGATGCCCAGGATTTTATCAAAGAGAAGATTGATAAACCGATTGATAGAGGGTAAAAACCGAAAGCTGTCGCCCAGCAAGATGTTGCCGGATTCCTGTCCCAGTTTTTCCTGAAGTGCAGCAAACTCCGTTTTAACCTGCCGAAACACCCGCACGTCGGCATTCCGGAATCCGTAAATGGATTGCTTGGGATCGCCCACCACAAAAAATTTGGCTTCCTCCAATTCACCATCCAGACTGCCCAGCAGGGAAATCAATTCCCATTGCAGTTGGTTGGTGTCCTGGAATTCATCCACCATGATGTAGCGGTAGCGATTCCGCAGGGTATGGCGGATTTCGGGATGCTCCTGCAGCAGTTTCAGGGCAAGAATTTGCAAATCTTCAAAATCCAGAAACCCCCGTTCTTCTTTCTTTTCGCGGTAAATCTCCCGGGTGAGCTGTTCCAGGAAGAGAATTTTGCGAAACGCTTCGAGAAACAGCCGGTCGGCTTTGCCGGGTGGAAGGGAAACAACCTCGCTGCAAAATTGATGCAGCGGCAGCAGTCGGTTGCTAAGCTGTAACACCAGTGATTCCGTTTGAGGATGGGTGAATTTGCCGAATACCCGGGAAATTTGCCGATAGGCAGTGTGGCTGTTGGTGGATAAGCGGGCAGACAGCTTCATCAGAGCCTGCCAGAGGTCTAATGACCTGTCTCCTGCGCCGGCAGCCTGGTCAACAGCAGTTAGAATCATCATTAATTCCCGAGCGTTATCCGAAAGCTCATCGGACGGTTCATTGTTCCCGATAATTTCCCGCACCAGGGGCAGGATTTCTTCCAAAAAGGTGGAAATATCGATTGCAGCGGAGAGCAGTTCAAAAAAGCGCTCCTGCAAATACTGCCCCAATTCCTCATCGGATTGTTTCTCAAACCGCTGCCGGAGTTTTGCCAGTTCGTAGGGATGTTCCAGCAAGACGGTTAATATTTTTTTGAGTTGGTCTGGGGGAATTTGCCGAAGCAGTTCCTTCCACTCCTCCGGGGAATATGGGCTTTGTAGAGGTTGCTCGTTTAGTCGGGTAAATACTTCATCGATTGCTTCCCGGGTAAAGAGCGTTCGGGTGAATTCATTGAGCACCGAGAAATCCGGGTCAATTTCGGCTGCCACGGCAAATTCTCGCAAAATTTTGGCGGCGAAGGCGTGGATGGTGGAAATCTGGGCGGAATTCAACCGCTCCCGCAGTTGCAGCAGCCGCTGGTGCTGCCGGGCATGGCGTTCATCCCGGAGCAGACGGTCGATTTTCTGCGCCACCCGCTCGGTCATCTCCGCGGCAGCTTTATCCGTGAAGGTAATTGCCAGCACTGCCCGAACATCCACCCCTTCCTCCAGGATGATGTTGAGATAGCGCTCCACCAGGATGGTGGTTTTACCGGAACCGGCGCCGGCAGTAACGGAAATATTCCGATCGGTTGCCAGCGCTTTTTGCTGATCCGGCGTGAGGGCGGACAGGTTCTCCTCGCCCGGTATTTTCGCTGCTTCGGATATGGCACTCATACCTGGTCTTCTGATAACACTTCGGTTGAGATTTATACCATCACACCGGTGAAGTGCGATGGCGTCTATGGTCCTGTGTTAAATTGATAGAGAATCTTCCGGTAGGCGCAAGCTGATAGGCTTTGATTAAATAACCGTGCAAAAGAAATTTTGTTGTCCGGAGCGACAAAACTTGTTTTGTCTCCGGAGCAACAAAACTTGTTTTGTCTCCGGAGCAACAAAACTTGTTTTGTCTCCGGAACAACAAAACTTGTTTTGTCAGATATAAACGGCTTTTAAATGTCCATCAGCTTGCACCTGCTCCAACAACGGCAGTCTTGCCGAAGGCTCCCTGGGAAAAAGACCTTCCTTACTTCCGGAACCACCCGGTTTGTGAATGATGGGATTCCGTCGGGCAGTCCGGAAATGCCCCCTGCCCACTCACCGCAGCAATATCATCTTCCGGGTTTGCACAAAGCGGCTGCCTGCCTTCAAGCGGTAAAAATACACC
>CAYYGL010000046.1:0-28516 GCA_964471235.1 uncultured Calditrichaceae bacterium
GATAGAAACAGGTGCTTATAAATCTTTCAAGACAAGAATTTATGAAATGTTTTCCTTAGCCCCTTTGAATAGCAATTTCACCAGTTCGAAGTGAGAAATGTTACTTATTGACTTTTTAAACTACTTATGGTAAAATGGCCTAAAAACAGCATAAAAGTATAAATATGCGGAATAGTTCTAAAACAATTGTCATTTGACATTTGAGATACGCTTATGAACTATCGAATATTATTATATTTGATAAATTGTGCTTTGGTTTTACTGAGTTGCCAAACACTCCCCAATAAGGATAACCAAAAACGAAAATCCAATTCTTCCCAAATATATGATTTACTCATTGATTCACTGGTTATCGGGAAAGAGGACCCCATCAATACGACTGTGATTATTAAAGATAGCACCTCGGTATTTCCGGTTAATAATGAGTACATATTTTCTATCTGTGAATTGGATTATTTCGATATGGATTCTTTATTGGATTATAAGACAAAATATAATCTTTTAGCAGATTTTTTATATCAAAACAGATGTCCTAATGTTCTATCAAATTATTTTCAATCAACTTTTCATGTAAAAATGATTCGACCATCTTCTTGGAAAAAAATTAGAGGGAATGACTTTTTCATCTATAAGAACTTATACAAAATGTATCCGAAGGCAAATTGTTTCCTGGTCTTTTCAAAGATCGGTTTTGATGGGGGGTTCAGAAATGCGATTCTCTATTTCGGCATCTATCGGCAATCTCTGGATGCCTGGGGAGGATTGGTTTATCTTAAAAGAGAAAATGACAAATGGTTTATTAAAAAGATTAAAGGTTTATGGATTAGTTAACGGCAAAATGGTGTAAGATAAGCTCTTTACGCTGAATTTCCCCTAAATCACCCCCAGCGTCTCCATTTTCAGCCAGCCGTTTTTGCCGTCCGGGAGACTGATTTTCGTCCATTCCCCGCGCTGTTCATCCAGTCGCACCTTTACCCCCTCATGGAGCACAAACACGTCAGTGCCGTTCTCTTCCGGGGCGCTTAACACCGTTACTACCGGGGCAAGCACCACCGCCTCTTTATTCTTATTCTCATGCTGAACATTCACGTATAACAAGTAAGAAGTAATCAACATAGCCCCGGCGGCAGTAATCATTAAAATCAATACAACTTTCCGCCAGCGGGGAGGACGCAAAAAAATATAGAGTATCAACAGGAGAATGAACAGAACATACGATATTGCAGAAAGCCGGGTCAATTGGGAAAGTGTCAGGTAAGATTTGAAAGCATCCCACCATTCAAATAAAATGAACCGGGGCGGCATTTCAATGCGGTCGGCTACTTTCAGGTTCGCCAGTTGTAAGTTTTCCAGAATCTCCTTATCGTGGGGCGCCAATTTTCGTGCCCGTTCATAATAAAGAATTGCCTTGCCGATTTCATCCAACTTGTAATAACAATTCCCAATGTTGTAATAAAGTTCGCTGCTTTCATACCCCATTGATTCAATGCGTTGATACCATTGGAGCGCCGCATGATAATCGCCCCGGGCATACGCCTGGTTCCCTTCCTCAAAAAACCGTTTGCTGCCGCTTTGAGCGGTTAATAAGGTGGTAATGGTGAAAAGGAATAATAGGATGTTTCTTAAGCGGGAGCGCGTTCCGGCTGCCGTGTTAATTTTAAAATCCATCTCCACACATCCTCTCCGCTTATGGAATTGACTTTCATCATTATTCGGGTTGTTTTGTAACAAAATTAAAAATATTTACCCAATTTCGATAACAACGTTTCCGCCCGGTGATAAAATTCGGTTGCCTGTTCTGGCGTCACATCCCCCGGGGCAAAACGGCGGAAATCCGCTTCATCCAGCAACTTTAAATAATCAGCAATCAATTGGCTGTCAATCTTTCGCTCCATCAGCAGTTTCTCCACATCGTCTCTTACCAAACCGGCTGCCGGGGTATTGGTTTTATCCGCCACAAATCCAATCAATCCCCGGGAAATTTCGCCGTAAAATTCCGCCAGTTTCCCCTGCTTCAAATAAGCCCGGGCACCCTTTAGACGGGCACTGGCAAATTTATACGCCTTTCGTTTACGGGCATATTCGGTGTTTGTTGCCATTTTATCCAGATGGCGTCGATACCCCACAGCAGCCAGCAACAACAGGGTGCACGAAATGATGCTGCCCCAGAACCAGGGCTGATGATACGGTTTATATCCAATTGGCCGCAAACTCAATCGCTCTTCTTTGATAAAATTGATATCCTTGCCCAGCAGCTTTATCTCTGACTTGGGCAAATATGAATTGGCAATCAAATTGGTTGCCCCGCTGCCGGGGGTTACGGTGATGGTAAACTCTTTGCCGGTGATGGTACGGTACACCGCCCGCCCCGGGTCAAAATAGGTAATGGAAAGCGGATCAATATGGAACTCTCCGCTGGTTCGGGGGATCAACACGTATTCCATCTCCCGGGTGGCTAACAATTTATTCCCGGATTGATGAACGTTTTCCTGCACTTTCGGCTCAAACACCTCAAAAGTGGCAGGAAATTCAATATTCAATTTGCGGAGTGATTTCAGGTTGCCGGATCCCGTCAAGCGAATTTTATAAGAAATGGCTTCGTTCACTGCGACAGTTGTTTTATCCACATCCACCCGCAGCGTTAAGCTTCCCACCAGCCCGGTAAAATTCGCCGGCTTATTCTGTTCCGGCACCGGTTTCACCTTTAAACGCACCTCATTGCTGGTGAACACCTTCCGAACGGTTCGACCAAGGGGGTTATCAAAAAAATCATCAAACATATCGAACGGGTCGCGGCGGCGGCGCTGCACCACATCCACTGCCAGTTGCATGGGGGTCACTCTCAAATCTCCCGGCTTGGTGGGGAAAAGGGCTAACTTCTTCAGCTCCGCCACGTTGTAGCGAATCCCATTTATCACCTCCTGTTTGATGGGAATGTCCTTGGGAAGTTCAAACTCTTCCACCCAGAACCCCACCGTTTCCGGCAGTTTAACAAACTCCGGATTACGAATATTTACCCGGAAATACACTTTATAACTCACACTCACCTGTTCATTCACATAAGCGGAGCGTTTTGATGGAATGGCTCTTAAAAATACATCCAGACTGCTGCCACCCCGGCTTTGCCGCTGTTTATTGCCGGGGGACGATGAGCCGGGTGTAACGGTGATAACAATCTCGTTGGATTGATACCTTTTCCCCTTGTATTTGATTGTTACCGGCGGAATTCGGAATGTGCCGGTTTTGCGGGGCAGCAAAATCACCGTATACGTTTTGCTGTTGGTCACCTTTCCGTTGATGTATTGGAAATTGCTGGAAACGCTTGGTCCGGCAACGATTCGGAAATCGGCAAAATCCGGTAGAGAGGGCTCCGGCAGACTTTGAAATCCCCCTTTAATTTCCAATTGATAGCGGAATTGCTCATTCACCCCTACCGGGTTGCGGTTAACCGAAGCGGTTACCCGGATGTCCTTTCCTGAGGCCGGGGAGAATCCCGCGAACAGTGCCGTAAGAATAAACAACCCTGTAAACAAATTTTTGTACGATTTCCTCATAAATAAATCCGGTCTTTGGATGATTCCCGTTGTTAATCCGGGTGGTATGATGCCGCCCGAAATCGAACAGGATGTTTAACTATCACGCCAACCCACACGTCACCAATCTTTTTCCACCCGTCGCTTCCGAATCTTCCGGGGACGACGAAATCGTTTGTTCTCCTTCTCTTTGCTCTTCAACGCCTGTAAAATACGTTCCGCTTCTTCTTTTGACAATTCTTTTCCGGGCTGCACTTTATTCGGTGCAACTTCCTGTTTTTTTTGTCCTCCTTTTTTCTGTTGCTCCTTATCCTGGTTTGCCTGCTGCTCTTGCGGCTCTTGTTGTTTTTGCTGCTCTTCCTGTGACTGCTGTTGCTGCTGATCCCGATTGTTCTGCTGGTCTTGTTGATCCGAATTTTGTTGCTGCTGTTGCTCCTGTTGTTGCTGAGATTCACCCTGCTGTTGTTGCTGTTGTTGCTGTTGTTGCTGTTTCTTCTCTTCCAGAATTTTATCCCGCAGGGCTGTCAACTTGGGATGATTCGGCTGCAACCGTAACCCCAGGTCAATTTGCTGCAGGGCTTCATCGGAATGGTTATCGATGTAGAGCTGTGCTGCCTGATGATAATAATCATCGGCAGTTTGAGCAAGCCCGGCTAAAGTTAGGACCCACAGACAAAAAATTGCCAGCATCCATTTTTTCATGACGACTCCTCGATATCTACCACGTTTTTGAGACGATTGATAAAGCCCTGGTAAGCCGCCACCGTCGGATCGGAATTCATTCCCTGGATCATCAAATCATAAGCGTCTTTATACCGGTGTTGACGAATGCGCCGCTCCGCTTCGGCTTTTAGTTGTTTGGCAAATTCGGAGGGCTGGATTTGTTTTTGCTGTGGTTGCGGCTGTTGTTGTTGGGGCTGCTTCTTCGCCATCTCCTTTAATTTTGCCCGAACCAATTCCAGGTTATACTTGGCTTGCTCATCCTCCGGCATTAAATCCAGGGCTTTTTTATAGGAATCGATCGCTTCCTTATACTTCTTCAATTGGTAATAGGTATTCCCGATGTTGTAATACACTTTCTCCTGAAGTGCCACATCTTTGGTGGCGATTGCCTTTTGGAAGGATTGCAGCGCTTCCTGGTATTTTTCCTTTTTATAGAATACATCACCAATGTTAAAATGGAGCACCGGATTTTCCGGATCATCCAGCAGGGCATCCTGGTAAGCGTTCAGCGCTTCATCCCACTGCTCCTGCTGATAGGCTTTTAAGGCTTTTTTCAGCTTGGACTGACTAACCCCCGCCCGGAGAGGAAAAGCGCCGAATACACAAACAAGCATTAGCCAGAGCAATAATTTTATCATCTTAAGTTGCATACCGTTACCTGTATCGTGTTCCCTGTTGCGTATTCCGTTTTTTACCGAAACCCGTGTCATCCACGGTCTGTTCCCTTTTCTCGTTCCCAAAGTCATCTTTGGGAACGTTATAATTCTCGAAACTCCAGTTTCGTTTGCTATTGCGTTCCACAACAGGAGTTGTGGAACGAGAGAAAATCGAACAGGGAATAGGCGGATAACGCTGTATATCACGGTTATCTTGATAATTTTAAGCCTCCGCGAGTCTCCGTGCCTTCCGTCTCATCCGCGTTCCATTTCTATTCCTTCCCTCAGCTCACTGAATTGAAGTCGGCGAAGACTCCGGCGTTCGCTGAGAAGGGTTTCTACAACTAACAACACCAGTGCGATTAACAAAAAAATCTGAAAACGGTCTTCAAACTGGGTAAACTCCCGGGAAGCCAGCTCTTTCTTTTCCATTCCGGAAATCTCCTGAAAGATTTTTCCCAGCTCGGTATTGCCGGCACTGGAAATATAAAATTTCCCGCCGGTCTCGAAAGCTATTTTTTGCAGCGTTTCCGCATCCAGTTTGGTGGTGATGATCCGCCCCTCCCGGTCGCGCTTATACCCGGTGCGGTTCCCATAACGGTCGTATTCCGGGATGGGCGCACCCTGGGGCGAACCAATGCCAATGGTGTAGATGACCACTCCTTCTTTGGCGGCTTCTTTGGCTTCCTCAACCGGGTCGCCTTCATGGTCTTCACCGTCGGTAATCAGGATCAGCACCTTGTGTTTTAACTCTTTTTTGACAAAAGAACGGCGGGCGGTTTTAATGGCTGCTGAGATGGCAGTGCCCGGTTGGGGAACAGTGCCCACATCAATTTCATTCAGGAATAATTTGGCAGCGCTGTAATCCAGCGTGAGGGGGCATTGCACAAATGCCAAACCGGCAAAGGCAATCAAACCGATGCGATCCCCCTGCAAATTGCTGATAAAATTTCCCACCTCGTGTTTGGCTTTATCAAGACGATTGGGCGCTACATCCTCCGCCAGCATACTTTTGGAAACATCGATCGCCACGAAAATGTCAATTCCTTCCCGCTTTACCTCCTCTAACCGGGTGCCGATTTGGGGGTCTGCCAGTCCCAGAATCAGCAGCGACAGGGCGAATAAAACCAGCACCGCTTTCCAGACCTGCTTACTGCGGCTGACACTGGCAGTCAATTTGTTGATCAACTCTTCGTCCCCCAGCCGACGCAGCAATTGCCGCTTGTGCCGAAACGACCAAATCAGGAATAGCCCCAGCAACGGGATCAACCAGTACAGGTAAAAATATTGTGGATGCGCAAACCGCAGCATAAACAATCCTCAGTTTAAATCAAACCCATGGGGTTCAGGGTAACTTCCTCAAATAACTGTGTCCCAAAATTAGCTCCAGCACCAGCAATGCCAGGGCAATTCCGGCATAATAGATATACTCCTCATGATACTTGGTAAACTCTTTGACTTCGATCTTGGTCTTTTCCAACTCCCCGATTTCATGGTAAATCTGGCGCAATTTTTCGGTATTGGTGGCGCGAAAATATTTTCCCCCGGTAATGTTGGCAATGCGAGTCAGCAGGTCTTCGTCAATTTCCACCGGGATGGGTTTGTACTGCTTGCCGAAAATCGGGTGCTCGAAAGGATACATGGCGGTACCCCGGGTACCGGCGCCGATGGTGTAGATGCGAATATCAAAAGTGTGCGCTACCTGGGCGGCGGTCACCGGGTCGATTTCCCCGGCATTGTTCTCGCCATCGGTCAGCAGGATAATCACCTTACTTTTGGCTTTGCCGTCCTTCAATCGCGCCACCGCCGTGGCGATGCCGTTGCCAATGGCGGTGCCGTCCCATTCCGGTGCCGCTACCTGCGTTTTGTCCAGAATTTCCAGCAAAACCCCGTAATCCAGGGTTAACGGGCACTGGCTGAAGGCTTCCCGGGCGAAGATCACCAATCCCATGGGGTCATTCCGCCGCCCCTGGATGAACTCCCGGGCAACCGCTTTGGCGGCGCCAATCCGGTTCTTCGGTTTAAAATCCTCCGCCAGCATGGAGGTGCTCACATCCAGCACCAGCATGATATCGATTCCCTCGGTAATCACCTCTTCCTGGCGGGTGCCGGATTGGGGGCGCGCCAGCCCCAGGATCACCAGGGAAAGCACTGCCAGGCGCAGCCAGTATAAATTGCGCCGCAAAAATTGCCGGAGGGTAACAGGAGCACTCTTCACATGGCGCAAGGTTGAGAAACTCATCCGGGCAGACATCTTTGCCCCCCGCCGCCAATAATAAATTAACAGCAGGGGAATTAACGCCAATAATATCAAATATTCAGGATTGGCAAACCGAAACATAGAGCGACTTTAGTGTTTTTTGGTATCCGTTATAGAATAAATTTTTATAATTCGTAAACCGTAATACGTAAAGGATTGGGTACTCTCCTTTTTCCCTTTACCCTTTTCCTTCCAATACCTTTATATCCCATGCCCGCTTCCACCGTATTCGGGGTAACGTTACTTCTTTTCATTCTTTTCCTCTTTCTTGAGCAGCAGACTTTGCCGTTTGATTTTCAAATCATCATACACACTTTTGGCAACCACATAAACAGAAGGGAACCGGCTGGTCATGGCATAATACCGGGCACCGGCCTTCTTCCCTATGCGAATTTCCACCAGCAGGGAATCATCGGAGAATAATTGCGTTTTCAGCGCCGGATGATCCAGACCGTAGCGCTGCAAATCCGCTGGATTATCCACCACAAAATCGCTTATCCGGGCATAGGAGATATTGTCTAACAGGGTTTTGATACGGTCCCCGTCTGCCGGCGGCATCCCCGGCTCATCCAGGTACCACCTGCCCCCGCTGTCCTTGCGGCAGGTCAACACCGTGTCATTATACGCCACCACCACTCCATTGATTCCTTCTGTATCCAGATTTTTCACCAGATCTTTATCCCGGAAATCATTGACCGGCTTCTTCAACTCGTCAACCAGGGCGGTGTTTACTTCAAAAATCGGGCGGCGGGAGTCATCCCGGGCGTAATAGCCGTCATCAACTTTCTTCCCAATCCGGAGCACCTGCCGGGGGTGATTGTCATCCGTCACAACTTCTACCCGGTAAGCCGGAGATTGCAACCCGTAGCGTCGTAAATTTTTGGAGGGATTGTCAATAAAATTCCGGGCGCCCTGGGAATTCAGTTTGTCCAAAATGTTGGTTACAGTATAATCTTCTGCCGGCCGCTCTATGTTAGCGATCCACCAATTACCATCCTCTTTGCGCACAAACCGGATCGTCTCCTGTTCCCGGTGGATAACCACCTCGGACACCAGCGGTTTTTCAAAATGCAGCAGACGTTTATCCCGCCAGTCTTGTAATGACTTGCCCAGGGCGGCTTTTATGGACTTCTCCACGATAAGCACCACGGTATCCGTTTTGGATGCGAACACATACCCGCCCACCGGGGTATTATCCCCCAGTCGCAAGGAATCTTTACTCCCGTTTTGCAAGGCTACCCGTAACACCACAGCCGGATGGAGCAGACCGAAATCCGCAACCTTTTCCCGGGAAATCGGAAAACGGCGCTCGCTCTTCAAATTTTCCAGGCTGTTGAAGAGGGAGTGCAGGGCGGTTTCATCAGCTTCGGTTTTCAACGGGGAAACTAACTGCCAGCCGGTATCTTCCTTCTGAAATTGAAACTCTCCATTGCGGTTTATGATTTCCACCGTTTGCACGCTGTCTTCCGTAAAATGAAACAAGCGGCGGGCAGCCTCTTTTTTTTGCTCCGTTTCCGATTTTTGTTTGATCTCCACCAGGTAAATATACCCGGCAAGGAGAATACCGATTGCCAACAAAATGTAAGTCGTTGCCCTGTTCATTTTTCCCGTTAACTATTTTTTTCGTTTAAAATAAACCGTTACCCCAATGACCACAATTACCACCGGGAGGATGAAGACGCTGAGCAGAAGCATCAGCACGCTGTCTTGCTGGGTGAGGGCGATGCGGCGGTCCTCAATCTCTTTGGGACGGATGGTGATCATATCCTCCTGTTCCGCCAGCCAGTTGACCATGTTCAACGCCAGGTCATAATTCCCGGCATTGCCGATGTGCTGATTGGTCGCAAAATCGCTGTCACCCACCACCAGCAACCGGGCTTTACGGGTGCTGTCAACTTTTACCGTCACCACAGTCGCAACCGGCACGGGACCTTCTATGTCCACCCCCTTCTCAAAGGAAAGCGGTTCCCGGTTGTAATCCCGTTCCGCCCAGGTGCCCGGCAGACTGCGAAATAAAACCTGGGTGGTTACCGAATCACCGGCATCCGAATCCGGCATTACCGAGCAGGCTTCCGGAAAATAGGTGGTGACGTCAAATTCATGAAAAATCGGGTGGTCTTCGTACTTGCTGACCAACACCACCTGCGGTCCCATGCCGTACAGTTGCCCGAGCCCGCTGGCATCCAGGATCAAATTATCTCCCACCCGAACATGATAGCGACGGAGAAGTTTCACCCACCCTTTTTTGACACCGGGATCAACAAAAACTCCCACCCGACCGCCATGCTTCAGATAAGACCTGATGGAGTCCTGTTCAAAGGGCAGCAAATCGGTGGAGGGACCGGCAATCAATAACGCTGAGCAGTCCTTCGGTATCTGCCGGTCGGTTGCCAGGTTGAGGGATTTGACGGCAAAATTTTCATTGCGCAAGCCTTCGGCGAATTTGCGGTACCCGGCGGCATCCGTCTCATCGCTGGCAATGTCATGCTCCCCATGCCCGGTCAGAAAATAAATGGTTTTCTGAACGCTGCGGGTGACCTTCAGGATGGCGTTGGTGAGCTTGCTCTCGCTCAGTTCTTTGCCATTCAATTTTACCCGGTTTTTACCACTTTCCACAAAAATATTGCCGTAATCCACATCTCCGTATTGTTTTGCCAGCACCGGGTTTTCAATAGGATCGACAAATTCAAACCGAATCTGTTTGGTATGATAGGCATAATTCTCAAGCATCCGCCGTGCCCGGTCTTCATCACCGGATTTGTAAAACGCCACAATGTGCACGGGATGGTCCAGTTTTTTCAATAACGAGACGGTCTGGGGGGCCAGGCTGAACAGGTGCTTTTCGGTCAGGTCTTTGCGCAGATGATGCCGGGTGGTCAAAAACGCCAGCATCCCCACAATGCCCAGAAACACCACGGTGACCAGCGTGGTATTTGCCCCGTATTGGAGCGCTCGTTTGCTAAACCGCTCCCGGCGCTGCCCAACGTACTGGTAACCGGCATACCCGGCCAATATCACCCCAATGACGACCAATGCGGCGGCAATCCATCCGCTGGTCGGCTTCACTACCCGGATTACCAATCCGCCTAACAGCAGTATCATTCCACTAAACAATGCTATTTGAGAGAAACGATTTTTCATGGCAGCAGTCTGTTTCATCGTTGTATTCATCTCCCCGGTGAAGTATGATGTTGATGTTCAGGTAAAAGGGTGTCTAAGCCTCACTTTTTCCTTTTTTCCTTTTTCCTTTCCTACGTCTTCCAGCGGGTCGTTTCAATCGATTTCACTGTTAAAAAGATGCCCATTGCCATCAATAACAGGTAATATGCCAGATGCCGGGTATCGAATATCCCCCGGGCAAAATCTTCAAAATGATTGGTAATGGAGAGGTATTTGAATACGCTCGCCAGTGTTTTTCCGGAGAAATCCGCTGCCCACCCGATGATCCACAACAACAGCGAGAGCCCGAAGGTACCGATGGCAGCAATGATCTGGTTTTCCGTTAAGGAAGAAATCCATAATCCCAGGGCAATAAACGCCCCGCCGAATAAAATGAGCCCCACATATCCGCTGAGTACCGGCAGCGGGTCCGGGTTGCCATATAAAAAGAGCATCAGGTTAAAGAGGATGGTGGGGGCTAACATCACCAGGTAAAAGGTGAGCCCGGCAAGCAGTTTTCCGGCAACGATTTCCGAAATCCGCACCGGGGTGGTGTATAACAACTCCACGGTGCCGGCTTTTTTCTCCTCCGAATACAAGCGCATGGTCACTAAAGGAAGGATGAACAGCGAGATGATTGCCACATTGAAAAAGTAAGGAGTGATGACATGGAGGTTGACATTCAAATGCTGTCCGCCCATTCCCCCGAACTGGCTGGCGCGTAGCATGTCCATGTATTGCTGTTCCACAAACCAGCTCAGGTTGGAATAAAAGAAATACCCCACAATCAGGGTAAAGAGGGCAATCACCACATAAGCGATGGGAGAATAGAAAAAATGTTTTAGTTCGTTTTGATAGATTGTCATCGTCTTTCTCATGCTGCCTCCTCCCGGGTAGTAAGCTGCAAAAAGATTTCTTCCAGGGAATATTTTTCTGCGGTCAATTCGGAAAGTTCCAGCCCGTTTTCAATCAGCGCCCGGGCAAGCTGCCGGCGGATATCCTGCCGGCTTTCCAGGGTAAAGCGATGGGCATCATCTCCTTGCGGTGCCTGATCGGTAATGGAGATGATTTCCGGGAATTTCTTCATCACCCGGCGGGCGGTTGCCGGGTCGCCCTGCACCTCGACCACAATCCGCTGATTGCCTTTTAACCGGGTGGTCAGGTTTTCCGGGGTATCCTGGGCAACCACCTCTCCCCGGTTGATGATCACCACCCGCTGGCAGGTCATTTCCACTTCCGGTAAAATATGGGTGGACAAAATTACGGTATGCTCCCCGGCAAGCGCCTTAATGAGTTCCCGTATCTCGATGATCTGGCGGGGATCCAATCCCACGGTCGGTTCATCGAGAATCATCACTTCCGGGTCACCCAAAAGCGCCTGCGCCAACCCCACCCGCTGACGATACCCTTTGGAGAGACTGCCGATCACCTGGTGGGCAACATCTTCCAGGGCGGCTTTTTCAATCACATTTTCCAGGGCAGATTTCATCTGTTTAGCGGGCAGTTCCTTTAATCGTGCCACAAACCGGAGATATTCATTCACCCGTAGATCGGGATAAAGCGGTGGATTCTCCGGCAGGTACCCAATCCGCCGTTTCACCTCCCGGGGGTGCGTGAGAATGTCATACCCGGCAACTGTCGCCGTGCCGGCGGTAGGGGGCATAAAGCCGGTCAGGATGCGCATGGTGGTTGTTTTCCCGGCGCCATTTGGTCCCAATAACCCTAGGATTTCTCCTTTCTTTACCTCAAACGAAACATCTTTAATGGCGCAGGTTTCTCCGTAATAGCGGGTTAGATGCTGCACGTCAATCACGTTTGCTCCTCCTGTTCATTATCCGATGCCTCATCCGGCGATGGCAAGTTCCGGTCCCGGATGCCCGGTATCGGTTTGCCATCAGAAGACATCCCCACGTCCGATTCCCCGACAGGCGCCTCCACTCTCACCTCCCGTTCCACCGGTTCAAACTCCAGGCGGGTTTGCTCAATCAATTCCCGGGTACTGCCGATGGCTCCCTGGGTTTCTTTTCCATCCGGAATATATTTGGCAAACTTCACCAGGTCGCTCAATTCCAGCACCTGTTTTGCCATATCCTGGTGTTTCATCCCCACATTTACCTCCTGCAGGGAGTTGAGGATTTCCGTGGTGGTTTCTTCCATTGCCCGGATGTAAAACCGCTGCTCCAGGTAACGCCGCAAAATGAACGACAACTGTTCATAAAATCGTTTGAATTCCTGCTTTGCCAGCCAATCCGTTTTTAACAATTCATCCAGCGCTTCCAGGGCAATCTCGTGCGCCGGTCGAATAACCTCTTTGCGAAAAATCGGCTGTCCTTCCTTACGTTTGCGGAAATACCAGATCAAAAAGATTACCAGGGCAATCAACAATAGCACACCAAGGGCAATGCCTGCCCAAAGCCAATAGTTGGGAGGGATGGTCAATGGCGGCTTGACATCCTGCAAGGTGGCATTCTCATCATTTACCACGCTGCTGACGTGGATTTCGATGGGCTGGGACGAAATGAACTGATAATGGGTGGTGGTATCCGATGCTAAGAAGCCGATGGGAAATGGGGGGATTACGAATTTGCCGGTATCATAAACGGAAATTACGTAATCATACTGCTCAATAATGCGGTTGTTTTTCTCCACCGGCTGGTGGAATTGATAATCCTTAATTTCAAACATTCCCAGGTTGGTGCCCTGCCCGGGACTCTTAATCTGCACATTCTTTGCCCGGTCAATGATCAGGGTATAGGTAATGCGGTCGCCGATGGTGATCTCCGCTTTATCCACTTTTGCCTGCACCTCAATCAGGGAGGATTGGGCAAAGAGACTTCCCACCCCCAGGGCAATCAGAAGAGCAACATACCAGCCTGTTCGAACTTTACTTGATTTTATCTTCATAAATCACCACATGCTCCGCTGTCATCAGCCGTTCCAGAATGCGTTGATAGGCTTGTTGTTTTTTCTCCTGCATAAAATCCCGGGCGACCTGTTGGGCAACCTCTTCAAACGGTGGAATCCGCTTGATGTTGCCGTCCTTATCCTTTTCAGCGTATTTTTCCTTATTGGCTTTGTAATAAAGTGCCACATCGTCATTGGTGTATTTATCCAACCCCGCTTCCTGTTTGATTTGCTCCTGAAGCAGCTTTTCCGCCATCAACGATTTTTTTGCTTCAAAAGCGCCAGCCAGCACCTCGGGGTCATTATCCAGCCCCGCCCGCTTTGCCGATTCATACAACAATTCCTGGGCGATATACTGACGAAGAAATTCTTTTTTCGCCTCCGGTGATTGGAATTGAGGCTGCAAATATTCCGGCAATTTACTGAGTTGATATTGCAAATCCCCGGTGGTAATGTTCCGCTCCCCGATGCGGGCAAGAACTTCCCCGGGGCGGGATTTCGGTTTCTGCGACTCATCCAGGGCAGCACTCTGTGCTATTTCCTGCCGGGCGTCTGTGGAGCGATGCAGCCGTTCCAGACACTCCACTATTTTTTTCCCGAGGGCGCTTTTTAGCTGTTCATTCGGCTTCAAATACTTTGCCCGTAAATAATACGCCAGGGCGTTTTCATAATCCTGAAGCCGCTCAAAGTAAATATTGGCAATCTGGTATGAAATATGGGTTTGTTCTTCCAGGGATAGTGGATAATGGCGCAAATAATCCTCGTATTCCGCTGCCGCCTGTTTGTAGAGCTGTTGGTTATACAGCACATTCGCCAGTTCCCGTTTCTTCTCCGCCGGCAGCGACGGCTCCGGGGTGCGGGCACATCCGCCAAGCACCGCCAGCAAAATGATCCACGATAACCCTATGACCAACTTTCCTCTCATCAACCTGCCGATACTCCCATTGTTTTGCTCCACGGAAAACAGAACCAATTGAACAGCTTGGTGTTCCGTTTAGAAGCGTGAAACGTAATGCGTAAAGGATTGGTTCCCTTCTCATACCCAATCCTTTATACCCGAATATCCTGATACCCCAGCCCCCCACTATCGAAACCGCCGGGCTCTCATCCGGAAGAATTTGGTCAACGGTGCCACATAGGGGCGATTGGTATAGATGTCGATATAATCCATTCCGATTGATTTAAAGTACTTCTCCAACTCGCTTTTTTCGGAGAGGGCATTCTCGGAGATGGTCTCCCGAATTTCCCGCACGGAGGTATCCACCAGAATCATCTCGCCGGTTTCCAGGTCCTGCAGTTCGATTAAGCCCACCGACGGGAGACGTTCTTCCAGGGGATCGATAATGTGAATGGCCACCAGGTCGTGCCGCTTATTGGCGATCTGCAAATCTTTTTCAAACCCCTCCGCCATAAAGTCGCTGATGAGAAAAGCGGTTGCCCGGCGCTTCACAATTTTATTCAGATACTCCAGGGCGCCCCCGATATCGGTTTGGGAGGATGGTGCGCGTGTTTTTTCTTCCGCAGCAAACAGCAGCTCCCGGATCACCCGCAGCACATGCTGACGACCTTTCCGGGGCGGCACAAATTTTTCAATGGTGTCGCTGAAAATAATCAAACCCACTTTATCATTGTTTTTAATCGCTGAAGAGGCAAGCAGGGCGGCAATTTCAGTGGCAACATCCGCCTTCATCTGCCCCCGGGTGCCAAAGGCTTCCGAAGCGCTGCTATCGAACAGGATCATCACTGTTAGTTCCCGCTCCTCATCGAATACCTTCACAAATGGATGGTTCATGCGTGCCGAGACATTCCAGTCGATGTTTCGTACATCGTCTCCGAACTGGTATTCCCGCACCTCGGCAAATTCCATCCCCCGGCCTTTGAACACGGAGTGGTATTCCCCGGCAAAGACTTCATTTACCACCCCGCGGATGCTGATTTCTATTTGACGTACTTTTTTGAGAAGTTCTTTGGTATCCATGTTTGTCGCTCGGGCACCCTTAATTTTCCAAACGTCAGGTGATCAGAAAACGGATTTCGCTTTTGAAACGTGAACCGTACATTTAACGAGTAATGAGTAATCGATCTTATTCATGGTTAAGTGGGTGTTTTTTAACCCCACCTAACCCCTCCCGCCCCAAAAAACGGGGCACCCTCCCCTACGGTACTTCAATTTTATTCAGCACCTGGCGGATAATGTATTCGGAATCGACCTGTTCCGCTTCCGCTTCGTAGGTCACGATAATGCGGTGGCGAAGCACATCGTAGGCGATGGCTTTCACATCATCGGGATTCACAAAGCCACGGCGGCGCAGGAACGCATGGGCTTTGGCAGCTTTCTTTAAGTTCAGGGATGCGCGAGGAGAGGCACCGAAGGCAATCAGCGGTTTTAAATCCGACAGGCCGAAATTTTCCGGCTCCCGGGTGGCAAAAACGAGATCGATGATATACTCTTCAATTTTATCCGCCATATATACCTCATTCACCACGCTGCGGGCGGACACAATCTCTGCCGGACTGACGACCGGCTGCACACCCGGGGTGTTTTCGCCAGCCATGCGCCGCACAATCTCCAGTTCTTCTGCCTTGCTGGGATAGGTCACCTTCAATTTTAACATAAACCGGTCAACCTGGGCTTCCGGCAAGGGGTAGGTGCCTTCCTGCTCGATAGGATTCTGAGTCGCCATCACCAGGAAAGGGTCTTCCAGGGGATAGGTTTCGTCGCCGATGGTTACCTGGCGTTCCTGCATGGCTTCCAGCAGGGCGCTTTGCACCTTTGCCGGAGAGCGGTTGATTTCGTCCGCCAGGATCAGGTTGGAGAAGATGGGACCCTTGTGGGTGGTAAACTCCCCGGAACGCTGGTTGTATATCAAGGTTCCCACCAGGTCTGCGGGCAACAAATCGGGCGTAAATTGGATTCGTTGAAATTTGCAAGAGATAATCTGCGCCAGGGTGTTCACCGTCAGCGTCTTCGCCAGACCGGGCACCCCTTCCAGAAGAATATGCCCATTGCTCAACATGCCAATCAGCAGTCGTTCCACCATGTATTTCTGCCCAACGATCACCTTACCGATTTCAGACATTATTTTTTCTACGAAGGCACTTTCTTGTTCGATTTTTGCATTGATTGCCTGGATATCTACCTGCTGCATCGTTCCTCCTTCATTGTGTGTGTTCGGCTTCCCACACGTCTTTTCGGTTTTCCAAAAAATTTTCCACGATGGTATAAAAACGAGAGAAATCGTCCGGCTGTATTTCCCTACCGCCAAAAATAACCACCTCTGCCTCTTCAAACATCTTCCGGATTGGCTGTAATGTTTCATCGGTTAAGCCTTTTTCCGCCAGATAATTGCAAACCTCTTTCCCGGCAGCCGCACCGGGGGAAAGGGAGAACTCCTTCTGCAAAAACTCCCGGAACAGTTTTAACAGACGGTTGGTCATCTCATTCAGATTCGTTCCCTTGGGATCAATCTCCTGGGAGAGCTGTTTCAGGTATTCTGCTGCCGGCGATACCCGGGGGAGCACGGGCAACTTTTTCTTTGCCCGCCGCTTTTGAATGTAGCGAATCACAAAGTAAAAAATGGTCAGGGAAAAAATCGTTAACAACGCCAGGTAAATCAAAGAACGCGTAACCCCCGAAGAATTTTCCGGCAGGGGATCGACAATCTCGATCATCATCCGCTGGGAATAAAGGGCGTCGGTTTTGCCGGTTTGGGAATCGGTATATTTAATGGTAAGCCCGTCGATGTATGCCATTCCCAGGGAGAGGGGGCGGAATTGATACGTAAAACTTTTAACAGAACGGTAGCTATTCTCTTTGAGGGGGTCTAATCGGTAAGCGGAGCCGCTGCCCTCCATGGTTAGATTGGTTAACACCGGCAATGGAATCGGTTCGATGTCATAGCGACTCATATCGCCAATCCAGGAAAGTTCCACATGAAAGATTACCGGTCGATTTAAGGGCACCCGACTGGATTCCACATAAGTTTTCAATTCGATTTGGGAAGATGGGACCGGGGTGGAAGAAGTGCTGTCATTTTGTAACCTGGTGGCTCCCGCCAGGAGATGGGAATGCACAGCAAGAAGAATAATCAAAAAGCGAATGGGAGTTCCAATTTGAACCATGGCACAGCTCACTACCGGTTTAGTATGAAAGAGGAGAAGCCATATCCCTTCTTTATGAATGTTTGCACTCTCCTTCAGCTAATGCAACATTATGATGGCAACATCAATTTTACCTTAAAATAGATTCCCAATACCCGGTAAACGAGAGAAAGTTCCCACAAAATTAAAAAAGGGGTGAAGTCAGGCAACCCCACCCCCGGTGCATCAAAAATTCCGATGCTTATTTTTTAGCAGAGACTACCTTGCCCTCAGAGTTCGAGGTACTTTCCGGGGAAGCCTCCTCATCTCCTTTTAAAAACGGTAAATCTTCAACATCTTTCCCCAAATTCTCCAACTCATATTTGGCATCATCCGCCAATTCGTGGTTGGGGTATTTCTCCAGAAACTCCGTGTAATACTTTCTGGCTTTTTCCAGGTTGTTCAGATGATTCGCATTCAGATAGCCCATCATAAACAACGCCTTGGAACTGAAGACTCCATTGGGGAATTTTTGATAAATGATTTCAAAATTTTGTTCTGCCTTTTCCCAATTTTGCTGCCCCATATATTGATTGGCAAGGTCAAAATACTCTTTTTCTCCCATCTCTTCCGAGCAGGAAAGCACCAGAAATACTGCCAACAAACTAACGCCGATGAATCGAATGGCTTTCATCAGAAGCCTCCACTCTATTGGTTATTCATAAAAAATGCGGAATAATATATTCGGTACTCTGTTGAAATGCAAGTGAATTTAAGATAGGAGATTGGCAATCACTCCGTTTTAAACAGGGCACGCATCAGGATTTCCAGGTCTAACAACAACGATTGATTTTTCAGATAAAACAGATAGTACTTTTCCATATCTTCTGTTGTGGTAATTTTATCTTGATTAATCTGTACCAGACCGGTAATGCCCGGTTGATGCCAGTACCGGGTAAAGGGATGGTGCTGATTTTCCTGCTCGAAGGGTGCGCCTACCAGGGTTAGTTTTCCTTGAATCACTGCCCAGAACAACAGCCACAGGTTTAACAGCGAATGAGGACGCCCGGTCTCCGCCTGGTAAAGGGTTATCCCTTCTCCTTTATGTCCTATGATTCGAACCGCCCGAATTTTTTTCCGGCATATCAGAAACACGGGCAACATGACAGGCAAGCCGAGGATAAAACCAGGAATTGAGACCGTCAGGTCAAACAATCGTTTTACAAAACGGTTAAATGGGTTGCCGATAGCGTATTCAATGTCTAACAACGGATAATCATCCAGTCGTTCGATGGAAGATTTGCCAATCACCACTTCCAAATTGGACGGGGCTATTTTGTACTCCAGATGAGCCCGGGAGATTTTGCTCATGGTTTTCAGAATGGTTTCATAGCTGAGCTTCTCTGAGGAAAAGATAACCTGACGCACCCGGTATAACGCAATCAACTTTTCCAGGTTTTCCATCCGCCCTAACACCGGAATCTGATTTTCCCGAAACTCATGACCATTTTCTTCAATCGTTACCACTCCGATCAATTCATAACCGATGTCTTTCATCTCCCGAATTTTTTGATAGAGCATTGCCGCCCCCTTGCCATTGCCCACCAGGATGGTGGGTTTGCTGAACAGATCTTTTCCCCAGGCGCTTCGGTCTCCCCGGTAGTATCGTTTCAGGATAATACGCCACAACATCATGAAAAGCAGGGAACCAAACGCCGCAATCAGCACCACCATCCGGGAGAAGGCAAACTGTTTCAGGAAGAAAGTTAACGATGCCAACAGGGTAAAGGTGACCATATTCACTTTTACAATACTCTGGATGGAGAGGCGGTGACGGGGGTAAACTTCCAGGTAAAATCCGCTTCCTAAAAAGATAATCGTGGAGATGAAGTTGATCACCCAATAGTGATTGAAAAAGTCTTTCCAGTAAAATCCACGGTGAAATTCAAAACGGACAATGAATGATACCAGGAGCACGACATTTAAGATTACCGTGTCCAGTACCAGCGGGAAATGCTCCCGAAGAAAATTCCGGGAATAGATAAACATGCCCCGGAAGACGATGCCAAGGGTGATTAACCAGCGGAAGAAAAAAGCGGTATGTTGGGCATAGTATTTTTGAAAGAACTGATAGAGGGCTTTGTTAAAAGTGACCACGTAATCCAGGTTATCTTTTCGAGTGCTTTCTCCCTTGTAATGAATAATTTGTGAGGTGGGAACGTAATAAATTTTAAACGGAGTTTGGTTAATGCGGTGGCAAAGGTCGATGTCCTCACAATACATGAAAAAGCGTTCGTCAAAGAAACCGACCTGATCGAGAACTTCCTTTTTGATCATCATAAAGGAGCCGGAGATAGCCGGCACCGGGTAGGTTTGATCCGGATCGAGGTAAGTTAAATTATATCGGGCAAAAAATTTACTGCGCGGAAAAAGCTTGCTGAGCCCAATGACTTTCCAGAAGGCAATTGATGGTGTGGGAATGCTATGCCGGCAATCCACCGAGAAGGAGCCATCCGGATTGATGATTTTGCAGGTAGCGGCACCGGCATCCGGCTGTTGTTCGAAAAACGCCAACAGCTTCTCAAACGTGTCTTCCTGCACCACCGTGTCGGGATTAATTAGCACCACAAACTTTCCGCACACCCTCTTTAACGCAATGTTATTTGCTCGACCAAAGCCCAGGTTCTCAGAATTCTCAATCAGGATGATCTCCGGAAAGCGTTGCCGAATATACGTTACACTGCCATCCACCGAGGCATTGTCAACCACAAAAATTTCGTGGGAATATTTGCGTAGTGCACGCTGCAAAGAAAGCAACGCCTGTTCCAAATATTCTTTGACATTATAATTAACGATGACGATGGAAATCAACGGTTGTGTTTGCATGGCTTTCCGTACGGATGTTTTTTTCGGATATGGGGATTGAGAACGAATGAACCGTGAACAGCGAAATATAATGCGTGACGAGTAAAACGTGAAGAAACAATGCTTTACTGAACACTGATTCCCAGGTTACTACCAAACCCGATGAGAGCAAGTTGTGTCTGCTACTCATACCCCATCTACCCGTTTACGCTGATCGCTGATATCCGACTGATGACGGCTGAAAGCTTTATCAACCCCTGCCAACTCATACCTCATCTCCCCATCAACCTTTTTCAATTTTAGCCTTTTCCTTGATTGCCTTTTTGTTTCTGTGAAAGAACAATAAAATACTTCGTAGAATAATCTGAAAATCTAACCGCAGCGAAATATTTTCCACGTAAAAGATATCCAGTTTTAAGCGTTCCCGGATTTTCTTCGGTGACATCTCAAAGCGGTATTTTACCTGGGCAATGCCGGTTATTCCCGGGCGAACCATTAAGCGACGGTGGAG
The DNA here is from genome assembly GCA_964471235.1 of uncultured Calditrichaceae bacterium. GTDB lineage: Bacteria > Calditrichota > Calditrichia > RBG-13-44-9 > J075 > CAYYGL01. Next base: position 20,692 of record CAYYGL010000046.1, read on the forward strand.
GAATCGTAACCGGTGCTGATTGGAACGGTACCAGTCCGGTGGCTCCGGGCGCGGTCCCACCAGACTCATATCCCCCCGTAAAATATTAAACACCTGGGGTAGTTTATACAAATGGGTTCGGAACAAAAATGCACCCAGGGGGTGCAGCGGCTTTTTGGGAATATCTCCCCGGTAACCCAATTGGCATAAGGTATCCTCCCTGCCAAGGCGGAACAGGTACATGTTAAAAATCCGGGCATTTTTCCCCAAAATCGGCACCTTTACAATGGTCGTTTGATGGAAACTCAAACGCACTAACACCATCAATGCCAACCAGAACGGCAGTAAACCAATCATCAGGATAAGCGCGAACAGGATGTCAATGATTCGTTTGATGATCCATTGCCATAAAACCATGTTCTCGGGAAAAATTCGGATCAGTGCATGGGAAGCCAGGTGAGGGGTACGCCCGGAGACGATTGCCTGGAGTTCCGGGAGTGTTTTCACGACCACCTGTAAGCGGTCGCATATCCCGATAATGTTTAGCAGGTCTTCTTTATTCCGCTCGTTCAGGGCAACGATGATTTCTTCCACCTGGTAGCGATGAATTAACTCCGGCAGTTCATGGTAATCGCCAACAATCGGCACTCCTTCAAACAGAGACTGCTTCGAATGACGCTCGACTACCCCCAGAATGTTATATAACAAGTGATGGTTTTGCCGGATGTCCCGGATTATGTTTTTGGCTTTCCGGGTGGTGCCAATTAACAGGGTATTTTTGTAGGTGTATTCAAACAGGTGAAAGCGTTTTTCAAACTCGATAATCAACAGCCGAACTCCATTAACACAAATCACCATAATAATGGCGTAAAACGCCAGAGTGGTCAATTGGTACTGATTCAGGGGTGCTTTGGGATTGCTGTTAAACAGTAGGTCTAAATTCAGGAAGATAAGGAGCAGCAAAATACCAAAGGCGATCACCCGGGATACCTTAATGGCTTTTTCGAACCGGGACACATCCCAGGGCATCCGGTAAAGACCATTCAGCCAGAAAAGCAGTAACCAAAATCCGACAAAAAACAAGAATACCGGTTCGGAGAAGTAGTCATGAAGGGCTTTTATGGTAAACGGATGCACCATGCCGGATTCAAACCGGAACCAATAGGTTAATAAAAGTGCTATGGTAAGGGAGAAGATATCGCCTAACATAATGGCGATTTGATGCCAGATACGGTTGACATGCACCGGGGGACGCAGGGAGGCGCTGGTTTCCTGTTCACGGACCCCAAAACTGACGAAACGCCGGGTTTCCAGGTAACCCAACCGCCACGCCCAAAAGATCGAGAATGCAAAAGCAACCACAAAGAGGAGGGTACCGGCTAATTCCATATAGAAAACCATCAACACGCCCAGGGTAACATAAAGCAAAGTGCAGTAATACAACAACCACACCGTGTCAAGGTGCGACACACCCAATTTTAGCAAGCGGTGATGAATGTGCTCCCGGTCCGGTTTAAAGGGATGGTCCCCCCTGCCCATGCGACGGAAAAAAGCGATCAGGGTGTCGGTTAAGGGCATGCCCAACATGACCAGCGAAGCGAGGAAGTAAACCTGGTGACTGTTTGAGATTTTGAGTGCTTCCACGGAAAAGCAGGCTAAGAGATACCCCAGCACCAGGCTACCCGCATCCCCCATAAAAATAGAGGCGGGATGGTAATTGAATTTGAGAAAACCGAGTAATGCACCCATCAAGGAGAGGGCAACCACTCCCAAAAAGATATTCCCATGTAAACTAACAATGATGGCGAATCCGGTCATAGTTATCAAACTCATACCGGCAGCCAGCCCATCTAACCCATCCATCAAATTGACGGCGTTGATGATAAACATCACCCAGAGGATGGAAAAGGGGATGCTGAATTGCCCCAGGGAAAACGTTGCCCCGCCGGGGCTGTAAAATGCCTCGATCAGGCAGCCGCTTATGGCAGCCGCACCGGCAGCTAAAAACTGCCCGAGAAATTTTTGCACCGGGGTAATGCCCCGAATGTCATCTACCATGCCGGTAACGAGGATGATGAACAAGCCCAGCCAGAAATAAACCTCTTGCTGCCAGATGTCATAAGGAAGAATGTGGAGCACATTGGCAGTCAAAATGCCGAGAATTAACCCGGCGAAAATGCCCAGTCCTCCCAACACCGGTTTAAATCCGCGGTGAATTTTCCGTACACTGGGCAGGGCACCGATACCAAGCCGGGTAGCTATGTTCCGGGAAAGTCCTACCACGATGCCGGAGGTAAGCATGGATGTAAATAGTAATGCAATGGTTGACATGCCAAAATGCCCCTATCCCGTGCAATAAAAAACCGGAGAGGTCCCCTATGTTGAGGGAACCTTGCGTTTCTGCCAAATAATGAAACCGATACAACCTGGTTAATCTAACGGATTGAACGGGAAGGGGCAAATTGTTAAAAAATCTGTTGAGGAGGATCTTACGGTTCTACAACTTAGGTGGATAAGCTATTCAATGACACCAATTTTCAAGATCATCCGTTTTTGTCAAAGCGATCCAGAATATAACGAACAATCCGTTGACTGGCATTCCCATCCCCATAAGGATTTTGGGCTTGTGCCATTTTTTCATAATCTGTGGGATTCACAAGCAGGTTATGAACTTCCTCAACAATCTGTACCCGATCGATTCCGACCAATTTGCAAGTACCGGCTTCAATGGCTTCCGGGCGCTCGGTCTCACTTCTCAGTACCAGTACCGGCTTCCCCAATGCCGGCGCTTCTTCCTGTATCCCACCGGAATCTGTCAGAATTAGATAAGCTTGTGCCATGGCTTGGACAAACTCGAAATAATCCATTGGGTCTGTTAATTGAATCCGGTCGTGATCGGCTAACAAAGAAAATACAGTTGTGCGGACATTTGGATTTAGATGAACCGGGAAAATGATTCTCACATCGTTATGTTGATTCACAATTTCTAAAATAGCCCGACAGATGTTTTCTAATGGTTTTCCCCAATTTTCCCGACGATGAGCGGTGACTAAGATTTTCTTCCCATCGTTTTCAGGAGGATTTTGAGAAATACTCCCTTTCTCCAAAATCATCAGCAGAGCATCAATCACCGTATTTCCGGTAACCAGGATGGCATCTTCGGGATAGCCCTCTTTTAATAAATTTTGTTTAGCCAATTGAGTGGGGGCGAAATGAAATGTGGCTAATTCGGATGTTAAGCGACGGTTGATTTCTTCCGGATAGGGGTAGTAACGATCATAAGTTCGTAAACCCGCTTCAATATGCCCGACTGGAATTTTATGGTAAAAAGCGGCTAAGGCGGCGGCAAAGGTGGTGGTGGTATCGCCTTGAACTAAAATCAGATCCGGCAATTCCCGTTGTAAAATAGGAGCTAATTTTTGCAAGACAGCGGAGGTAACATCACCCAATTTCTGATCATCGGACATAATATTCAGGTCGTAGTCAACGTGAAGCTCGAACAACTCCATAACCTGGTCCAACATTTCCCGATGCTGGGCAGTAAGCACAGTAATCGGTCGTATGGCACCGGTATACTGTTGCAACTCTTTAATCACCGGCGCTATTTTGATGGCTTCCGGGCGAGTGCCGAAGATGGTTGTGACGGTGAGCATGGGTTTAATGAACAGTTGGTGAAATTAGTGGTCACACATGACTATTTCTTCATTTTTTTTAAACCATAATAACCATAATGTCCCATATAATACAGGCTTTTATGGAATGAGAGCTTTTCAACTTTTCGATAGATATGCCATTGGTAAAAAGCTTTCACCATTTTATTTCGGGAAATAGAATGGGGTCGAATGCGATAATAAGCGAGGTTCTCCTGGATGCCATAGCCAATTTCTCCCATTTTAAGAATTTTTAGCCACAAGGCATAATCCTGAGCTTTGCGAATCACAGGCATATACACTTTACCAATTTTTTTGCTGTCGTAAACTGCTGTTAAACAACCAACAACACAAGATTTCAATAAGTCGTTATATGTCACTCTTTCAGGGACCTCAATCACATCGCCGATTGGATTGCCCAATTCATCAATTCGTTGATAAGCAGAGAAGGTAAAAGAGGCATTATGTTGGATCATATATGAAATTTGACGTTCAAGTTTATTTCTTTTCCACAAATCATCACTATCCAAGAAGGCAATAAAACGTCCTTTACTCTCTTGTATCGCCTTATTTCTTGCAATTGCCGGGCCATGATTTTTGTCTAGCCGAATTAGTTTAATACGGGAGTCTTTACTGGAATACTTTTCAATTATCTCAATGCTTCCATCAGAAGAATGATCATCGACGATAATCATTTCCCAGTTTGTATATGTCTGGGCAATAACAGATTCTATCGCCGCTCCGATAAACCGAGCAGTGTTAAAAGAAGGCGTTATTACTGATACCAATTCATCCACAAAGTCACCATCTCAGGATTAAAATTTGAATTAGCAATTTTTATACAAAGTTAAAAATTTCTCCCGAATAACCTCCGTTGGGAAAATTTTTTCAGAAGCAAATCGAGCATTGGTTTTAAGTGCCTCCAATGCCTGATAATCTTTAAGTAAATTAATAATTTTATGAGCTAAAGCAACTGAATCATTCGCTGGTACCAAAGAACCATTTACTCCTTCTTGAATCATTTCCGGAATCCCACCAACTGCACTACCAACCACCGGAATTCCCAATGAAGTGGCTAAAGGGATGACCCCGCTTTGACTACTTCTTTTATAAGGTAAAACTACAATATCGCTGGATAACAACTGGTTTATACTTTCTTCTGTTGAAAGATAATATAAATGTTTCTGAACTTTCTCCGGCGGTAGTTTCAACTGATGTATTTGTTTGTCATATTTACTGAAATCTTCATACGGATTTCCACATATTTTTAAAATGCATTCGGGAATTTCTGAAAAGATCAGCGGACAGGCATTAATCAAAACATCCAGTCCTTTATAGGGATGTATTTGACCATAAAAAATGATGGTTTTTAACTTTTTACTCCTGCGTGGAGGCTCCAAATGATAAGCGTCTAATAATGGCAAAAAGTTTGGATGAGGAATAATTTTTATTTTATTTGCTGAAATACCAATTTCCGTTACTAAACAATTTTTTACATAGGATGTCAGGGTGACAATTTTATCCACCTCCTCATATATGCGTTGAAATTGCTGTACATATTTTTTCGATGTATCATGAGGAAGAAAATTGTGGGCAGTATAAATTACTTCTATCCCCAAAGTTTTCAAAAATCGAATTAGTGTATAATCTAAGGAAGGTAATCGACTCCAATTAAAATGGACAATCGACGGAGAAAATTGTTTTACCAATTTTTTCAAACGTCGAATATCATGAAGATATTCGACCGCACGCAGGATACGACGAATTTTCTGATTCAGTGAGAATTGTTTGCAAAGATAGGTTGATTTGGGGAAGAAAAAATATTCGGCAAAAGGTGCTTTAGGGAAATCTGGTTCCCAAATAAACTCCGTAGTAAGGAAACGAATCGGAATTTGCTCTTTTGCCAAAATCGACATAAGGCAATAATTGTATTGAGAGGAAGCGTTAATAGCGTCAATGTAAAGGATATTGGGAGTCACAATTCACATCAGGCAATATTGGGTGTAGAAATCTAAAACATTTTAGAAAACAACAACTTAGAACAAATATTTCTTGCATTATTATTAATTTCAATAAAGTGACATTTTTTTAAACAGAGTTTATTTTTATGGAAGAAGAGGCCAATGTAAGAAAAGTTGAGGTTCTTTTTCAATTTTAGCTTCATTGATTAAAAAATCAAGCAATGTATAATTCTTATTTGTTTTCGAATGATAACCATCTGGAAACTTGGTTTGCAAATCAGCATCAAACGTCCAATATAAAAGCCCCATAGAATTCCAATTCGAATAATTAATGTTTAAGTCTTGATACTCCTGATTTCCCTTTAAGAAACACCAATCGATAAAATCTTTGTGGATTGGCCAACCACTTTTCTCTGCAATTATTGGATCACATTTGTTTCCTTCAGGGAATAAATGTTGAAGGTCTTTTCTGGTTCGCCACACAAAGTTAACTTTCAAATCTGACTGTGGCTCGTCTATTTCATTCCTAAAGCCTGCAACGTGAGAGTATTTCTCTAGACTGGAATCAAAGGTAGCGAGTTCATAATCTGTTTTTATTTTTAATGAGAGCAAAGACTTAAAAACATCAAATTGCATATACTCACTATTAGAAGTAAAATGAATTTTTGAAAATCTGTTCAGGAATTCAGGAGATTCAAGAATCATATAATCCGTAATAAATTGATAATCTGCTTGAAAAGGATAGAGAGCTTCAAAAGTTTCGATTGTCGAACCAGTGTTAAGATTATAGCCATGTAGAATAGGAATGCGTGCAGCAGAAAAGTGAACCGCTTCCTTATATAACGGCAATCTTATTACCTTTTTGTTTTTGTAAGACTTTAAAGTATCTAACCAGCTTTTATATGTTCTACGGCATTTAAGTAAAAAATCTCTATCATATTTTTTATACCATCCATGAATAAAGAGCGCATCAGCACCGCGTTCATAATATGCTCTTACTTGTTTGCTCCAACTTGATGTGAGTTGTGATGGGGTAAATCCTTTATAACCGGGGTAATTCACTTCGGTAGAAAAAACGAATGATTTGCGAGGGGCGCTTGTATTCCGCTTACGAACCCAAAGCCAATAATCCATTAACGATTTCAGAAAAGTTGCTTGAAAGGCAAAACTCTCATCACGCCCTGGTATGTCAGCAACGCGAATACCATCCGCATCTTTTAATAGTGGGGTTATATCTGTCCACCCCCTACGTTCAATTCGGTCATCAAAAGTGCATCCAATTTGAATGGGCATTTTATATCCAAATTTATTATTGATAGCTTTAAAAAAATCATATTGCCTTTTAAGCATATAAGTACGAAAATGGAGCCAATCCAATCTCCCGACACTGTTCGGATACTCCTTAAAGGGAAGATAATGATTCTTGGGGTTGCCCCATTGTGGCTCGATAACAATGTCATCAAACGAAGCAATGGATTTATTAAAATTGCCCAAACCCCAAGTGAAGTTAAGAAGTTCTAAATTGTTATTATAACGTTCCTTTAAGAACTTTCGAAAGTAAACTTGCATAGAGTCGGAGTAACCTGTAAAAAAACGATGCTCGAACTCCATCTCTGCATCCCAGGTAAAGGTAGGAATGACCTCTTGGGGAGTACTGACCTTGGAAAGTAATTCTAATAAACTTGTGTAGTAATTCCCCATCATTTGTCGTGCTTTAGAATTCGCAAAATCCAACATTGGTGTTACATTGGGTAGCACTGCAACCTTCCCATCAAATGTTTTTTGGAATAAATCTTTAGAAGTTTGTTTCACAATAAATCCCGGAAGACTACTTAACTTTACACCTACGTATAAATCTAATTTGTGTTTTTTGATAAGTTCGAGCGTCTTTATTAAATGTTGTGTTGAGCTTAAATTCACATTTTTCGGATTGGGGAATAGACTCCAATCAATGAACAATTTCACACCGCTGGCATGAAATTCGTTTTCAATATGTTCCAACCAAGAATCACCATTACTGTCTCGGAGTTCTTCAAAAGGGGGTTGGGGAGAACAGATGGCATAGGGGCGAACTGTATAAATGATTTTAAATTCCTCTTGCGCATGTACCCCCGCCCCATGGTAGAGAAAGAGATAAGCTAATAAGAGAAGTTTGATTACTTGTTCAGTTGACTTTTGCATATTACCCTAAAAATGCAACAAGTATTATTTAGCAAAAAAACAATATTAGCAGAG
>CAYYGL010000047.1:0-28265 GCA_964471235.1 uncultured Calditrichaceae bacterium
TCCAGGGGATTTGCCGGATCGGATATATCAACGATGCGGAGAGCACTGCCATCGGCAAGGTAGGCATAATTTCCTTCAACAAAAACCCGCCACGATGCTGCCTGGGTTTCCAGGAAATTCACCTCCACCGGATTTACCGGATCGGAAACGTCCAAAATTCGCAAACCGGCAGATAAAGCCGCTACATAAGCATAGTTCCCGGAAACAAAGATGTCATTAACGTTTCCGGGCAGGGCCGCTTGACCTAACACTACCGGTGCAGCCGGATTGCTGAGGTCGAGAATATCCACCGCTGCCCCGTTTCCCACATATCCCAGCGTGCCTACCCCATATACGGTAGTACAAATACCATTGGGCCAGTGGCCGATGAGCGTGGTATTCTGGGATTGCTGGGCACTAAGCTTTACACATCCAAATCCAATCATTACCAGCAAAAGTAGTATTTTCGTTTTCATAATACACCCCCTACTAATTATGATTTGTTATGAATCGAATATGAATGATTTAAATTATATGGGAATGTAAATTAGATGGGGGAGATAAAAAATTCTACCACACATCTATCAAAAAATGCCACAAAACTAACATCAGGGAGGAATTCGCGCCGGGGTAACCCGCTGCCACTCATGGGGATTCTCTCGAAGGAGCTATCAACTTATCTCCTTTTCTCTTTTCAACTGCTTTTGGGTTGCGTAGGCTTTCGGTGACATCCCATACACCTCCCGAAACCGGGCGGCAAAATAGGAAGGATTGTTGAATCCCACTTCATAGGCAATTTCCGAGATGTTGCCATACCCTTTTTCGATGAGTTGGGCGGCATGTTTCAGGCGTACCAGGCGGATGAAACCTGAGGCGGATTGCCCGGTTAAGGCCTTTAATTTGCGGTGTAGTTGCATGGGGCTCATGCCCAGTTCCCGGGTGAATTGTTCTACAGTAAAATCCGGATCATCGAGGTGTGCTTGTACAACTTCCATTGAACGTTGCAGAAAACGATTATCAGCGCTGATAATTTCCACTTCACCGGGTTCCATTATAAATTCCCGTTGAAATTGCTCCCGCAGCCGCTTCCGCTGGTCAATCAGGTTCTTTACCCGCACCAGCAATTCCTTCACATCAAAGGGCTTGATGATGTAATCATCGGCTCCGGTTTCCAGCCCTTCGATTTTACTCTCCCCGGATGCACGGGCGGTTAGCAGTATTACCGGGATGTGTCCGGTTCGGGGATCGCTTTTCAGCTTCTGACACAGGGTAAACCCATCTATTTCCGGCATCATCACATCGCTGATGATCAGGTCCGGTATCTCGGCAACGGCGCACTCAAACCCATCCCGCCCGCTCTGAGCTTCGATGATCCGATAGTCACATTCCAGATGCCCCCGGATGTAGCATCGCATATCGGCATTATCTTCTACAATCAAGACCAGCGGTGCGTGATCGGAGGTGGTTTTCACAGGGTGGATTTCCCCTTCCGATGCCGGGGCATCCTCAATCTCTCCATTAAATATGCGGTCGACGGGTTCTTCATCTTCCACAATTTCCTCAGGATTGAATAGATCGTTCCCAAACGGTAAATAGAGAGAAAAAGTAGAGCCCTGCCCGGGGGTGCTGCTTACCTCAATTCTCCCATGATGCAACTCCACCAACTCCTTTACCAGCGATAGTCCAATGCCGGTGCCTTTCTGAGCATGGGAGCCGGCATTATCCACCTGGTAAAAGCGGTCGAAAATATGAGGAAGTTTATCGGCGGGGATACCAGTACCGGTATCATTTACCACGACTTCAACAAACTCATTTGTCTTTACAAAGGCGGCAGAGGCAGTTGGCAGAGACTTCTGATGACTCCTGCCAACTGTAACCATGATTTTTCCTCTTTCCGGGGTGTACTTGAAGGCATTGGAAAGCAAATTGGTAATGATCTTCTCCACCGCATCACGATCCACATAAGCCCATATCTCATTTGAAGAGGCTTTGAACGACAATTGAATCTGTTTACTTTCTGCCAGGGAAGCAAATGCCATCACCAGGGTGCGAAGAAACGCAGCCAGGTTCACCCGTCGCACACGGAGCGTCATCCGTCCAGCCTGAAGTTTTGATAGAGCGAGAAGCTGATTGATGAGGTGTTGGAGCCGCAGGGCATTCCGTCGCACCATGTATAAGAGTTGTTTCGATTTGCTGTTGACATCATTACTCAGAAGGGTTTCCAGGGGACCCAGAATCAGGGTCAATGGGGTACGAAATTCGTGGGAGATGTTGGCGAAGAAACGAGATTTCATCTCATCGATTTCCTGCAATTTGAGCGCTTCAAACTCTCGACGTTTCAATTGATGGCGCAGATGAAGGCGATTCATTTCAAAACGGCGAATGGAAAACAATATCAATGCAATGAGCAGGATATAGCCTGCATACGCCCAGCCGGTGCGCCACCAGGGTGGGGTAATGATGATGCGCACCAAAGCGCCCTGCTCGTTCCAGACCCCGTCGTTGTTGGAACCTTTGACCCGGAAGGTATACTCACCGGGCGGGACGTTCGTGTAGTGGGCTACATGACGGTTGTCGCAGTAAACCCAATCCGGGTCAAGCCCTTCCAATTGATACGCATATTGATTTTTGTGGGGCTGAACGTAATTCAGGGCAGCAAATTCAAATGTGAATGTATTCTGATCGTAGGTGAGGTAAATGGTTTTTTTAAAGGTAATATTGGTATCCAGTGGAACCGGATGACCGAATATTGAAAATTTAGTGATTTGAACCGGGGGAACATAGGGATTGAGTTTTATTTGATCCGGATAAAAAGTCGTGAGCCCATCATACCCCGCCAGGTAGATTTCCCCACTGGAACTTCGCCATGTAGCCGACGGTACGGTCGGTAATAGTGCCACTCCCAGGCCATCGGTAAAATCGAAGATTCGAAATTGTTTACCCGTTTCGTCAAGACCCTGTTCATTGAATTTGATCAATCCATTGGTGGTAAGCACCCACAGCGTACCCCGACTATCCTCCTGGATGTGGGTCACCAGAGCAAAGGGGTATCCGTTTTGTTTCGAGTAATGGTGAAAAGTACCTTTTTCGATATCCAGTTTATCCAATCCGGCCGGTGTGCCTATCCATAAATTGCCATGGGAATCCGCATGAAGCGCCATAACCAGATCGTGGATAAGGCTGGCAGTATCCTGCGGATCATGCTGATATCTTCGGAATTTTCTTTCAATGCTCCGAATGACTGGATGCCCGTTGCGGGTGGTGTAGAGTGTGTCCTCTATAAGTTGGTTTATTCCCCCTCCCAGGGTGGATACCCACAGAGAGCCGTTGCGATCCTCACACATACTGTGGGTCAAGTTGCTGCTGATGCTGGTGGAATCGGCAGGATCGTAAGAGAAGCGGGTAAAGGTATTGGTCGCCGGATCAAATCGATTTAAACCACCGGATTGAGTGGTAATCCAGATGGTGCCATCGCTACGAGGAAAAATGCCAATGATGCGATCATCGCTCAGGCTATTGGGATCATTGGGGTTGTGGCGATAAAAAGTAATCTGGTGGGTTTTGGGATCAAATCTACGGATACCATCTCCCCAGGTGCCCAACCAGAAAATGCCGGCGGCATCCCGACATATAGCAGGTGTGGGGATCCGTAATTTGGAACTGTGCTGGTAAAACAATGAGCCCACATCGATTACTTTTCTTCGCTTCCGATCGTACTTCGCTAACCCATATCCAATAAAACTTACCCACAAATCACCGTTTTCATCTTCAATGGCAGCGTTCAAGTTGTTTCTTTCTAAACCTTCCGGCAATTCCGATTTGGTGAGAAGATGAGTAAATTTTTGATTGTAGGGAGAATATTGGTTGACACCACCTTCCTGTGTAGCAATCCAGATATTTCCGGCTCGATCTTCAATGATTTTGTTCACAAAGTCATCACTGAGCGATTGCGGATCCGCTGCTTTTGCCCGGTAGTTATAAAAGGTGCTCCCATCCCTACTCAATATGCTGATTCCCCGGCTGGCAGTGCCAATCCACATTCTACCCTGGCTATCTTCAAGAATGGTGGTGACAAAATTACTACTAAGGCTGTTGGGGTTATCCGGGTCGTGCAGATAATGTTTAAATACCGGGCGTTTTTTCAATGCTTCAGGTGTCGATGCTCCGGTATCCGAAGCGTGGATATGCTCCCAACCGATGAGCTGATTCAGCCCACCTCCGGAGGTACCCACCCAGAGTCTTCCCTCCCGGTCTATATAAAGACTTTCAATGGCATTATGGCGTAAACTGGATGGATTTTGAGGATGATGACGATAATGACTAAATGTTGCCTGCTCCCGACCCGGAGAAAAAGAATTGGTATCTGTGTTTGTTAGAACCAATTTGTCCAGCCCCCCCAACGTTCCAATCCATAACCCACCATCTCGATCCACTGCCAGGGCACGAACAATGAGGTGGCTTAAACTGTTCGAATCTTCCGGGTCATGAGTAAAGTGTGTAAATTTCTCGGTTTGGGGGTCAAAACGAAACAACCCCTGTCCCAGTGTACCCATCCATAAAGTCCCGCTGCTGTCCTGAACCAGGCCCCAGATGTCAAGCGCTTTCATGGACCCGGGTTTGTAGTGTCGAAATTGATTGAGAACCGGATCGAATCGATTCAGTCCCCCGTTTGTACCGATCCAGATATACCCCTCTTTATCCTGAAGGAGTGCTGTAATAAGATTATTGGAAAGTGAATTGGAATCGTCCGGAATGTTTTGGAAATGAATGAATTCCTTGCCATCATATCGATCCAGTCTCATTTGGCTCGCAAACCAGATATACCCATCCTGATCCTCTAAAATATCAAAAACGGCCATGTGCGTTAATCCCTCTCTGGGGGTGAGGTGAGAGAAATGGATCATCGGCATCTGCCCGCGTGCTAAAGAGACGATTAGAAAAATGGCTCCAACAACATATATGCGTTTTAAATCCATTGTTATTTCCCCTTAAGGTTTTTTCCTTTCCCTAAGTAACAGTGAAAAAAACTTGTTAAAAACTTAAACTGTCGTTTTTCTGAACTCATCCCCCGGCCCCTTCTCTTTCTTAGAGAAGGGGGGCTTTAAACTCCCCTTCAACTCACCTGACTAACAGGAATAAGCTTGTTCGAATTTGTTATCTGATAGGCTCGTTACGTTAGTTCTACTTTAAGACTTTAACCATGGACATGCTCCCACTACGTGGTTTTGGAAACTGGAAAGTTGCTTTTTCCTATTCACATATCACCGCTAACGCGGTTTGAGGGGGTTTTTGGGCAAATTTTCTCATCCTAACCCCGGCAGGGGTGTCATGGTAATAGCAAATCTATCTTGATTAAGTCGCGGCAAACCTCGTGAGAGGTGGCATGTTTCAATAATTCCTTAAAGTCTTAAAGTAGAATTAGTAAGTTATCAAAAACCCATCTCCTGGTTAAGCACCTATCCAACACTCCGGTGGCGAAACTTGAATTAGATCAAACGTTTTTATTCTTCCCAACAGAGGAGAGAAAACAACCGGACATTATCTCTGGTCATGCTCATCTCATGATATATGCGGTATGAAAACGGATTTGTCAAATAAGGGTGGGTATCAGGTCAACCGGTAGTTGCGAGCGAAAAATTACCACGAATGGAGAAAACGAATGGAGAATGTCGGCACTATTTTCGTGTCCAAAAACGAAATTGGGGAGTTACCATCGCCTGTTGATAAGATTCCACCCCATTGGGAACGGTTTTTTTGCTATGAACTATCTTTTTTCAACAAGATTTGTTAATATTAACAGAGGCTCATATTTTTTAAATTCTCTCAGATTTTAACGTCCGGTATTCAGAAAATCAAGGGTAGGTTCAGGAAAGTTGTTATCATCCGGTTTGAAAAGAAGTTTAAAAACTTCCTGATAGGACTTTACTCAAGCCACGGTTGCAAATGAACGGGTGATTTTGCATTTTTCCGGATGCGATAGAAGATGGAGGAATGTATGTCTAAAAGGAGTGCTGGATTGCTCCCCTATCGTCGGCGGGGAAAGAGGGTGGAAGTCTTGCTGGTGCATCCCGGAGGTCCGTTCTGGGCAAAAAAGGATACCAACGCCTGGTCATTCCCAAAAGGGGAATATACCGAATCGGAACCACCCCAGGAGGCAGCTAAACGAGAGTTCCGGGAAGAAACCGGGTGGGAACCGCAGGGGGAGTTTTATCCCCTGGGAGAGGTGAAGCAAAAGGGAGGAAAATGGGTTGTTGCCTGGGCCTTCGAGGGGGAGTTTGATCCAGCCACTTTCATTAGCAACACTTTTAAACTGGAATGGCCTCCACGGTCGGGACAATTGCAAGAATTCCCGGAAGTGGATAGGGCAGAATGGTTTCCCCTGGAAGTCGCCCGGGAAAAAATTCATAAAGGACTTGTTCCGTTTCTGGATGAGCTGGAGCAGTTGCTGGATAAGAAGTAAGCACTGGCAACCTTTGGCTGCGGGCCCGGTTGGATGAAAAATTGAGGCACGATGTAAAGTTGCTCTCCGAAGCATTGCTGGCGCGGCTGTTTACCGGCGGTCTCGCCGTCGGGCATTTATCATCGGTCAGCAGCATTGTGACCTGGGGAACGAATTTTTCCGCAACATGCTCGATAAGGGAATGAATTGTAGCTGGGGTTGCTGAAAAAAACACGGCTAATCTGGCCGCTGCCCAGGAGAATAGGCTGGATTCAATCTGCCACAATCTAAGTGGTTTCAAGCCAATCGTCATTCTTTAAAGACAGGCATATTGCTTCTCCCTTTTTTTCTTCCCTGAAATCGCTTACATTGGTGATGGATACATTACAATAACTCGATAAAAACATCGCCCGGGATATTCCGGAGGAGAATCGATTGATCTCCCCCTGCGGTAATGTTGTCGAAAGACTCCCGGCGAGTTGCATCTGTATAAATTCAATAAGGAGAAAATGATGTTTCGAAACACCATCCGAATTGGGAGGGCATTTGGCATTCCCATTGGGCTGGATTATTCCTGGTTCTTTATCTTCGCCCTGTTAACCTGGATGCTGGCAGGCAGTTATTTTCCCGGGGAATTCAAAGGATGGTCGGTAGCTCTCTACTGGCTGATGGGTGCGGTGACCTCACTTATGCTGTTTGTCAGTGTGTTGCTTCATGAATTGGGGCATTCCATTATTGCGTTGCGTTTTCAATTACCGGTTCGCAGCATCACCCTGTTTATTTTTGGCGGGGTGGCGCAAATTACTACCGAGCCGAAAAGCGCCTGGTCGGAGTTCTGGATTGCAATTGCCGGACCGTTAGTGAGTTTTGCCCTGGGCGGTATTTTTTGGCTTTCCAAACCGCTGGTAAGCAGTTTTGAGCCGTTGCTGGCGCTGGTAGAGTACCTGAGCTATATCAATTTTGTATTGGCGGTATTCAACCTGGTGCCCGGTTTCCCATTGGATGGCGGCAGGGTTTTTCGAGCCATTGTATGGGGTGTCACGCATGATTTTCGGAAATCCACCCGGGTAGCTGCCACGGTGGGGCGCTTTTTTGCCTTTGCCTTCATCTTCATGGGAGTGATGCAAATTTTTTCCGGCAACGTCGGAGGCGGATTGTGGATTATTTTTATCGGTTGGTTTCTGGATAGTGCGGCAATCGCCCAGGTGCAGCAGCAGGAACTGCGCAGCATCCTGAGCGTGCATACCGTCGCGGAGGTCATGAACCCCCATTATGCGGTCATCCCAAAGGATATGACCCTGGATGAGGTGGTCACGCACCATGTTCTGGGTTTGGGGAGACGAAGTGTGATTGTGCTTGATGGCGAACAGGTAGTGGGTATGCTGACCCTGCACCGACTGCAAAAAATCCCCCGGGAAGAAATGCCCCGGATTCCGGTGGAATCAGTAATGATTCCCACTTCGGAATTCAAAACCGTTTCACCGGATTCCGACTTATGGAGTGCCCTGGAAGAAATGGACAGCGACGGGGTGAATCAATTACCGGTGATGCAGCAGGGTCAACTGGTGGGAATTATCAGCCGGGAAGATTTGATAACCTTCCTGAAACGGCTGCATCAGCGCTAATTCATTTATACTCTAATTTTGGTTTTTCCCATGGAATTGTTCACAAGGAAGCGCCTCGGGGTGGCAAGTTTATTGTAAACACCCTAAAAGTTCATTTCAATTGCTCCATTCAGTGGAGATATCCGATAAGGAATTTAATTGATTACAACACTGCTCCTGTTTATCGTTGGAAATATTGTGGGGATAATTGGCGCCCTGCTGGGCATTGGGGGAGGGGTATTGCTGGTTCCTTTCCTGGTACTGGGAATGCATGTTCCCATCCATCAGGCGGTAGCGGTGAGCCTGGTGAGCATTCTGGCGACTTCCAGCCAGGTGGCTTCTCATGGTATCCGCCAGGGATTAACCAACATCCGGCTGGCATTTTTATTCAATCTTTCCACCTTAAGTGGAGCTGTGTTGAGCAGTTCCCTGGCAACCCGAATTTCCGCTCCCACTCTGGAAACCGTTTTCGGCTTAATTTTGTTTGGTGTGGCATTGTTGATGATAAAACGACCGAACCCCCTGGATGTTTCGGAAGCGAAAAATCCAACCGGTTACTGGGGCGGAGAGACAATCCGGTACCAACCGCAAAAGATAGTAGCGGCTTTTTTTACGGTGTTTTTTTCCGGTGCGCTTTCCGGAATGGTGGGCACCAGCGGGGGTATTTTTAATGTGCCAATCATGAACATCCTTTGTCGGGTACCTCTGCGGGCGGCAGCGGAAACCAGCAGTTTAATGGTGGGGATTACCGCTGTGGGCGGAGCAGTGGTATATTACCTGAACGGCTTTGTGCAGCCACTGCTGGTCGCACCCATTGTTGCCGGTGTGTTGCTGGGAACCACCCTGGGAAACCGGCTCTTCTCCCACCTGAAATCCGCCTGGCTGGTACGAATTTTTGTGGGGATATTAATCTTAACCGCCTTGAAAATGTTATTCTGGAGATAACACAGGGCGTGGTCAGAATGTTCATGTAAGAGGATGTTTGATATGAAAAATAAAGGAATTCAATCCCGGTTTTTAGTAGCCGACTTGATTCGTCGGGGCGGGTGGAGCGGCATCTTGTTGCTGGTCGTTGGTGCCCTTGTCTATCATTTCAACCCAACGCCGGTGCAAACAACGTTTCCGGGAATGGTTTCCATTCTCCGGTCTCTTCTGGGATTCCAGGCAAATGGGTTTCTCCATGCCGGCATTTTGTTGCTGATGGTGACCCCCTTGCTAAGCCTGACTTTGGTCGGCATTTTTGCCCTCTATCAAAAGGATTGGCGGATGAGCATTATCTCCGCATCTCTTCTGATCATTCTCTTCATTACGATTGCCGTTCATGTATCCGTATGACCCTTGTAATAAAAAACAGCCACCCCGTTTTTTGAACAGGATGGCTGATAAGTTAATTCAGGAACCTGTGTTCGTTACTTTTAACCGTTTTCGGTAACGAGTATCATTAGTGAGCCGGGGCGTGGGTTCCGGTACCACGGGTGGTCAATGCGCCAAAACCGCCGATCATCATCAACACGCCGACAATGATATGATTCCACAAATTCCCGGTGTGCATTTGCAACCCGGGGATAAATCCGGCAATAATCAGCCAGATACCCAGCAGTCCGGTCAGCCAGCCCTGCCAGGGCCGTTCTTTAACCATCAAAAAACCGACAATTGCCGTCACCACCCCGACGATGATATCATTCCACATATTCCCACGGGGAGCAAAGGTAAAAAACGCAGAAATGAAAATCCAGGCTCCTAAAATCCCGTTTACCCATCCTTGCCACATAATTTAATCCTCCTCTCTTTTTGGTTTAACTTTTTGCCTTCCTCCGCACTCTGTTATTAAAAATACATAAAATGTGCCAAAAAAAGTTATAGGCTTAGATCAAAGGTTTACAGGAAGTTAGGCAATAATGGGTGTAAAGAAGATAGCGGGTCGCTTCCTAAAATCGGGAAATGGAATTTCGCAGTTTCGGTGTAGCGAACGTTTGAACCGGGGATTCCGTAAGGCTTTGGGGTGTGAAATGATATTTCACAGGTTCGGCGATGAGCTGTAGATACCTGAACACAATACACACCCGTAACTACTCAGGTTGTTATTACCGCAACGAACGCAATGTTCGCAACGAACAGATGTTTATCTCTTCCACATTGCAGCTGCCCTCGCGTATCCGCTGGATTAACGAAAATCGGATAGACGACAGCGCCGGTCCATCGTATCACTTTCTCACCGGGATGCCGTTGGTACTGGGGGAGTTGAATCGTTTCAACCTATTTAAAATTTTCCGGGTTAATCCGGTGCTTTTTAAGCAGGTTTTGTAATTGCCGCCGGTCGTATCCGCTGATGCGGGCAGCTTCCGATATATTCCCTTTACTTTCCTTCAGAAGCCGGGTCAAAAAACGGTATTCCATCTCGCTGATAATTTTTTCCGCTTTTTGCTGCTTTTTTTTACGGAATGCTTTTTTCGTAAGGGGCAACTCATCGGTGTCGTCGCCAGGATATTCCCGAATTTCGTCCGGTAATGCCGCCGGGGTAATTTGTTCTCCCCGGGCAAAGATCATTGCCTGCAATATGGTGTTTTCCAGTTCCCGGACATTTCCCCGCCAGGGATAACGCATCAGCAATTGCAGTGCCCCCTCATTGATGCCGGTAATCTTTTTTTTCACCCGTGCCCGATGTTTTTCAATAAAATGGTTTACCAGTAAGGGGATGTCTTCCCGGCGTTCCCGCAAAGGGGGAATTCTGAGATAGACCACTTTTAACCGGTAATACAGGTCTTCCCGAAAACGTTTTGCCGCTACTTCTTCCTGCAGTTTGCGATTGGTGGCGGCAACAATCCGGGCATCCGTTTCCAGAAAACGGGTACCGCCCACCCGGGTAAATTTCTGACTTTCCAGTACATGCAATAATTTCACCTGCAAATCCAGCGGTAGCTCCCCAATTTCATCCAGAAACAGGGTTCCATGATGCGCCAGCTCAAACTTACCTTTTTTGGTGCTCACTGCCCCGGTAAAGGCCCCCCGCTCGTGACCAAACAGCTCACTTTCCAATAAATCATGAGGGATGGCACCGCAATTCAACTCGATGAAGGGACCATTGGCACGGGGACTCAAATAATGCACGGCACGGGCAAACAACGCCTTTCCGGTACCGGATTCCCCTTCAATCAAGATGGCGGCATCTGTCGGTGCTACCTGACGAACCAGGTCCAGCAGAGATCGTATTTCCGGATTGATGCTCACGATATCCGGCATCCCCTCGAACTGTTCGAGTCGCTTCTTCAACTGCACATTTTCGGCTAATAATTCACCGTAACGGAGGGACCGTTCCAGCAGCCGCTCCAGTTCCTCCAAATTGATGGGTTTCTGGATAAAATCATACGCACCGGATTTCATCGCCTCTACGGCATTCTGAACACTCCCATAAGCGGTGATGATGATAACCGGGATGTTGAGATGTTTCTGTTGAATCGATTTGAGCAGTTCCATACCTCCGCTTTCCGGCATCCGTAAATCGGTCAGCACTAAGTGCACCGGTTCCTGCTCCAGGTAGTTCATGGCTTCCGGAGCGTTGCGCGCCAGCAGAATCCGGTAGCGATCCTGCAAATTTATTTTCAGCACCTTACGGGTCTTTTCTTCATCATCCACAATTAAGATTGTCGGTTGTACATGCTGCATTTTTTTCGGCTCCTGTCATTTTCATATCACGAATGTGTATAATACTTTCTACCCTATATTATTTACCACCCAAGAAGTCGTCGCTTCGCGAAGAGGCACAGATAACGCTGATTTACACGGATTCAAAAAATCAGCGAAAATCCGTGCCCTCCGGGTCTTCAGCGATCCATTCTTCTGATGTCAAACGGACGTTCGTCATCACAACCCTGCGATCACTGCGTCTCGGCGGTTTATCCCACCACCCCAAACGAGTGACGTTGTCATTGGCAAACGTGGCGCCGTTGGAGACGGGATCACGTTGGGATGAATAAATCATGCTACATTATTTTAAATCTTTTACCACCGCTTCATCTTTTTTCACCGATTCGGTTTTGCCTGCCGGTGCATCGGGTAATAGGATGGTAAAAATAGTCTGCCCCGGAGAGGATTCCACCGTAATCCTTCCCCCCAGGGCTTCTATGATATTTCGGGTAATGGATAAACCCAGGCCAGTGCCGTTTTCTTTTGTGGTATAAAACGGCTCAAAAATCGTTTTTTGCTTTTCCGTTGGAATTCCGATACCGTTGTCAATCACCGCGATGACAATTTCACCGTTCCGTCGTTTCGCTTCGAAGCAAATTTTGCCGCTCGGTTGATCCGGAACAGTGGAATGTTGCACTTTGGCTTCCACTGCCTGGCGGGCATTTAACCCCAGGTTTAGTAAAGCCCGTGAGAGCAGGTCTTCATCACTGTGCACCAGGGGCGGATCAAAATGGAGCACTTTTTCAAACCGGATGTGGGTATCCTCTGTTTCCAGTAAAGCAATCACTCTCTCAAACAGGTGGGCGAGGTGAATGGGCGCTATCTGCGGGGGGCGCATTCGGGAATAACTCAGGTAATCATCTAATATCCGGTTCAGACGAGCTGCTTCTTCCACGATAAATTTTTTTAGTTCTTTCTCATCCTCCGGGGAAAGCTGTTTTCGGAGCAGGGTTTCCCCGGCAGTGGTGATGGTATTGAGAGGGTTGCGGATTTCGTGTGCCAGGTGGGCGGTGAGTTGCCCTAATTCTGCCAGATGTTCCAGCCGGTAACGGTGCCATTCTTCCCGGCGCATCCGGTCTATCATCAGGTTGCGTTGGTAAGCAGTGGCTGCTTCATTTGCGAAGATGGTTAAGATGTCCAGGATTTCATCGGAAAATTCCTGATCGAAGCGGCGCCGGGAGAGGGCGATGATCGCCATGAGCTTTTCCTCAAAAATAAGCGGCAGCAATACCCGAATGGATTTCTGTTCCATGAATTCCGCAATATGCGGCTGGATGGAAGGCAGATGGAGATCGTAATACTCAACCGTTCGTCTCATTCGCAACAACCGATGGGTGAGATAACACGCTTCCGGTATTTCAACTGTTTTCTCCTTCTCTCCGAACAAAGTGAAATTTCCCTGTTCATTTTTCAGAAAAATTAAGACCTCTTCCAGGTGAAATTCCCGGGTTAAAAAATTTTCGATTTTTTTAAAGAACGGCTCCGGTTCCATATAGGTTAACAACTCCCGGGAAAAATTCAGGAAATGGCGGCGGTATTGGCGAATATCCCGGTAAAGCAAGCGATCTACCGCTTGTTGGATGCGGTTTGCCAGGGGACGAATGAGAATAATTAACAGCAAAATGATGCCGGCTTCAAAAATAAAAGAACTGATGCCGAATAACTCCGTAACGCTTTCACTGAGCGATTTGATAACGATGAAATACACCGCCAGGGCAATGGAAGAGAGGATGGAGTAGGTGATTCCTTCGCTGATCAGGCGGGAAATTTTAAAAAGGCGGTATTGCAAAATAGCAATCAAGAAAAACAGACTGATGATGAAGGAGAGGGAGGTTGACAGGAAATAATAGGTTACCTCCCGCAACAAAAATTGCCGCAACGTATTCAGAATGATAAACAACAGGAAAATGGTTAATACCCCGAATAGCAGGAAGCGGGTTTGGGATTTTTGACGGGCAGTTTTTAACCGGGGAATTTTCGAGATCAGCACCAGGCTGCCCCACAGGCTGTAGGCAAAGAAAACCGTCACCAGCAGAATAAAGGTGAGATGCAGGGTGAAGTGAATGTGATAGTAGTAGGTGGAGATGGGTTCCTGCAACGGTACGATCTGAATCTGGAAATGTGGAAATGAAGCCACCAATAAAATAACGGGCAGGGCAAATAACAGCAGATAGAATGGGGGTTGTACCACCCGGGGATGAACATTGCGCGGGAATAAGTAAGCGATCACTACATACAATGCCGGGGTAAGGAATATAATTCGGTACATGACCTGCGCGGCAAACAACGCGCTTTTCAGTGAGGCGCTGTTCAGAATAATTATTTCGGAGAGATTCCATAAAGCAAAGCTGAAGATAAATGCGGAAAACCAGCGGTTCAGCGTCGCCCGGGGGTTTTCCAACAGCACCATCAATCCCATACTAAAATTGATGGTAAACGCGACAACGGCTGTCAGCGAATAGATATTCATGATTCAGTCCGCAATTTTCACCTCCATAGAGAAATTACGGACTCATTCCATTACAATCCAGTAGAAGGGTATTTTTTGCAGGAGATATTCCGGGGTGGGAGGCAGCCCAAATTGCACGTTATTGCATCTATGTGGAACCATTCAAACTGTTTCCGGTAAGTTTAGTTCTTTCCATTAACGCCGGGCTTGAAGCCCGGTTTGAATGCGAGAGAATGTAACAGACATGTTCGTTTTAACACCTTCTCCTTTTGGGCAAATTGTTCTGCCCTTCCAGGGAGTTGATAGTAAGAAGTCGGTGCAAGGAAGTTAATCGACACCAAACACCACAAACGGCGCCCACAGAAAAGGGTGAATGTTGGTATATGTGCCTCCTCCGGTACGCCGGGAATGCCCCTTCATAAAGGACAGCTTTGCCTGCCGCAGCGCCTCGGCGATTTCCATACCGGCATGGATGTTTTTGTAAAAGTTCACCATCAGCGGATAGGTGGATTCCTCCACGCTCCACAGGCTTGCCATCACGTTCCGGCTGCCGGCGGAAAGAAACGCCTGTACAAAGCTAATCAGCCCTTCCCCGGCTTGCAGTTTGCCCAAACCGCTTTCGCAGGCGCTGAGGGAGACCAACTCAGCCTGCAAGGGGGTGGTATAAATTTCGTACACATACAGAAAACCGTCTTCTTTTGTATTCCCGGGGTGCAGCAACAAGGCGGAAAAATTGGGGTTTACCTCATCCACATAGCCGTGGGTGGCAAAGTGCAGATAGCGGTATTGCCCTGCCATCTGTTTGTAAGTGGCTTCCGATGCCAGTTTGCCGGTCAGTCCCAGGACCCCATGTTCCCCAAAGATTTGGCGAATGCCTAAAATTTCCCGGGAAGCGCCGGGCAGGGGAGTGAGCGCCAGGGCACGCAAGCCCTCCGGGGGGGATAGTGCCGCCAGCAGGGTGTCTGTGGAGGGCACTGCTGCCGACGAGACCGGATTGCCCATTGCCAATAATGTGTGAGCAGTTTGTCGGTGCGGTTTGGATTGCAACAACGGCAGTACGCTGCACGCCGGCAGGTAACTGACGGTTGCTTCTTCCAGCCAGAACCGATAGCGGCGAAACTCATCGAATGCCGCATCCCGCCCTGGATGTTTTACCGCTTTTTCTTCTACCACCAGCATTTCGAAGGGCAGATAGTGCAGAATGCCGTCGGGGATGATGGTAAATCGATGGACCTCCCGGGGGAGAGTCAGCAAAGGCGCCAGCACCTGCATATACAACCGATGACTGAGTGCGCCGTCGAATGGCAGGCGCAGAAAATCGATTTGCCCGGACTTGTATGCCCGAAAAGGTTCCAGCAGCCGGTTTACCGATGAATTGAGTTCCTGGGGGGTGAGCGGGAGTTTGCGCAAAATAACCGTTCTTGTTGAAATGGCAAAACCATACACCGCTTCCCGGCTGATATAATAAGAGAGAATCGCCTGCCCGGGTGAGAGCTGTTGTTGAATCTCCTTGAGGGAAACCCGCGGGCTGATGCCCACCAGGCTGGATAACTCCGGGTGAGCAGCGGCGAATTGCACCGAGCTCCTCCGGTATGCCTGCTCCAATTCGGCAAGCTGATCCTGCCAATCTTTCACCAACTGCTGCCGGCGTTCCGCTTGCGGCTTTAACAACTCATCCCGGATCAGCCGGTTTAACGCCGCCATTTGCGATTCGATAGTCTGTAATTTTGCATTCCGGGTGTAGGAGGAGAACACGTTTTCCATACCCGCATGAAGATGCTCTAACAGTGCCCGGCTGCGGGTTTGTTCCGTGAGGGCAAAAAGGGCTTCCAAAGCTGTTTGCTGCGGTGCTTGCTGATATTGCGCATACAGGATGTCGAAATAATGATCATACACTTCCATCTTATCGGTAAAGTAACGAATACTCAATTCCGGTGTGATGGTATAATGACGCAGGTGTTCGATGGTATCAATGGCGCGGCGAGCGAAGTCCGCCGCCTGGCTCAACTCGCCTCTTACCTGATGATACCGGGAAAGTTGGGCATTCGCCTGCCAGACAATCTCCGGTTGATTTACCTCCCGGCAGGCTTTCAAGGCGCGATGAAAAAGAACCGCGGCGCTGTCAGACGCTCCCAGGGCGTACTGAGCCATTCCGGAAATAAGATATGCCCGGGCATAATAAGCATCCGGCGCCTTTATTTCGGCAAAGAGCGCTTCCGCCTGCGCCACATGCTCAAGAGCACCCTCGTACTTCCCTTGTTTGATGTAGAGCTGCGCAACATCCAGGTGATAGAGCCCCAGGTCAAGGGGGATTTTCGACGCCTGATACCCTGGCAGCGCCCGCGAAAGATAGACCTCTGCGCTATCAAGTTCTCCCCTGGCAATAAAGTGCATCCCGATCTGCGAATCCAGCCAGGGAAAGAGGTGATGGTTTCCTGCCAGCCGATCATCTATGATCGCCTGCGCCTCCCGGTAGTAATGTTCCGCCTGGGAATCGTCATTCATCGCAGCGTACACTTCCCCCACGTGCCGGTAGGCGGATATCGCTTCCTTGTTCTCCCCAACCTGCAGCGACAACCGGGCTGCCTCCAGGTACTGCCGGATCGCCAGCCGGAAATCTCCCCTTGTGAGGTTGATACCTCCCAGGTGGATCAAGTCGATTGCCTGGGCGGTGGGATCGTTCATCTCCCTGCCAATGCGCAGCGACGCTTCGATGAGCGGCACGGCGCGGTCATACTCCCCCAATTCCCGGAAAAGTATGCCCAGGTTGCCGATGAAGCTGCGTTCGTAATAGGATTCTTTCGAAAGCACTTTCGCAATGCTTAACCCTTGCGTGAAAATCTTCTCCGCTTCGCCATATCTCCCTAATTGTTGGTAGAGGAGCCCCAGGTCGTTATAAACAGCGCAAAGCCGCAGGGTGTCCCCGCTGGTTTCAAAATACCGGCGGGCTTCGTTCAGAATATCCAGCGCTTTTTCGCTCTTGCCCAGAACGGTGTAACTTGTGGAAAGAAAGGTGGCGGCGCGATGCCGTAAAGCCGGCTCAAGTTTGTATTTCCGTACCAGCTTTCGAGCCGTCTCCAGCAGGGCAAGCGCAGAGTCGTATTTCGCCTGATGGTTGAAGATAAACCCCAGGGCGGTCAGGGAATTCACCTCCCCGTAACGATATTTTTCCCGCCGGGACAGGTTCAACGCCGTACTTGCCATCTGCTTTCCCTCCGTATAGTTGCGGTGTCGCAATGCCTGGTCCATCAAGTTAAACAGCGAGTCGATTTGCGGGTGAGGCGGCTCACTGATGGGTATATATGAATTGGTGGGTTTGTTCATCCAGAACACCAGCAATGTAACAACGATCAGGAAGATGCCGGTAAGGAGAAAACGGTACTTCATATTTGTCTCCTCTCAGCCTGAGATACAAAAATATGCGCTACCACTTTTCGCTTTTGTGTAATTCCAGGTTAATAGTAGAGACTCTTTCGTTATTCTATTTTTCTTAGTGATGCCGGTTTTTTGAAAAGAGTAGAGAGGTATTAACGTTGCGCAACCTTTGTAGTCAAATACTCGTTGAAGTGAACTTACGATGGAATTCCACTCTGGTCAACAATTTTTATCAAGGAGAAAAAATATGTTCATCGGGCATTTTGGAGTAGGATTCGCTGCCAAAAAGTTAACATCAAAACCTTCTTTGGGTACTCTTTTTATTGCTGCCCAATTTATCGACTTGCTTTGGCCACTGTTGTTAATGTTGGGAGTAGAGCGGGTTGCCATTCAACCGGGTATCACCGCGGTGACACCATTGGCTTTTCAGTACTATCCTTATTCCCACAGTTTGTTCGCCACCCTGTTTTGGGGAGTAATGGTGGGAGGAGCCTATTTCCTGTTGCGAAAAGATCGGCGGGGGGCAATCTGGCTGGGAGTGTTGGTGCTCAGTCACTGGCTGCTGGATTTTTTGACTCACCGACCGGACCTGCCGCTGGCGCCGGGAGCAGCCAAAGTGGGGTTGGGATTATGGAATTCCCTTCCAGCTACTCTCATCGTGGAAGGACTTATCTTTGCAGTCGGGGTTTATCTTTATCAAAGAAGCACTCGCCCGAAAAACAAAACCGGCTCGATTGCCTTATGGAGTCTGGTCGGATTTCTGGTCATTGTTTACCTGGGCAACATCTTCGGTCCACCGCCGGAATCGGTTGAGATGTTGCCCATCGTTGGGATGTCCCAGTGGCTGTTGGTGGCGTGGGGGTATTGGGTGGACCGGAATCGGGAACCGGCGTTAAAATCTCGGTAGTAATCTCCGTTTAAACTTCTGCTCAAGCATCTACCCTGAATAATTCATCACGCCAAGACGCAAAGCCGCAAAGTATTGATAAAAGTGAAGTTAAAAGATATGTTTTAAAATCGATCCCAAAACAAAATTTTTTTTACATAACCTCATAATTAATTGTTTCTTTGCGTCTTAGCGGCTTTGCGTGAGATATTTATGAATTAAACAGGCTGCATTTATACGAGGGTAGACTTTCTTGGAGACTGCATAAGCTCGAAATGAAATAATTCATTCTTCAGATAGAGGCTGGCGTTTAAAATCTCGATTCCGGCAACTTTCCTCTCTTTTGTTAAATCAACCGACACATCCTCGGATATATCGATATTGTCCACTGCGGGGTCTTTCAATAACTCGATATATAAAGCATCTGCTTCAGGATCATAATTGATTTTCATTGGAGACCCTCTTTCAATTTTGTTTTTATCGTTACGGTTATAACCACAATACGATCTTCTTCTACAATAGTAACTCGAATATACTTTTCATCAAAAGGACACCACAAATTAATACGATTCTTCAAATATTCTCGTTTCCAGGGATTCTCGATGCAACTTCGGACACTTTCTTTATCAAATTTAAATTTACGAAATCTATTTTTCGCATGTCGCGTAAAATAGATTTTTGTTGCCATCTATTTATATCCGGTTTTTTGACCAATGTTTTATGCGGTCAGATCATGGATGAGTGTTTTCAAACTCATATTTTTTCCATGGTAATCACTTTTTAAATAACTTTAAAGAATTTTCCCTGTTTTTTCAAGTTCTTTTAATTCTACTTTAAGGCTTTGGGTTAAGAACCGTTACTGAAGTTTGATGAGATAATCGTGCTACTCTGTCATTAACACCGCGGCTTCACCCCGGTGAACATGGCTTCGTTTATGTTTTTTTCCGGCAACCGTTTCAATGGTTTGGCTCAAAGTCTTAAAGTAGAATTAACCAGTGGCTAAGTAATTTCCTTGCAGAGAGAATTCAACTTACCTCATCGGGTATATCAGCAATGTATCGCCATCTTCTTTGAATTTCTGTCCGTGTTCATCCGCGAAAATCCGTGGCTAAAAAGTAATCCACAACCGCCTGAGCGGGGAGAACACTTTTCAAACACCTTCTTAGGGAAATTAATCTGTTTATGCCGGTTTCTTTCGTTAAATTGAAAACAAAAAATAGGATGGGAAAAATGTCTTTGGGAGAACGTATTATAATTGATCCAACTATTTGCAATGGTAAACCGATTATTCGCGGGAAGCGTATTCCCGTTCAAACGATTTTAGAATATCTGAGCGCCGGTGAAAGTATTGAGGAAATCTTAAGACAATATCCCTCCTTAGAAAAAGAAGATATTTATGCCTGCTTATTTTGGAGGCTGTTCCTTTCCCTTTTTTCGAATTTTTCCTAACAAGGTATGGGCTTTTATTGAAAAAGTGCTCGAATCGGAAGCAACCTGTTTCAGGTATCCTTGCGCTTCATTGACATCCCCCATTTTCAAATACCCCAGTGCCGCATACCACATTGCTTCTTCCCGGTAGGCAGAGTTCATCACCGTCGGGTGGGTGAGATACCCGACACCCTCCTGGTAACGTTGTGTTAACATCAGGGAGACCCCGAAGAAAAATTGATACTGGGGATTCCCCGGGTCCGCTTCGGCAACCTGACGCAATAACGGTAATGCCGCGTTGTACTCAGCATTGATATAATGGGTCATCCCCCGTCGAAATACTTCCTGAACCTCTTCTACCTGTCCCCGCGTTTCCGGCATAACGTAAGGTGCCGGCTCAATAGTGACAAGCGAGGCATACGGATTTTGTTTGGGAGTGAAGAACAGCACCATGATCAGCACTACCGCTGCCACGGCTATTGCTGCGGGAATCACCCGGTGGTGGCGAAACACATTTGCCACCCGCCAGAGGAATGGATTCCCGGTAGCCGGCCGGGATACGTCTAACTCCGGTAAATCTTCCCCGGCCTCCCCAAGGGCGGCTGCGGCTTCCAGCACTTTCCGGCAGCTTTCGCATTGTTGCAGATGAGCTTTGATATGTGCCATTTCTCCGAGGGTGATTTCCCCCTTCTGTTGATACGTTAAAAGTACTTCCGTGGTCGGATGTTCCCGGACTGTTGACCGATACTGTGCAATGATTTTTTCCGCCTGCTGCTGTTCTTGCAACAACTGACGACAGCTCTCACACTCTGCCAGGTGTGCTTCTAATTGCACACGTTCTTTCCCGGAGAGTTCACCGTCGAGGTAAAATGAAATAATTTCTTCAATGTGGAAGGAGTGATCCATACAACCTTTTTCCTTAAGGTACAATTCCGAGTTGAAAACAAAGGCTTTCGAGAACCTTCTCCTGCAATTCCTTTTCGGATATTGCGCCAAGCAATTTGATCAGTCGTCGTTTATCTAACGTTCGAATTTGATGACACAAAATAATCGAATCCGATTTCAATCCCCCGGTACCTTTTTGAAGTAACACCTCATTCGGGTATATGTTGCGACCGGTTTTTCGAGAGGTTATCGGCAAAACATTTACTACCGGAAGAATATTGTTGATTTGATCTTCACTTATTACCAACACCGGGCGTGTTTTACCTTACTCTGATCCAATGACCGGATCAAGATTTGCCAGGAAAATTTTCCACCGAAATTTCAATATATTTGCTCCCAATTTTCGGCATCCACTGCATGGAAATCGTCAGCTATTTCTTTAATGTCTGCCAGAAAAGCCTCATCATTCATAGCCATTTTTAACTGGGCTATTTTTTCGCGAAATGTCTTGCCTTTGTTGCGAATGATAACAAATACCTCAACCAATGCATCCTCGGGAAAGTGATCAGAAACTTTTATACGCAATTCACGACTTTTAGGAATACGCTTTATTTGTTTGATGGCGCCCTCCCTTTTGTTGTTTTCATGCTAAGGGTTGCTGTTTTAATTTTTTGCCGATTTCAATATTCTGGTATATTATATGCACTCACTCGAACTCATCCTCCCAACCCCCTTCTCTTACAAAGAGAGGAGGGAGAAAAGCTCCCCTCTCTTTCCAAGAGAGGGGCCGGGGGTGAGTTCATAAACGTTAACAAATTGCATACCGTTTTTTTTTAAATCGGGAAATTATTTTATCCGCATCCCCCCAAGAAAATACTTCTTATTTCGGTTTAACTCAAGATGTTTTCATTGTTCAATCGCACCTCAAAATAAAGCTGAGTGCAAACACAATGCAAGAGGGGACTTTATGGCTATTTATCTGTGACGCCCCTCACTTTTGTATGTCGATGGGATACCCCTTATTTTTTAAAAACGATAATAATTCTTTCCGCTTCCGAAACAACAGATTACCGATGTAGGTCTTATCCACCTGGAAATTTCTGGCAGATACCTCCCGGCAAATAGTGTCGTAGTCTAACTCCTCCAGCCACCGCAGGCGCAGGATAAAGGCGTCTTTCTCGCTGCATTGGTTCAGGAAGCGGTCGAGCAATCCCGGCAGTTCCGAAGAGGGGGTGGGATCGTCAACGATATTCTCGGATAATGGTTCATAGCGCTCGGCGATGCCCATCTCTTTGCGCAGGGCATCTATCAACTTAAAGCGGATTACCGACCACAGGTAGGTAGAAAGGCGGCTGTCTCCTTTAAAATTGCTCAGCACCGCTGCATTATCGTTTACCAGAATCGCAGTCAAAATCTCCTGTTTCACATCCTCCCGGTTGCGAAACCGGCTGCCCTTTGCTTCCAAACTCAGCAGCGCTTTTTCAATCAGTTGAAGGACATATTCATGGAGGGATGCCCCTGCCCGGGGGTCTCCGGAAAGGTATTGCTCAATAAGGCTTTGTCGAGGGATGCCACGTTGCTCATTCAATCTATTGGAAAGTATTTTGGTCAAATAAATGAATTTCTATGCACGCTTTTTGCCATCTACTTCGTCTTGCATATTGTTTTTCAAATGATGCAGCCCGTTATGATGGCTCTGGCAGTTTTCACAGGTCAAATGATTTTAGAATCTTACTCAACCGCGGCTCTTCTTCGGCAAAACGCTTCAGTGCCTTTTCCACGTTCTGTTCTCGCAGCGTGAGTCGGCGCAGTTCCTCATCCATATACGCCTGACGGGTTGCCACCGGCTGCAAAGCAGAACGCCTGTCCCAAATCACAAATCCAATTAAAATACCCATCCCACCGAACAGTATCCCGAATCCCCACAACAGAAATTTCTTGATATCATCAATCTGGCGTTGAAGGGATTGATTATTTTCTTCCATGCGCTTCTCAAGACTGTTCATCTGTTGTTCAAAAGAAGCAAATCGCTCATCCATCCGTTTATTCAAGGCTTTTAGCCCTTCTTCCACCCGCACCAGCCGTTCCCGATCCTCCACGGTGAATTGAGCCGGGGTTTGGGCAAACCCGTGGGTAACGAAAAGTAGGGCTAACAGTAAAGTTTGCACTATTCTCATTCCCATCACCTTACATGCGTTTCGTTGTTAGTTGCCCATTTGCTGAGCCAGTTTTTAGCTAAAGCACTACACAATGTACAATTTACTACCCAATAAGTCAAAAAAATCTTCGCCATCAAAAAAATTTTACCCCTTTTATGCGACATACAGGTAAAGGATCGACTCCAGAACAATCAATTGCCAGAAGGAGGTAAAATGCTTCGGTTTCATAGAAATCTGTGGATAAGTTTCCTCATCGTTGTACTCCCCTTTTGTATCCACTCCCAGGAGATCAATGAACTGCGCATCTTCAATCTCACCATCGACACGTTTCAGCCAACTGATTTGACGCTCAATCGCGGCAGACTGATCTGGAAGGATATGGATTTCGGGGGGAATCTCTACAACTTGAAATTTTTCAATGGGCAGAGAATTGTGAAGTTGGATTCCGGGCTGACCGATTTACGGGCAGATATCGACGGCGACTATGTGGTCTGGAATACCCCTGCGGAGGAGGTAAAGGTGTATAACATCCGGGATTGGTCGACCACAGTGGTGGATAATTCCTACAACCCTGCCGGAGACCAGCCGGTGGCGGTGCACAACGGTTTGCTGGCGTACGCCCATCCGGCAGCCGGTGGCGGCAGCGAGGTCGTGCTGCGCAATCTGTCAACTGGTAACGATACCACCTTCAGCGCCGCTTTGTGGAATCTGCAACCGGATGTGCACCACGGGCAGCTTGCCTGGGTGGCAGCCAATTCCCCGGATTTGTCCCCTCCCACGGATATTTACTGCTTTGATGGCAAAACCGCCCGGAATTTGACCAATTCTACCAATGAAAAAAATTACCAGCCCATTTTGAAAGACGGGCAGGTGGTGTGGCTGAGCGAGGAGGGTAGCAACCGCTTTGTGAAACTGTTTACCGGGGATACGGTGCTGACGCTAACCCAGGTGACCGTCGGCAGCAGCACCATCATCCAGGGATATGATGCCAGCGACGGCGCGGCAGTGGTGGGATTGACCGACACTTCCGCCAATACCTCGCAGGTGATTATCTATGACGCCGGGAGCAGCACCTTCACCAACCTGGTTCTGTCGGACAGCATTGCTACGCCGCACATCGACAATCGCCTGGTGATGTGGGTGGAGGGAACGCGCTTCAACGCCCGGGTCAAAACCTATCATCTGGATACCCAGGCGTTCAACATCTTTGGCAGTGCCGATGCTGCGGTCTTAGATGATGAGGAATACGCCTGGACCTTCGGCGAGGCGGTAGAATATGCCCGACCGGTAACCTACGAACAAATGACCCTGGATGCCCAGAACGGCTGGGAGCAAAGCCGTTTTAAACCCATTGATGACGGAAACCTGGTGTGGGGCAATTATGAAAACTCAACTCAAATGCGGTTATTCTATAATGACGGTATGACCACTACTCAATTGACCGATTCTATCGTTTTCAAAGACTTTCTTATGGCAAATGACGGCTACGTCATCTGGCGGCATAACACCGACTTTTTATGGCTCTATGACGGTATCAATCCCCCGGTGCAGGTGGTGGACAGCATTCAACTGGAGAATCCCTATATCGCCGGGGGTTTTGTTGGCTTCTTCGGATTCTATCTCAGCGATCCCAACATGATTCGTTATCCATTTTTGTATGATATCCAATCCGGCACCCTCACCCAAATCCGCCAGAATGAGGTGTTTCCCTGGACGGTGATGTGTGACGGCAACAGCGCCGTCTGGCAGGAAGGTTTCCTGGGTGATATGGTATTCTACGACGGTACCACCATCACCACATTAAGCGATTCCGCCACCGACAGCGATTACAGCTACCGCAACGGGGTGGTGGTGTGGAGTGAATCCCGCAACGGTGTTTTCCAGATTATGATGCATGATGTCGCTTCCGGAACAACCACTCAACTCACCAATAGCAGTGTTCATCAAGTGATACCGGCTACCGACGGGGAACATATCACCTGGTTTGAGAATCCCAATTTTCCCCTGGCGCCGGATGATTCCCTGATGTGGTATTATGACGTCGCCAGCGGGCAGCTTACCAAAGCCGCCAAATTTTATCGGCGGGGATTCAAGCAAATCTGGCTGGATAACGGAAAAGTGGGCTGGTGGCAGGGAGGGAAAGTGTTTGTTTATGACGGGCAGACCATCATCCGACTCACCGATGAATTTCTGAACACCGCCGCTGTGTTTGTGGATCAGGAGACGGTGGTGTGGCGGCGTACCCCCAATCCCAACTTCCAGGACAACGGCGACATCTTTCGCTGCAAACTGCAGCCCCGGGTTGCCTTCGATGCCCTGAACATCGTGGGAGATGCGCCGCTGACGGTACAGTTTTTTAACCGCTCCTGGCAGGGGGAGCAAACCTACCTGTGGGATTTTGGCGATAATACCACCAGCACGGAGGAGCATCCCACCCACGAGTATCAGAATCCCGGTGTCTATACGGTTACGCTCACCGTCACCGGTCCCACCGGCAGCGTAACGGAACGGAAGGTGAACCTGGTGCGGGTGGAGGGAACCACCGGCATCACAGCAGGTGATGGAACTGCACCCAAACGTTTTGTGCTCCATCAGAACTACCCCAACCCATTTAATCCCAGCACGACCATTCGCTATGCGTTGCCCAAACAAAGTCATGTGAGGCTGCAGATATTTAATATATTAGGAGAAGAAGTTGCCACTTTAGTCGATAAAAACCTTCCTGCCGGACAATATGAAATAAATTGGAATGCTAACGAGTTTGCCAGTGGCGTGTATCTATACCGGCTGGAGGCAGAGGGCTTTGAAAAAACCAAAAAACTCATGTTGCTCAAGTAAGCATTAAAAAATAAACGGCACTATTTTTAGGAGAGACGTCATGAGAGCTTGTATTCTTTTTTCGATACTGATTCTGGGCTGTTGGGGATTCGCAGAGGCTGTGTACAGCCAGAACCAATTCCTGGAAGCCTGGACAAAATACTATGCCTATTCCGGGACAGAGTCAGATTACATAGGTTTGCTGGCCGGGCATGCCGTGGATCAACAAGGGAACATATATTGTGCCGCAAAGATAAGCCGACAAAGCTGGGATTATTTTGTCGTGAAGTACAATCCAGACGGTCTGATTCTCTGGACCACCTACTACGATTACGGTATTTATGATGTTCCAACTGCAATTTGTACTGATGAATCAGGCAATGTGTATGTCACCGGGAAGAGTTACAACAGTGCCACCGGTCTTTTTGACTATGCTACCGTCAAATATAATACTGATGGCGAGCAAGTGTGGGTGGCAAGGTTTAATGGTGGTTTCTCAATTAATATTCAAGCGCCTGCCTTGGCCTTTATCACGGTCGATAATGCCGGCAATGTTTACCTCACCGGTTCCGGCTACACTTTCAATACCGATTGGGATTACCTCACCATCAAATATAATGCATCCGGGACAGAGCAGTGGGCGGTGTATTATAACAATAGTTCGGCTAACTTTAGTGACCTGGCACGTGCGCTGGTGCTGGATAACGCCGGTAATGTCTATGTTAGCGGGGTAAGTTACGGTAACGGCACCAATAATGATTATGCGACGGTCAAATACAATTCTGCAGGACAGCAGTTGTGGGTTGACCGCTATGATGGCCCGGCAAGCTCGGGTGACGGGGCCCGGGCATTAGGGGTAGATAGTAATGGGAATGTCTATGTGACCGGTATTAGCGCGCGTAGCACCGGTTCCGATTACGCCACCATCAAATACAACGCCGGCGGGGTGATCCAATGGATCGCCCGCTACGACGGTGGTGGCGCTATCCACAACGACCCCGGCTCCATTTTTGTTAGCAGTGATGGCGTAGTTGTTTCGGGCACGAGCGATCAAGATTATCTAACCGTTAAATATAACCTTGACGGGCAGCAACTATGGAATGCCCGTTACCAGGGACCCGGGGATTACGATCTTGCAAGCGATATGATTGTTGATAGCCTGGGGAATATCTACGTCACGGGTGAGAGTAGAAATGCTTCTGGTAAACAGGATTTTACCACTATCAAATATAATTCTGCCGGCATTATCCAATGGTTGGTGCGGGATAACTATGCCAAATATTGTTATAATCCTCTCATTGCCTTTGATCCTTCCGGCAACCTGATTCTGGCGGGAATGGATTGGAACCCCTATCCCTATCCAGATCTGAGAGATTATGAATTCATAAAGTATAGCACCGACGGGGTCCGGCAATGGGCAGCGGTGTATCAGGAAGATTACATTTTCTATCAGCCCAATGCCATGGTACTTGATGACGAGGGCAACGCCTATATCACCGGATTCCTCACCAACCCGGATTCCATGCGGGATTTTATCACCTTGAAATGTACCCCGGAGGGAGTAGTCGCCTGGGCAACCCGTTACGACGGCCCGGATCATGGAGACGATTGCGCTCAGGCGATTGCCATCGATGCTGCCGGAAACATCTATGTCACCGGGGAAAGCAAAGGCATCGGCACCGGGGACGATTACGCGGTTGTTAAATACGGTGCCACCGGTCAGCAGAAATGGGTTGCCAGATACGATGGTCCCGCTTCCACAGATGACCGGCCCAAAGCCATCGCGATAGATGATGCCGGCAATGTATATATAACCGGTCAGAGCGACGGGTCGGGAAGCGGCGCTGATTATGCAACCATCAAATACGATACGAGCGGCACGCAGCAATGGATCAGCCGTTATAACGGTCCTGGTAATTCCACCGATTACCCGATTGCCATCAAGCTGGATCGTACGGGCAATATCTATGTAACCGGAAGCTCCACCGGCCTGGGAACAGAACGGGATTACCTGACTATCAAATACACAACAAATGGCACAGAGGTGTGGACAGCCCGCTATCATGGACCGGGCGATGACATTGATTATCCGGTTGATCTGGCGGTGGATGTCAACGGCAACGTTTATGTAACCGGCACCAGCTGGGGCGGAGTTAATATAAGCTACTGGGATTATGCAACTATCAAATACGATCCCAATGGCAACGAGGAATGGATAGCGCGCTACGATAGCCCTGGTGGCAGTCAGTTAGATGACTTCGCTGAAGCGATTGAGGTTGATGCACAGGGGAATGTATATGTCACCGGCTCCAGCTCTAATGCGGATTATACGTTTGATTTTGCCACTATCAAATATAATCCCTCGGGCTCCATACAATGGGTGGCACGACACGATGGCTACCTGAATGGGCACGATTGGGCCAGGGCACTGGCTCTAGACCCGCTCGGCAATGTCTACGTCACAGGGAGCATTGACAGCAGCGGGATTCAGGAAATTTCCACCTTGAAATACGATACCGAGGGCAACCTGTTGTGGGAAATGCGTAAAGGTTACGCTGAT
>CAYYGL010000048.1:0-26873 GCA_964471235.1 uncultured Calditrichaceae bacterium
ATTGGGGCAGGAATCCCCTAATCTTTTTTGATTTGTGCAATTTGTCATGCGCCCTTCATTTCTCCTTCCGGCAGATTGTTGCAGATATACCGGGATTCCGTTCCAGCCAATTATACTTTTCTGAATTTCCTATGCCTGACGACCCTGCAAGGGGTGAACACAACGCCGGCAAGAAATGATCCAATCGAACCCCCGGTCTTTTTAAGGGAAAACCCGGAAAACCGGGTCACCCTTTCAAAAAAATGAAGTCTTCTTTTGAAAATTCAGTGACTTAACAAAAAATGATTTTTAATAAATGTGAGATAGGTCGACAGAAATCAAAATTGAAACCACTTATTACTATCGGACATTGTGTTTCAGTCTGAGAAATTATTCTGTAAAGGGGTATTAACAAAGGGGAAATGACATTTCTAAAATTCCTGGCGGGGAGATCGGCTATTTCAAATTCCTTTCGTATTCCTCATCCCTTATTTGCTTCAGAACCAGCAGCCTTCAGAATGACACTCGTTTTAAATCTCCTTCGCTGCATTCAGGAATCGTTACCAGGCAATATTTTCCGGGGCTCATTCTGGTACCGACACTTCGGCGCCGATGATAGGGGTAGAAAATCCGATGAATGACAGTTTGAATTCTTTCACAACATATTTACCAGATCGATCAGAAGATACTTCTGAATTTGTAGAGTTTTTAGCCCAATTTAGTAACCAACTCTTTCCGATAAGGGATTTTCAGACCCTTCTCACCACCACCCTGGATACCCTCAGCAAAATTTATACAAAGCATCATATCGAAATTGTTTTCCGGCACGATGCAGGGAAATTGATTAAATTTGCCTGGCATCGGGATAAGGGAAGGGTTGATTCCGGGGAAGAACTTCCCACGCAACATAGTTTATACCATCAGGTTAGCAATTCACACCAGATTGTTTTAACGAACCTCTATTCGGCTTACTGCGAACAGGCACAAGTTGACGCGTTGGGAATTCCTGCCAGATCCTGGATAGGGCTGCCAATCATTGTTCAGGAGGTAAGTTGGGGGAGCCTGGTGGTGTGGTGTGACATGCCCGATTTTAATTTTCAAGTAAATGATAAACATTTTCTCAGCACCATCAGCAATATCATGGCATTTCAGCTAAAAAACATTTATCTGTTGGACTATATCGTCGAACGAAACGGTACCGATAATGGCTACCATCATTTCCCTGGCAACAAACAGAACGATGCGATTTTACGAAATGCGGTTCACAAGTTAAACAACGTTTTTGCCATCCTGTTGGGGAAAACGGAAGTTCTCCGGAAGAAAATTACTCTCCCCCATTACCGAGAAGAGTTGGGATTATTAATTCACACCATTCACGATGGTGCTACCACAGTTAAAGAATTATTACACACTACCGCACCAGCAAAAAAATCCTCCCCGGCAGAGCGTATTGATCTGAATCTATTGATTCGGGAGGTAATGGGTTCACTACAACCAAGATTTGAAAACCAGGCAAAATCCCGGGGAATTCATTATGATACTCACGTTGATCTGGACACCATCCCTCCGATTAAGGGAAATGAGTCCGACCTTCGGGAAATGCTGGTTAATTTAATAACCAATGCCCTGGATGCCATGCCCCGCGGCGGTACTCTGTCAATTCAAACGAAACTGAATAAAAACAACATCCTCGTTTTTGTGAAGGATACCGGGATAGGGATTCCTTTCAATCTTCATGAAAAAATTTTTGAACCGGAGTTTACCACCAAAGGACAGCATGGAAACGGCCTGGGATTGAGCATTGTAAAAGAGATAATTCACCGTCACCATGGGGAAATTTTTGTAGATTCTGCACCGCATAAAGGGGCGGTGTTTATGGTGGAATTTCCGCTGGAGCATCTACGATATCCGGAGAACGGAAATCTCTCGCATCCTCCCCAACATTCCCGAAAAGTTCTGTTGGTAGACCACCAGGGAAATTTATTGGATACTTTAGAAGAGATCCTAAAAGAAGAGGGGTGGGAAGCGACTGCTGCCGCTACCGCACATGATGCCCTCCTCAAACTCCAAAAATATGATTGTGACCTTGTGCTTACTGATTTCCGAATGCCGGATATCAATGGAATCGACCTGGCGGAAAAATTAAAGATTATTAAGCCTGCAATTCCGATTTACCTGATCAGCGGGCTGAATCAACTGGATCCCTCTTTAATCCACCATAGCAAATGGATTGATGGCATCCTTCACAGACCGTTGGATTTGACCAAAATCCGTCGGGAAATCTTACAGAAAATCAGTAAAAATGGAAATTCATTTCACAAAAATGGCAAGTGAAACATGGTGAAAAATCAATAACAATTTTGTTACCTACGATCCTTCTCTTGAGGCACCGGAGATTTCTGTCTTATGAAAATGCTACTACAATTCCAGGGACGTCAAGTTACAGCACATTTCTTCCTCCAGGAATCCGCCTATCAATTGACACCCATACCGCCATATAAACTTGAGCCATGCGGAGCAGCGCTTTCCGAGCAGCAGGTGATACTCCGGCAAGATGACGACGGGTATACCATCTGTGTAAATGATCCGCATTTCAACCTCCGCGTCAATGGGGAATTGGTTCAGCAAAAAAAATTAGCCCCCGGTGATCGGATTCAGCTTGACAAAGAGATTACTTTTTTATATCTGAACATACCGGTTCCTTCCGCCGGCAACGAATCTCAAACGATGGATGTTGGAAGATGGGAATGGTTACATCAGTATCGGAACATCAAAGATATCACCCGAAAGCTCTATTCAGCAGCGCACCTTCCCGATCTGTTATATCTTTTGCTGGAAGAAGCGGTTCAATTGACGGGCATGGAACGAGGCTTTATTGCTTTAAGCGATGACAATGATGAAATTGATTTGAGCGAGACCAACCGTATCGAATTTTCCAAATCCCCAACACAAGTTCCCTTAACTTTTCCGAATTCGGTTGTTCAACAGGTCATCCATTCCGGTGAATGGATTTTTTTGCCGGCAAAAGACAGGGATATCATTACCCGGTTTCCGGAAATAGAGAGGTTCTCTCTTCAGGCGCTTATCTGCCATCCTCTGACCTATAAAGAACGATTGATCGGTATCCTGTATCTGGATGCCAGACATGCCTGCAACGAACTCACCGAATTCCATCACCTTTTGTTCTCAATATTGATGGATCATGCTGAAATTGCTATTGGAAATTTAAAAAGATACCAACAGAGCAGTCAACTTAATCACCATTTGAAGAATAAGATTGAGGAATCGGAGAAGCGGTTTCGTCAAATTGTTGAGTTATCGCCTGATGCAATTTTTGTTCACAGTGACGAGCGGCTGGTTTATATCAATCCCGCCGGTGTAAAAATGTTGGGAGCTGAGACACCGGCAGAATTGCTGGGTAAGCCGGTGTTAGACCTGATTCATCCGGATTATCATGAACTGGTGAAACGACGAATCAATATGGAACTGGAAACGGAGTCCCCGGTCCCTTTGATTGAGGAAAAGTTAATTCGCCTGGACGGACAGCCAGTGACAGTGGAGGTGACGGCTGCCAGTATCCCTTATGACGGTAAAATCGCGGCACTGGTGGTGGCGCGGGATATTACGGAAAAATTGCTGATCGCCGAAGAACGGTTGAAATCTCAGAAAGCGGAATCGCTTGCCACCCTTGCCGGTGGCATTGCGCACGATTTTAACAACATTCTCACCGCAATTCTCGGCTACCTGTCCCTGGCAAAAACCGAGAATCTGGGGGATTCCACAAAGCTACTAAAAGACCTGGAGAATGCCGAGAAGGGTGCCTTAAGGGCAAAAAGCCTCACCCGGCAACTGCTGACGTTCGCTAAGGGAGAAACACCGGAAAAGAAAGTCGGAAATATTGCCAGTTTAATTCGGGAAACCGTACCGTTTTTGCTATATGGTTCAGCCGTTCGCCTGGAATTGTCTATAGACGATGATTTATGGCATGTTCAAATGGATGAGGGACAAATTGGTCAGGTGATAAGCAATTTGACCATCAATGCGGTGCAGGCAATGCCAGATGGCGGAACTATCCGGGTGACCGGAGAAAATGCTTCTCTCGATAAAAAGAACCCCCTCTCAATTCCGGCAGGTAAATATATTAAAATTTCCTTTCAGGATACCGGAACTGGCATTCCGAAAAGCATGCTATCCAAAATTTTTGATCCCTACTTTACCACTAAAGAAACGGGCAGCGGATTGGGACTTGCCACCAGCATCTCTATTATCAAAAGACATAATGGCACCATTACGGTAGATTCAACACCCGGAACGGGTAGTAATTTTACCCTGTATTTACCGGCATCGAGCCAAAAAATTGAAGAATCCATTGTAGACTATCCGACGGTATCCCCCGGCAAAGGAAAAATTCTGGTAATGGATGATGAAGAATATGTACAGAGTTTTGCTTACTCCGCTCTGACCAATTTAGGTTATGATGTCAAAATTGCCAGGGATGGAAATCAAACGATCAACCTGTATCGGGAAGCACTGGCAGAGAAGATACCGTTTGATGTCGTAATTATTGATTTGACCATCCCGGGTGGTATGGGCGGAAAGGAAACGATTCGCCGATTACGGGAATTGGATCCGGATGTTACTGCCGTTGTCTCCAGCGGATATTCCACAAATCCCATTCTGGCAAACTATCGTGCTTATGGGTTTGATGCCATTCTGGAAAAGCCCTATCGGATCAACGACCTTAGTGAAGTTTTAAAAAAGGTTTTAAGCCGCAAGGCAGTTGCATCGAAAGGCAGGTAGTTTTGCCTGGCTGGCACTGGTCATTTCGAGCGAAAAAGTTTTTTTTCATTTCCCCCCGAATACAATCACCCTAAATTTACCCCATCAAAATGGCGAATATATGGCTGCTTTCCGGTAAGGAGATACAGCCGATACAGTAGGAGCAATTCCGGAAATCGGGCAAAAGAAGACATCTGTTCACAATTAAACAATCGAGGTAAAATCATGAAAGACAGCATTTTGCAGGATTTAATCATTCGCAATGAACGGAAAATCATCTTTTTGATTATGGATGGTCTGGGTGGTTTACCGGTAGCCACGGATGGTAAAACGGAGCTGGAGACTGCCAAAACCCCCAATTTTGACAGATTTATCCGGGAAGGGAACGGCGGAATGCTGGACCCGGTCACACCGGGAATTACCCCGGGAAGCGGACCCGGGCACCTGGCATTATTTGGATATGACCCGCTGGAATACATTATTGGCAGGGGAGTGCTTTCTGCGCTGGGGGTAGATTTTGAACTAACCGACCGGGATGTTGCCGCCCGACTCAATTTTTGCACCATCGACCAAGAGGGCAACGTGACGGACCGGCGGGCGGGGCGAATTCCCACCGAACTCAATCGAAAATTGGTCCAAAAAATTCGGGAGAATGTAACGCTAAGCGACGGGGTGGAATTTTTTATTGAAACCGAATCGGAACACCGCGCCATGCTGGTGATTCGAGGCGACGGGCTGGGCGGAAATTTAAACGACACCGACCCTCAGCAAACCGGAGTGCCGCCCATGGAACCCAAAGGCGAAGACAAAGCCTCTCAACGGACGGCAAAATATGTGCAGGAATTTCTGGAACAGGTGCAAACGTTGTTAAAGGATGAACACCCGGCAAACATGATTCTGGCACGCGGATTTGCCAAATACGAACCTCTGCCCACCCTGGAAGAACGGTACGGGTTAAAATCCTGCGCCATTGCCCAGTATCCTATGTATCGCGGTTTGGCTCGACTGGTGGGAATGACCGTACTGCCTAAACCGGAAAATTATAGTGAAATGTGGTCCCAGCTTACAGAACATTATCATAATTATGATTTCTTTTTTATCCATTTTAAAAAGACCGACAGCACCGGGGAAGACGGTAACTTTGGAAAAAAAGTGTCGGTGATTGAAGAAGTGGATGCCTGGGCTGGTCAATTGCGGAAGTTAAAACCGGCGGTGTTGGTGGTAACCGGGGATCATTCCACTCCTTCTCAGTTAAAATCCCATAGCTGGCACCCGGTGCCCATGCTCCTGTGGTCTGATACCTGCCGACCGGATGAAGTCACCCGTTTCGGGGAACGATACTGCCTCCAGGGAGCAATTGGGCGGATGCCCACGAAACACCTGATCATGCTGTCTCTGGCACATGCGGAACGGCTGAAAAAATTCGGAGCATAGTTGATCGTCTTTCCACGCAGAGCCAATTGACCCGGAGGATATAGCGGTTCAAATTGCAGCGGCAAAGCTTACGGGGGCAATCCGGGATAAAAGTAGTTAGATCAGACTTACCTGAAAGACGTCTGTCTAACCACTCACAGACTATTATTCCTGTTTCCTCATGGTTTATTCTCCGCCATTTTTAAAAAATGAAACCGGTTATTGATTTATGCACTCCTCACTTGTTCAAACCCATTACCGCACCTGCAATTTGTGTGAAGCAATATGCGGCATCGCCATTACCCACCGGGATGGTGAGATACTCAGCATCTCCGGAGATGAAGAGAATCCCCTCAGCCAGGGGCACATTTGCCCCAAAGCCACTGCTTTACAGGATATTTATCACGATCCGGATCGTTTGAAACACCCTCTGCGCCGAACTGCTGCCGGGTGGGAGACCATCCGATGGGAGGATGCGTTTGAAGAGGTTACCCGCCAGTTGAAGTCTGTTCAACAGAAATACGGTCGGGATGCGGTTGCCTTTTACCAGGGGAATCCCACGGTGCACAGCGTGGGAACCATGCTTTTTGCACCGAAATTCTTCCGTACCCTGCACACCAAAAACCGCTACTCCGCAACTTCAGTAGATCAACTGCCCCACCATTTTGCAGCCTATTTCATGTTCGGGCATCAGATGATGCTGCCCATCCCGGATGTTGATCGCACCGATTACATGCTTATCATCGGAGCCAATCCGGTGGTGTCCAACGGGAGCCTCATGACAGCACCGGGCATCAAGAAGCGGTTGAAAGCGCTAAAGGAACGCGGCGGGAAATTAGTGGTAATCGACCCCCGGCGTACCGAAACCGCTGCCCGGGCAGATGCGCACCACTTCATTCGCCCGGGCAGCGATGTGCTGTTGTTGCTTGCCATGCTCCATACCCTGTTTACCGAACGCCGGATACACTCCGGACGATTGGAAGATTTTACTGACGGGATCGAAACGATCGAGTCGTTGACGAAGGATTTTCCCCCGGAACGGGTGGCATCAATTATTGGCATGGAAGCGGAGACCATCCGCCGGTTAGCCCGGGATTTCAGCGCAGCGCCAGCAGCGGTTTGTTACGGGAGAATCGGCGCCTCCACCCAGCAATTCGGGGCACTCTGCCAGTGGCTGATCAATGTGCTGAACATCGTTACCGGGAACCTGGATAAACCGGGCGGGGCTATGTTTACCACCCCGGCAATCGATGTAGTGCAGCAGATGGCAAAACAGAGACGATTCGGGAGTTATGCCCGTTGGACCAGCCGGGTACGGGGGTTGCCGGAGTTTGGCGGAGAACTCCCCGCAGCAGTGCTCGCCGAGGAAATTTTAACCGAAGGAGAAGGGCAGGTAAAGGCGTTGATCACCTCTGCCGGCAATCCGGTACTCTCAACTCCCAATGGTGCCCAATTGGAACGTGCCCTTACCCAGTTGGAGTTTATGGTCTCCATCGATTATTACCTTAACGAAACCACCCGTCATGCCCACATCATTCTCCCGCCTACCTGCGGGCTGGAAACCGGGCATTATGATCTGATTTTTCACCTTTTTGCAGTGCGTAATACCACCAGCTATTCCCCACCTCTGTTTCCCCCATCTCCCGGGGCTAAACACGACTGGCAAATTTTCCGGGAACTTCTACGACGAATGCGGAATGGACGGCAAAAACAAAATTTGTTCAGCCGGATGTTGCAGACCATTACAGACCGTTTTACCCCGGAAATACTGCTGGATATTGCCCTTCGTTCCGGACCCTATGGCAAACAGGGAAACCGGTTTTTATCCGGGAATGGTCTTACGTTAAGAAAACTAAAAAAACATCCGCATGGAATTGACCTTGGCGCTTTGAGACCCTGTCTGCCCAAGCGGTTGTTCACGGTGGATAAGCACATTCACCTGGCGCCCCTGCTTTTTGTGAAAGAGATGGGGCGGGTTTCATCTGTATTTTTTGATTCGGGCAGGACGGAGCAGAATCAGGAATCGCTTGCCTTGATTGGCAGGCGACAATTGCGCAGCAACAAT
The DNA here is from genome assembly GCA_964471235.1 of uncultured Calditrichaceae bacterium. Taxonomy (GTDB): domain Bacteria; phylum Calditrichota; class Calditrichia; order RBG-13-44-9; family J075; genus CAYYGL01. Next base: position 8,237 of record CAYYGL010000048.1, read on the forward strand.
TCCTGGATGCATAACAGCCGGCGATTGGTAAAAGGAAAAGAGCGTTGTACATTGCTAATCAATCCGGAAGATGCCGAACAGCGGGGCATTACAAACGGGCAACTGGTGGAAGTAAGTTCCCGGGCGGGAAAAGTGCACATTAAAGCGGAAATTACCACGGAAATTATGCCCGGGGTGGTGAGTATTCCCCACGGCTGGGGACATCACCGGGAGGGAATTCGGCTGCAAATTGCCCGGGAACATCCCGGGGTCAGCATCAATGATTTGACCGATGAGCAGGAGATTGATCAATTGACCGGCAATGCTGCCTTCAATGGGGTGCCGGTAACAGTTGCTCCAGCGGAATCTCATTAATTTAATCACTCACTACAAATTCAGATAAGGAGCTATCATGAATCAACGCCCACTGAACAACGATGAACTGCAAAAAATGATGCAGCTGCCGGATGAGAATCCGGTGGTGATGATCAATTTGCTCAAGTTTAAAACGGAAACCGCCAATGGCAACTCCGGAAAGGAAGTATATCAACAATATATGAAACAAGCAGCTCCACTTTTAGCGAAGGTTGGTGGACGACTGTTGTGGAAAGGAACTGTGGAGAATTACATCGTCGCCGGGGATTCGGATCACTGGGACCAGGTTTTATTGGTGGAGTATCCTTCCCGGGCAGCATTTTTGAAACTGGTCAATATGCCGGAATTTCAGGCAATTCAGGTTCTTCGTAGCGAAGCGCTGGAAGATACCGTGCTGATTTCCTCCAATACAGGAGGGGAGTGAGCCGGATGTCAGTCGAATAAACTGTTCCGACAAGCCCCAACGGGATGGCGTTGCCACCAGGATGCTTGTCAGATGTATGCCCGGCAACCCTGCCGGTCGGAGTAGTTCGAGGGGGGAGCCCCGCGGCTGAGAGGTGCAAGCATCCCGGGGATGCTGAGTTGTCTTTCCTCTAATTCTTTAATTGACACATTTCCCGGATCATGTTATATTTGCCCCCTAACATGAGGCGCAGATTGTGACAAATATTGCGGTATTTGCCTCGGGAAGAGGAAGCAATTTTCAAACAATTTATCAACGCATCCAGGAAGGTTACCTTTCGGCACGGATTGTCGTGTTGATTTCCGATAAAGCGAGTGCCGGCGCGGTTCAGTTTGCCCGGGAACATGAAATACCTGTCTATGTTCTAAATCCGGCACAATATCCCTCCGCAGAACGGTTTGGTAATGAGTTAATTGGCATTCTTTCTTCCCACCGGGTCCAATTCATTGTGCTTGCCGGGTATTTGAAAAAGATTCCTGCGAATGTGGTGACGCGTTACGAGAACCGGATAGTCAATATTCATCCGGCATTATTACCGGCATTTGGCGGAAAAGGTATGTATGGCATGCGGGTTCACCAGGCGGTATTTAACTCCGGCGCCAAAGTGTCCGGAGTAACGGTTCACCTGGTAAATAATGAATATGACGCCGGACCGATTGTGTTGCAAAAATCGGTGGATATTTCCGATTGCGATTCTCCGGAAGCCATAGCCGAGCGGGTGCTTGTGGAAGAACACCGGGCGTTTCCGCAAGCGCTGAAATTGTTATTGGAAAACGAATATGTCATCGATCACAACCGAGTGAAAATAAAGGAAACAAAGAAATGATCCACATTAAACGGGCGCTTATTAGTTGTTGGAATAAAGAAGGAATTGAAGAGCTTGCCAAAACACTTGGGGAATTCGGAATAGAAATTATTTCCAGCGGCGGCACGGCAAATTTCTTATCCGAAAAAGGAATTCCGGTCACCACAGTGGAAGAGATTACCGGTTACCCTTCGATCTTAGGTGGACGGGTAAAAACCCTGCACCCGAAAATTCATGCCGCCATCCTTTCCGCCGCTACCCCGGAACATCTTCAGGAGCTTCGGGAAGTTGGCGTGGAGTCAGTTCAGTTGGTGGTGGTAAATTTATATCCGTTTATGGAAGAAGCCGTTGAAAAGAAGCTGCCGCTTGCGGAGGCAATCGAATATATTGACATTGGCGGACCGGCAATGCTGCGCGCCGGAGCAAAGAATTTTCAACATGTGTTAGTACTCTTTTCGCCCGCACAGTATCCTGAATTTATGAAGCTGTTGCGGGAAAATAACGGCAAGGTTCCTCCGGAATACAGCCGGAAGCAGGCTCAACAGGCATTTCTCTATACGGCACAATATGATGCCCGGGTTCACGAGTATTTTACAGGATTTGATAACACCCGGCAGTTATTTCCCCCCACTCAGGCACTTTTTCTGGAAAAGAAAGCTGATTTACGCTACGGGGAAAATCCCCATCAATCTGCAGCGGTCTATCGTCGCTATGGCAGCGAGCTTTCCGGGATGGATAGTATGAGGCAATTATGGGGGAAGCCGCTTTCTTATAATAACTATGTGGATGTGGAAGCGGCTTATGCCCTGTGCCTGGAATTTGAAGACCCGGCAGTTGCCATCATCAAACACACCAATCCCTGCGGGGCAGCGGTTAGTAAAGACGGATTGAGCGATGCTTTTGAGAAAGCGCTGCGGGGAGATGCTTTATCGGCGTTTGGGGGAATTGTTGCCTGCAATCTCCCGGTGGATGTAAACACCGCCGAGCGGATTTCCAAAATCTTCTTCGAATGTGTGATTGCCCCGGAATTTGATCCGGCAGCCCTGGAAATTTTACAAAAGAAGAAAAACTTGCGGCTCTTGACCCTTGCTCCGGCAGCAGTTGATACCGGCGAATACACTTTAAAATCGTTGAATGGCGTATTTTTGCTTCAGGAAAAGGATGCAATTGTCGAAAATCGCAGCGGTTGGGAAGTGGTGAGCAACCGTAAGCCGAATGAGCAGGAATGGCAGGAATTGGATTTTGCCTGGAAAGTGGTGAAGCATGTGAAATCCAATGCCATTGTTTTCACCAAAGACCGGGAAATTTACGGTGTGGGCGCCGGGCAGATGTCGCGGGTGGATTCGGTAACGATTGCCGGAATGAAAGCCCGACAGGCCGGGCGGGATACCACCGGCTGCGTGATGGCATCCGATGCGTTTTTTCCCTTCCGGGATGGTATCGATGAAGCCGCCAAACTCGGCATCCGGGCAGTCATCCAACCGGGCGGTTCCAGACGAGACAGCGAGGTCATTCAGGCAGTGAATGACCATCACATGACCATGGTTTTTACCGGAAACCGTCATTTTAAACATTAAACAGAAACGGAGTTCGTATGGCATTATTTGATTTTTTCTCCAACGATATCGGGATGGATTTGGGAACAGCCAATACCTTAATTTACGTGAAAGGTAAAGGAATTATCGTTGATGAACCATCAATTGTCGCATTTGAAGAACATGGAAATAAGATAGTGGCGGTCGGGGCGGAAGCACGGGAAATGGTGGGGAGAACCCATCGGGATATCATCACCATTCGTCCCTTAAAAGACGGGGTGATTGCCGATTTTGAAGCCACAGAAGTCATGATTCGGGAATTTATCAAAAAAGCAAAAGTGAATCGGGTTAGCATCGGTAAAATTGTGGTATGTGTGCCCTCCGGTGTGACCGAAGTTGAAAAGCGGGCAGTGAGAGACAGTGCCGAACGCGCCGGGGCACGGGAGGTTTACCTGGTTGCCGAAGCCATGGCGTCTGCCATTGGGATCGGGCTGGAAATTGACAAACCGATTGGCAGTATGATCGTCGATATTGGCGGCGGCACCTCGGAGATTGCGGTAATCTCCCTGAGTGGGATCGTTCTCCATACCTCTATTCGAATTGGCGGTGATGAGATGAACGACGCCATCGTGCAATATTTTAAAAAGAATTATAATTTACTAATCGGTGAAAAAACTGCGGAAAATTTGAAATGCGAAATCGGATCGGCACTACCCCTGGAAGAAGAAATAACCACCCAGGTAAAGGGGCGGGATTTGGTAGACGGCATTCCCAAAACGGTGGAAGTGAATTCGGTGGAAATCCGGGAAGCCCTGAATGAGCCGATACATACCATTGTAGATACCATCAAACTCACGCTGGAACGCACCCCGCCGGAATTAGCCTCGGATATTCTGGATCGGGGGATTATCCTGTCGGGCGGCGGGGCGCTGCTGCGACGGTTGGATGACCGCATCATGCAGGAAACCCGATTGCCGGTAAACGTTGCCGAAGACCCCCTGAGCTGTGTGGTGCGGGGCACCGGTACGATTCTGGAAAATTTTGGAAAATTTCAGAAAGTATTGTTACGAACCAATCGCCGGGTGTAAGACAAAATTATTATCTTTGAAAAATTAATCGTTCCATGAACGACTACGAAACCGTTGAAACGGTTAACCAAAAAGGAATTCATCACCCTCACGAACACCGGGCTGCCGCGAAGCGGTTCCGTTGGAAAAGCCACGGTGTTAATGAAAAAATGGCATGGTTATTTAATCAAACTCCATTATTTTGTCAGCAATGAGAGTAGAAGAATAAAGCAGGAGCGACAAAATTCATTTTGTCAAGCAGAGGGTGTTAAGAATAAAAGTGAGCGACAAAATTTATTTTGTCAAGCAGATAGTGTAAGAATAAAAGTGAATAAAAGTGAGCGACAAAATTTATTTTGTCAAAGAGAGGGTGGAAGAATGTAGAACGACAAAATTTATATTGTAAGAAGCATCTCAAGATATTGTGTCATGTAGTTTATACATTTCGAATGCCGGATTTCAAATTTGAAAAATGATGTTTAAATCCCGGATACCCAATCCCACATCCGCTTTTATACCCTCGTGCTGAATAATTCCGGAGTAAATGACGGCTACTGATAAAACCAGATGATTCACCGGAACACTGATAAATTATTATATAATCTCATGTAATTTGTAAAAACCATCCAACTCAATGAAACGACTCTTTTCTTTCTTTGCCCTTCGAAAATCTTTGCTCTTGCTGCTTTTCTACATATTCCTTTCCCTGATGTTGATGAATTTCAGTGATGCATCTTCGCTGCGAGGAATCCGATGGGCAATGCTGCAAACCATCGAGTGGGTACATCAAATCGAGGAAACGTTTCGACTTCGCCACCACATGTCTCAGGAGATTGAACAGCTCAAAGCGGAAAACTTTCGCTTAAAAATGACCGCGCTGAAATTGCGCGAGGTGTTGATTGAGAATTCCAGGTTACGGCGATTGCTAAAACTAAAAGAAGAGGGAGCTTATCGGGTTGTTGCCGCCCGGGTGATTGGCAGCGGCACAGAGGGAGGAATCCGAAGTCTGATCATCAGTGTCGGTGAACAGGATAGCGTTCGTAAAAATATGCCGGTAGTGAATGCCGACGGATTGGTGGGACGGGTAATTGCCACGACACCCGGGCAATCCATTGTGCAAATCCTGATGGACCATAATTCGTTGGTGAGCGCCCGCTTACAGCACAGCCGGGAAGCCGGGGTAATCGCCTGGTCCGGTAATTCCTGGTTAGACCTGTTGTATATTCCCAAAAACATCCCCGTTGAAAAGGGAGAAATGGTCATCACCTCGGAATTAAGCCGGATTTACCCTCCCGGTTTGAAAATTGGTATCGTCACCACGATCAAAGAAAACAAATTTGATCTTTTTAAAGAAATTCGGGTGAAACCGGCAGTCAATTTTAATGCTGTGGAGGAAGTGTTTGTGATTCGAAACCAAGCTGCGGGGAAACGAAGTGGTGAATAACATCTACTGGCGCTATGGGATTGTATTTTTGGCTGCATTATTCCTGCAGGCAACCGTGGTTAATTTTCTTCAGATTTTATACTGGAAACCCAATTTACCATTGATTGTATTGGTCATATTTTCCCTTCAATTTGGAAAAATGCCGGGCAGTACGGCAGGATTTTTAGTAGGGCTGTCCAGCGATTTAATTTCTCAGGGGTTGTTAGGATTAGGCGCCCTTTGCAAAACGGTTACCGGATATGTTGCCGGCATTTTTGGTGGCAGCGTTATCCGGGAACGTTATCAATTCATTGTGGCACTTTTTGTCGCCGGAACCGTTCATGATTTGATTTTATTCTTCATAAATTCCCTGGGAACGGATGTCTCCTGGCGGGTTATCATCTTTGTTTATATGATACCCAATCTTTTTTATACCGCAATTACCGGCACAATCATTTACTATTTTCTGGGAAGGTGGCTGCATCGAGATGAATAATACGTTTTCTTCAGTGAGTAACCCCCGTAAATGGATATATTACGGCGCGGTTTTCATAGCGATGTCCTTCCTGGCATTCGGTTTTTTTCGAGTGCAAATCATGGAATCCAGTATTTACCTGAAAAAGTCCGAACAAAACAGTGTGAAAGTGGAAACGCGCTATCCGGTACGGGGGATGATTTACGATCGAAATGGGAAGTTGATTGTGGATAATCGCCCATCTTTTTCTTTATACCTGGTACCGGCGCAGACCAAATCCCGAACAATCGTGGCGCTGTCCGAAATTCTCGGAATGGATAGCACCGAGATTCGAAAAAAATTGCATCGAATGAGAACATTTCAACCGGTAAAAATTGCCCGGTATGTGGATTTAAAAACTCTGGTATATCTTCAGGAAAATATCCTGGACCTGCCCGGGTTGGAATGGAAGGTGGAGCCCCGGCGCCATTATCTTTATAGCCGGGCATTTTCCCATGTGCTGGGCACTCTTGGAGAAATCGGAGAAAATGAACTGAGTCAGAATCCGGATTATGAACCGGGCGATATTGTGGGTAAAAAGGGGCTGGAGAAAGCACTGGATACTTATCTTCGTGGTCAAAAAGGGGTGCGGTATGTGAAGGTAGATGCCTTTGGGAGGAAAGTGGGAGAAGTTAGCCACCATAAGAATGTGAACCCCTATCCCGGGAAGGATGTTTTTTTGACATTGGATTCCCGTCTTCAGCTTTATGCGGATTCGCTGTTTGGAGATCGCCGGGGAGCCCTGGTGGCAGTGGATGTACAGACCGGTGGGATTCTGACCCTGCTTTCCAAACCGGAGTATGATCTGACCCAGTTTAGCGAAGCGGTAGACCCGGTTGTCTGGAAACAACTCCTTTCCGACAGCACCAAACCCCTTTATGCCCGCGCCAGTCAGGCTGCCTACCCCCCGGGATCTACCTACAAACTGGTCGCCGCAATTGCGGCATTAAATGAAGGGATCATCACTACCCATTGGACAGCGTATTGCCCGGGATATTTTCGGATAGGGAGAAAAGTGATTCGATGCTGGAAAGCCGACGGGCATGGCGAACTAAATTTGTTGGGTGCCATCAAAAATTCCTGCAATGTATTTTTTTATCAGTTGGGGTTAAAAATCGGTATCGATACCTGGAATAAATATAGCCGTCTCTTCTTGTTCGGAAAAAAAACCGGGGTGGAACTCACCACCGAAAATAGCGGGCTGGTCCCCAGCAAAGCATATTATGACCGGGTCTATGGGAAAGGAAAATGGACGAAAGGGATTTTGGCGAATATTGCCATTGGTCAGGGCGAATTGTTGGTCACACCGCTTCAGATGGCTCAATTTACCATGATTTTAGCCGACAGTGGAACGTATTACCCTTTGCATTTGACCAAAAAGATGATAGACCCGGTAACCGGGAAGACCGATTCCATCCGTTTTGCACCTCGCCGGATAAAGGGAGTAAAGCCGGAGGTATGGACTACCGTTCGGGAAGGAATGCGGGAAGTCGTGGCCGGCGGCACCGGCTGGCGGGCTGGTGTGTGGCGGATAAGCGGCGCCGGAAAAACCGGCACCGCCCAAAATCCTCATGGAAAATCACATGCCTGGTTTATTGGTTTCTTTCCGTTTGAGCAACCGCGCATAGCGATTGTGGTTTTTGTTGAAAACGGTGGTAGTGGGGGAGGGGTTGCTGCCCCGATTGCCGGACAATACCTGCGGCGATATTTTTATCTCAGAGGAGAATACGATTACCAGGCAGAGCGGCGGTGGCGCATTCAAATGTGGAAAAAGCAGAAGGAACAGGCACGACAGGACAGTCTGCGAGCCCTTGGGATAACGACAGAAAGCGATTCTGCCATTTCAAACTAAACTCAATGAGTAAAGATGCTGGAAAAAGTTAAAAATTTAGATGCTGTTTTAATCCTGGCGGTCATGGGCTTACTGGCTTTAGGGCTGGTTGCTTTGTATTCCACCTCCCAATCCTTATTGAAATCCGGTAGCTCGGCGAATTTCTTTCAAATGCAGCTCCAGTGGATTCTGCTGGGAGTTTTTCTCATGCTGGTGGTGGCTTATCTTCCCAGCCAATGGATCCCGGAATATTCTTATTGGGCATACGGAATCTCTATCATCCTTCTTATATTGGTATTTTTTATCGGTTATAAGGGATATGGCGCTACCCGCTGGATACGCCTTGGTTCCATTCGTTTCCAACCGTCGGAGTTCGCCAAGATTTTCACCATTTTAGCGGTAGGAAGATATTTATCCTCGGAACGAGTGAATATCAATGAAATCAAACACTTCCTGATTGCTTCTGCCTTGATTGTCTTTCCCTTTGTGTTAATTGCCAGGCAACCGGACCTGGGAACTGCCCTGGTTTTTCTAATGTTCATCCTGCCAATTTTTTATTGGGCGGGTCTGAGTACCAAAAACCTGATCATGATCACAACTCCGGCGCTGGTATTGATAGCATCCTTTAATGAATATGCTTTTTCCGCAATAATGGTTTTGATAGTTGCGTATCTGATTTTCACTCGCTGGGGGTTCTTAAAGGGGTTGTTGTATTTTGCAATAAATGCTTTGATGGGATTGGTGACCCCGGCGTTATGGAATCAGCTACAAGATTACCAGAAGCGCCGGATTCTGGTGTTCCTGAACCCCGAGGCGGATCCGCTCAATGCCGGTTACCAGATTATTCAATCCAAGGTCGCCATCGGCTCCGGTGGATTGATGGGAAAAGGATTTTTACAGGGCTCCCAAACGCAACTCCGCTTCCTGCCGGAACAGCATACCGATTTCATTTTTGCTGTTATTGGGGAGGAATTCGGCTTTATCGGGGTAATGGCGGGAATTGTTCTATTCACAATTCTATTGATTCGGATTATTCAGTTGGCAGCCAACTTTCGGAATAAATTTTACAGCGTTGTATCCATTGGAATAGCGATCAATATCGCATTCCACATGTTTGTGAATGTCGGTATGACGATCGGGTTGTTTCCGGTTACCGGATTACCGCTGCCCTTTTTAAGTTATGGCGGCAGCGCCCTGCTCAGTAATTTAATGATGATCGGATTGTTGTTAAATTTTTACCGCAACCGGTATGAATACTAAGCGTTTCCGTCGCTTACCGCACCGTTAACCAACAGGAGCTTAATAAAAGCCTATGCACCCGGAATTGTTTCGGATCGGACCCATTGTTGTCAGTAGTTATGGAATTTTACTGGCGCTGGCATTTCTTGCCGGCATCGGCATTACCAACCACCTGGCGCAAAAACGTGGTATTGCCACGGAAGACGTAGTAAACCTGGCATTCGTGGTCATGATTAGCGCCATTATCGGAGCGCGCTTGCTGTATGTGGTGTTTCATCTTTCTGAATTTAAAGGCAGGTGGATGTATACCTTTGTTCCGATCCAACAGAATGGGACCATCGGGTTAAGCGGGTTAATTTTATTAGGCGGAGTTGGCGGAGCAGTTCTAACAGGGTCGCTTTACCTGTGGAAAAAGAAATTGCCAATCTGGAAATTTTCCGACAGCGTTGCCCCGGCACTGGCATTTGGTATTTTTGTAGGGCGCATCGGTTGTTTTTTAAACGGCTGCTGTTTTGGGAAAGCCTGTCACCTTCCCTGGGGGGTGAAATTCCCTGCGGATAGTTACGCCGGAATGATCATGGGCAGTATTCCCATACATCCTACCCAACTCTATGCCTCGTTTTATGCCTTGCTGATGTTTGGCCTGTTACTGCAAGCCGAACGACGACAGCCTTACGAGGGATTCCTGGCTGCTTTCTTCCTGATGATGTATGGGATCGGTCGCTTTGTGATAGACTTTTTTCGGTTTTACGAACACCAGATGTTTGTCTTAAACGGGTTGGATTTTAACCAGGTGGTAAGTGTGATGATGTTTCTGGGAGGCGTTGGGATTCTATGGTTAAAACACCCCCGGCATTAATAAATGCTTGACTTTACTATGGTTAATTTCTAAATTTTGCCAAAATTTCCAAGGAGGATCAAGAACAGTGAGATGGAAAACACTTATCATCGGATTAATTACCGCGGTACTTTTTATGGCGGCAATTGGCTGCGCCGGTTCCCGGAAAACCGAAGCGGAAACCCCTCAAACAGTGGAACCGGATAACTATGATGAAATTGAGAAGTTGTTAGGCATTACCCCGGAAGAGAATCAACAATCAGCCAATCAAGGACAGACTGAAGCAGAGTCAACGCAAAGTATGGAATCCGCTGAATCGGCACAGGGGATGACCACACCCCGGGCATCCCAACAGGAAGAAGAGCTGCAAAAAGAGGTAAAAGAATTGGAAGCCCAGTTGCGGGAAAAGAACAAGATGATTGCAGATTTAAAGATGCAACTCTCCCTGGCGAAATCCAAATCTGAGAGCGAAAAAAGTGCTCCTTCCGCCTCAATGCGGTCGTTTTCTCCCACCTCTTCTCTGAGTGATGCCGAATACGAGAGAAAATATCGGGAGGCGTATCAATTATTCTCCGAGCACCAGTACCGGCAGGCAATGGAAATCTTCAAATCCCTGGTAGCTTCCAATCCCAATCACAATCTGGCAGATAATGCTCAGTACTGGATTGGAGAATGTTATTATCTCCTGGGTGACTATCGGGCGGCGATTCTGGCGTTTGAAAAGGTGTTCACGTTTAAAAATTCCAACAAAAATGCTGATGCTCAGTATAAGCTGGGATTATGCTATTATCATTTGAAAGATTATAAACGGGCGCGCCTGGAATTTCAGACCTTTGTTGATAACTATCAAAATTCGAAACTGGTACGGAAAGCAGAGGCTTACCTGGCAAAACTGTAGCACTCTTATCAATGCTGATTTGTTGGATTTCCTCCGACGATGGTGAACCGAAGTATTGCCTGTAAATCCAGGGAGGCAGACTCATCCATTGCCGCCACTGTTCAAAGGGAGATCCACCGAGGTCCCGGTAGATTTTAAAAAAGGGTTGAAATCTTTTAAAAACTGATTAAATTTGATGCCGACATTTCAGCAGGTAAACCGAACGGGCGGTTAGCTCAGTCGGCTAGAGCGCTGCGCTCACATCGCAGAGGTCACTGGTTCAAGTCCAGTACCGCCCACTTGATGCACCTTTAACACTATCCGGAGAGGTAGTAAAGGGATGGCAAATTGGATACACCGGTTATCGATTTTTTTGTACAAGCCTTTGGAGCCTTTGTTCTCCAAAGGCTATTTTTTTGTACACCACTTCAATGCCGGTAATAGGTTGGAAATGCAACATTGGGGTTGTTTTCGGGGTGTTTATCAATGTTTTCCCGATAGAGGTCATTCTGAACGGTGACCCCCCACCCCCATGAAGTTTCAGACGATTCAATACAAGCGGATGAAGAGATAGGAGAGAATATGTCCGGCGACGTCAAAGCACAAATCATTACCGCTCAGGATATGTCCCGCATCATCACCCGGCTGGCACACGAGATTTTGGAAAAGAATCGCGGTGTGGAGAACCTGGTGTTAATCGGGCTGCATACCCGTGGCGCATACCTGGCGGAACGAATCTCCCACAAAATCCGGGATATTGAAGGAGTTGAGGTCCCCACCGGGTTTCTGGATGTCACCTTATACCGCGACGATTTCCGGACTCGCTTAAAGCAGCCCTCGGTGGAAGTCACCAATATCCCCTTCAAAATTGATGAGAAGAATATTGTGTTAATCGACGACGTCCTCTACACCGGTCGCACCATCCGGGCGGCGTTGGATGCGTTGATGGATTTTGGCAGACCGGCGCGCATTTACCTGGCGGTTCTGGTGGATCGCGGGCACCGGGAATTGCCCATTAAAGCCGATTTTGTGGGAAAGAATATCCCCACTTCTATTGGCGAAGAAGTTAAAGTGAAACTGACCGAAGTAGATGATGAAGATGCGGTTTACCTGGTGGAAGCGCCGTCGGATGGATAAACAAATCAGCGGTTCGGTAAAACGAATCGTCAATAAATTGATGGAATTATCGAATTTCTTATGTTGTGTCAGGAAAGGCAGGTTATGTTATCATCACGTCATTTATTAGGATTGGACGGGTTGAAAGCGGAGGAAATTCAACTCATCCTGGATACGGCGCGGTCTTTCCGCGAAGTAATTGACCGCCCCATTAAACGGGTTCCCACCCTCCAGGGAAAGACCGTTGTGAATTTGTTTTATGAACCCTCTACCCGCACCCGCATTTCTTTTGAATTGGCAGAAAAACGGATGTCGGCGGATATCGTCAACTTTTCTGCCGGCACCAGCTCCGTTAAAAAAGGAGAGTCATTGATTGACACGGTGCGCAACATTGCCGCCATGAAAATAGATATGGTGGTGATGCGGCATTCCTCCCCCGGGGCAGGGCACCTGCTTACCCGGGTATTGGATGCCAATATCATCAATGCCGGGGATGGCGGTCACGAACACCCTACCCAGGCGTTGCTGGATATGATGACCATTCGGGAAAAGTTGGGAAGCTTTGACAAGTTAACCATTGCCCTGGTGGGTGACATTTCTCATTCCCGGGTTGCCCTATCCAATATTTACGGACTAAAAACCATGGGTGCCCGGGTGATTGTCTGCGGACCGGCAACGTTAATTCCCCGGGAAATCGAACGGCTGGGAGTGGAAGTCTATCATAATATTGATGATATTATCCCCCAGGTGGATGTGATGAACATTCTGCGTTTGCAATTGGAGCGGCAGCGCACCGGGCTCTTCCCTTCGCTGCGGGAATATCACAATTATTTTGGGATAACCCGGGAGCGGCTGGAAAAAGCAACCCGACCGATTTTGATTATGCACCCGGGACCAATGAACCGGGGATTGGAAATTTCCAGCAATGTCGCCGATAGCGAACATTCGGTCATCTTAGAACAAGTAACCAACGGAATTGCTGTTCGCATGGCAGTTTTGTATTTACTTTCAGGAGGTCGCAGTGAAGTTCACTAAAGAAGTGAAAGTGGGAAGCCATGACTTTCAACCCCTGCCAAAAAGGCTGTTGTTAAAAGGGGGAACAATTGTTGATCCCGGTCAACGGATGGAGAAGAAATCGGATGTGGTAATCCAATCCGGTAAAATCGTTGAGGTTGGAGCGGTGGATGAGAATGGGTTCAATGGAACGGTGCTGGATATGGAGGGGAAGTTCATTTCCCCCGGTTGGATGGATATGCATGTTCATCTCCGGGAGCCGGGAAGGGAAGATGAAGAGACCATCCAGAGCGGTAGTCTGGCGGCTGCCAATGGCGGATTTACTGCTGTTTGCTGTATGCCCAATACTACTCCGCCTATCGATAGCCAGGAGATTATCCAGTACATTAAAGACCGGGCGCGGAATTCCCTGGTGGATGTTTACCCGATTGCCGCCATTACCAAAAAACGCGCCGGGGAAGAGTTAGCGGAAATATTGGATCTGGTAGAGCAGGGTGCCGTGGCAATCTCCGATGATGGCAGCCCGGTGATGAGTGCGGAAATGATGCGCCGGGCACTGGAATATAGCAAAATGGTGGCAATTCCGGTAATCGGACATGAAGAAGATCTGACCATGACCGCCAATGGGCATATCAACGAAGGGTATGTTTCCACCTGCCTGGGGCTGGGCGGCATCCCTTCGGTTGCCGAAGATATTATGATTGCCCGGGACATCATGCTAACCGAATATTGCGGGGGACATTTCCATGTGGCGCATATCTCCACCCGGGAATCGGTGGAACTGGTTCGGCAGGCAAAAAAACGGGGAGTTGCGGTAAGCGCCGAGGTCACCCCCCATCATTTCTCCTTAACCGATGAAGCGGTTCGGGGTTATGATACCAATGCCAAAATGAAACCCCCGCTGCGCACCCAGGCAGACGTGGATGCCATTCTGGAAGGCTTGCAAGACAATACCATTGATGCTATCGCCACCGACCATGCTCCCCACTCCTGGGAGGAAAAAGCTTCGGAATTCATCTATGCCCCATTCGGGATTGTTGGCTTGGAAACTGCCCTGGGATTATCCTTCACAAAACTATATCACACCCGAATTTTGTCTCTTTCCAGCCTTATTGAAAAATTCACTGTCAACCCTTATCGCATTCTGGGGATCACTCCGCCGGCTGTCAAAAAGGGAGAACCCGCCAATTTGACCATCTTCGATAGTGAAGTTGAGTGGTCGTTTTCCGACAAACACACTCTCTCGAAAAGCACCAATTCCCCATTTATTGGATGGCAGTTAAAAGGGAAGCCCCATGCAGTTATTAACCGGGGGAAATTTTTTATGTCAATTCTGTAACGCCTGATTCCACAGGAAATATCAGGTGTTTTCGAAATTGATCTTCCCGGGGACTGCTCCCTCCAGGGATTTCGCTGTCAGAGATTCACAAAATCAGGCATCCCATATTGTCATACTGACATATAACTTGGCAGAGTGGCACAGTTATGAAGTTTCACGAAAATGCATCAGGCAATTAAAGTGCTGTTTAATTTTAATAAAACCATAAGGTTGAGATAGTTTTAAGATTTCTTGGCACCTTTTTTGTTAATTAAGCGGTGATGATTGGAAGTGATTTCAGAACAGTTAACTAAACACGCTGTCAAAACAAGAAGTGAGAGATTATGGGTGGAGAAATGATTATTGATCGTTGGATTGAGAAATTGGGGAATGATAACCCAATTTCGGCAGAAGAAAAAGAAAAGCTTGTGGCGGAATTACAAACCGATTATCGCGACGAGATACGGCTTAAAAGGATGTTAACAGCCGAAGCGGAGCATTTGCCATATCCGCATTTAACGGAAGCCGCTTTGAAACTTGCGGAAGACAAGCAGAAAGTGGCGGATACCATCCGGGACCTGATTATGGGGTTAGACGGCTCGGTGGAATTGGAACCGGGCGACAATTTATCTGTGGAAGCTACCGGAGATTTTACAGAGATATTGAAATTGGAGAATGAAATCGGGGAAAGACTGGTTGAGCATGCGAATTTGGCGGAAGACAATGGCTTGACTGAAATGGCACAAACGCTGCTTAAGCTCAAGGATGAGCATTATACGCATCAGGAAAGAATTGAAGCATTAATTATGAAAACAAACGGAACATTATAAAAACACTCGAAAACACTTTTTATTGAAAGGAGGGTTTTACCAATGGCACAAAAAGTAATTGGAATTGACCTTGGCACCACAAATTCGGTCGTGGCAGTGATGGAAGGTGGGGAACCGGTAGTAATTCCCAATGCCGAGGGGGGACGTACCACACCCTCAATCGTTGCATTTACGAACTCCGGTGAAATTTTAGTGGGTGCGCCGGCAAAACGCCAGATGATAACCAACCCCGAAAATACCATCTACTCCATTAAGCGGTTTATGGGACGCCGCAAAGGCGAAGTGGCGGAAGAAATCAGCATGGTGCCCTATCAGGTAATTGACGGCGTCAATGGACTGGCTGTGGTAAAAGTAGGGGATAAGGAATACACGCCGCAGGAAATTTCGGCGATGATTCTTCAAAAAATGAAGCAAACGGCAGAGGATTACCTGGGCGACAAGGTAACCCAGGCGGTGATTACCGTGCCGGCTTATTTTAATGACAGCCAGCGAAAAGCCACCAAGGAAGCCGGCGAGATTGCCGGTTTGGAAGTGCTGCGTATCATTAATGAACCGACGGCAGCATCTCTGGCTTATGGATTGGACAAAAAGCACAATCAAAAAATTGCCGTGTATGACCTGGGTGGCGGTACATTTGATATCTCCATCCTGGAAATCGGTGACGGGGTATTCGAAGTAAAATCCACCAATGGGGATACTCACCTGGGGGGCGACAACTTTGACCAGCGTATCGTGGATTGGATTGCAGACGAATTTAAGAAAGAAAATGGAATTGATTTACGAAAAGACCCGATGGCATTGCAACGCCTGCGCGAGGCAGCCGAAAAAGCAAAGATTGAACTCAGCAGCACCTTGCAAACCGATATCAATCTTCCGTTCATTACGGCCGATGCTTCCGGTCCCAAACACTTACAAATGACCCTTACCCGTTCGAAATTTGAACAACTGGTTGAAGATTTAATTCAGAAAACGGTTGATCCCTGCAAGATGGCAATGCAGGACGCCGGTTTAAAACCGAGCGATATCGATGAAGTTATCCTGGTCGGTGGGTCTACCCGAATCCCTCGGGTACAGGAATTGGTAACCGAGTTGTTCGGCAAAGAACCTCATAAGGGAATTAATCCTGATGAGGTTGTAGCGGTTGGCGCCGCCATTCAGGCGGGTGTACTGGCAGGGGAAGTAAAAGATGTGCTTCTGTTGGACGTCACCCCGCTTTCCCTGGGGATCGAAACGCTGGGGGGTGTGTTTACCAAGCTGATTGAGCGCAATACCACCATTCCGACCCGCAAGAGCGAAATTTTCACCACGGCGACGGATAATCAACCCTCGGTGGAAGTGCACGTCCTGCAAGGGGAACGGGAATTCGCCCGGGATAACCGAACGTTAGGGCGCTTTATTCTGGATGGAATTCCGCCGGCACCCCGGGGAGTGCCCAAAATTGAGGTAACCTTTGATATTGATGCCAATGGCATTTTGAGTGTCTCTGCCAAAGACCTGGCGAGCGGCAAAGAACAAAAGATTCGAATTGAAGCCAGCAGCGGCTTGAACGAGCAGGAAATTGAGCGGATGGTTAAAGAAGCCAAAGAACATGCGGCTGAAGACCGGAAACGGCGTGAATTGGTAGATGCCAAGAATGTTGGCGACGGTTTGGTCTATCAAACCGAAAAGAATCTGAAGGAGTATGGGGATAAACTTCCGGCTGAAGCAAAGAATAAAATCGAGGCGGCTGTGAACCGGCTCAAAGAAGCGTTGAAGACGGATAACCTGGGTGAGATTCGGTCTGCGACCGATGCGTTGAATCAAATCTGGAATGAAGCTTCTGCCAATCTGTATCAACAAGCCGGGCCCCAGGGGGGTGCGGCGCCAGAAGCCGGACCTCAGGCAGCGGAAGGGCAGAAAAGCGATGAGACGGTCGAGGAAGCGGATTTTGAAGTAGTGGATGATGACAACAAAGAAAAAAATTAAATATTTGTCGGGCAGGATTGATACCGCAATTCTGCCCGGTCATACCAGGGTTGATTCGGGAGTCTGTTCTCCCGGAGACGTTCAATCTCGGTACATTAATGTTATGAGAAGGAGGTTGCGGCAATTATGAAGCAAGTGAAAACCGATGATGAGAAGAAAGCAACGGAAGTGTTCATAAATTCTGAAGAGAATGAAGAAATGAACCGGCAATCGGCAGAAGAACCACAAGCCGACATGCCCATACCGGAATCCGAAAATGGAAGTGAAGAAGCGGCAGCCGGGCAAGAAAGCGAAGAAGTATCTGAAAACATAGAGGCTATTATTTCCAAAATGAAAGAATTAGAAGAGCAAAATTTACGAATTCGGGCAGAGTTTGCCAATTTTAAGAGACGGGTTGAACGGGAACAGGGCGAGTTGGCAGACTACATCAAGAGCAAAATATTTCAAAAACTACTGCCGATTCTGGATGATTTTAAAATGATGATTGAAAAATCATCAACGGAGCATGATGAAACATCCATTCTGGAAGGCGCCAAAATGATTTATGAAAAATTTTCCCAGGTGCTGGAAAAAGAAGGATTAAAGAAGATTGAAGCACTGGGTGAAAAGTTTGATCCTCAACTCCATGACGCCCTGATGATGCAGCCGATAGAAGACAAAGAAAAACATGAACGAATTGTTGAGGTTTACCAGGATGGGTATCAGCTCCATGATAAATTGATTCGACCGAGCAAAGTGGTCGTGGGCAAATATGACTCAACAGAAGAAAAAAAATAACGCCCCCAGGTGTGGACCACTGTTTAAAAATTCCTGATGGTAGAATGAGTCCATTGAATAGCCCTTGTGTCGGAGGACAATATCACTGGATTCGCATTGGAATGAATTCCGAACCGGGAATTTTTCTGGATGAAAGTTTGTTATCGAAATCATTACCTCGGATTTAATTCAAAGGAAGGTTGACCGCCTTCCTTTTTTTGTTGCAGGTGCATGGTTGTTGATTTGAAACGGGTAGTAATCCAGAAGGCAAAAATGAAACTGTATGCGTTTTCTATATGAATTTTGGTTTAAAATCCCATTAATACCGGGGATTGTTTAAAAAATATAAAAATAATTATTGATTCTTATAATTTTTTTTTAATATATTTTCATGCTTTAAAGAGCTTGGCATTTCCAATCATTTGTGACATCGGTTAACATAAATGGGGTTTACTTTGCATAAATTCTGCAACTGATTTATTGACATTGTGGGCGAAGTTCTTTAAATTAATGAAATTTTAAGACAAGAGGTAGAGCTTATGTTGGTGTTAACAAGGAGGTTAGGGGAGTCGATCAATATCGGGGATGAGATTAAAATAACGATTGTGGAAATTGACGGCAGACAGGTAAAGATTGGGGTCGAAGCTCCTCGGAATGTAACAGTCTTTCGGGAAGAAATTTATGAGCGCATT
>CAYYGL010000048.1:26883-28251 GCA_964471235.1 uncultured Calditrichaceae bacterium
CGCCTCAGCAGATACTCTGAAAAAGGCTGCTAAGCTTTTTAAAAAAGATGATAAGTCCCAGGATAAATAAACCCTTCGTGTCCTGCCTTCCGACAAACAATTCTCTTTGACATCATCTCTCAAGTTTCCTTGTTTTATGGGAAACTTGAGTTTTTTTAGCTACCGTTCTGCTTTGCAATAGTAATTGTTTTCACGGTGAAAATTTTATAAACTTGATCTGCACTTAGCAAACTTCCTTTTTGTGCAGAACGTTTCAGGAGCGTGAAAAGATTTGATAAATGAATTTTTGATAAATAACATTTTCGACAAGTGTTCACCCCTTCAGATCGACAGGACAGGGAAACACGTCAGGAATTCCCTCCCCTTCTAAGAGGTGATGATATGTGGAGACAACCAGATGAAATCAACTAAGCATGTAGAGAGGGTGACCATTCGGTTTGCCGGAGACTCCGGAGATGGGATGCAGTTGACGGGCAGCCAGTTTACCCGTGCCACGGCAATTGCCTTGAATGATTTGAGCACCCTGCCGGATTTTCCGGCGGAAATTCGGGCGCCCGCCGGTACCTTATACGGCGTCTCCGGGTTTCAAATTCAATTCGGAAGTGAACATGTTTATACCCCGGGCGACCAGGCAGATGTGTTAGTTGCCATGAACCCGGCAGCCCTGAAAGCCAGTTTACGGTACCTGCGGAAAAACGGAATCGTCATTGTCAACACAGATGCTTTTACGGAACGAAATTTACGGATGGCGCACTTTCAGGAAAACCCTCTGGAAAGCGGATATTTGAAAGGCTACCAGGTATTTCCGGTTGAGATGACCCGATTAACTCTGGAGGCGTTAGCCGATATTGACCTGACGCATAAAGAAAAGGAACGCTGTAAAAATTTTTTCGCCCTGGGGATGGTCTACTGGATGTATACCCGGCCAATTGAACCGACTATTGAATGGATTTCCCGCAAATTTGCCAGCAAGCCGATATGGGCGGATGCCAACATAAAAGCTCTGAAAGCAGGGCGCAATTTTGCCGATTCCACGGAAATATTTACAACTTCCTATACCGTTCCTTCTGCCGAAATCGAACCGGGTATTTACAGACAAATTAGTGGGAATGAAGCATTGGGCTTAGGGCTAATTACGGCTGCGGAAAAGTCCGGACTCAAAATTTTTTACGGGAGTTATCCCATAACCCCGGCAAGCGATGTACTGCAATACATGGCGTTGCAAAAAAATTTCGGGGTCATCAGTTTTCAGGCGGAGGACGAAATCGCCGCCATTGGTTCCGCTCTCGGAGCATCCTTTGCCGGCTATATTGGTGTGACCGCGACCAGCGGACCCGGTCTGGCTTTAAAATCGGAATTCCTGGGGTT
>CAYYGL010000049.1:0-27989 GCA_964471235.1 uncultured Calditrichaceae bacterium
GAGGTGGTATATTTGTGTAACTCTGCTAAGGGTACCTTCGCCCGGATTACCTGAAAGCGGCCGTCGGAATCCATGCCCAGAATTTTACCGCGACGACTGGAAATGTCACCCATGACATCACCCATATATTCTTCCGGCACCTTTACCTCAATATCGTAAATGGGTTCTAATAAAACCGGTTTGGCTTCTAAAAATGCTTTTTTAAACGCCATGGAACCGGCAATTTTAAACGCCATCTCCGAGGAGTCTACCGAGTGGTAGGAACCGTCAAAGCAGGTCACCTTCACATCGACCACCGGGTAACCGGCAAGCACACCTTCTTCGCAGGTTTCCCGCACCCCTTTTTCCACGGCAGGAATAAATTTCCCGGGGATCACACCGCCGACAATAGCATCCACAAATTCAATGCCTTCGCCTCTCTCTACCGGCTCCAGACGCAGATGACAGTCGCCGTATTGCCCCCTTCCGCCGGTTTGTTTTTTGTATTTCCCCTGGGCTTCCGCCTTCGCCTTGATGGTTTCCCGATAGGGAATCTTGGGCTTCTCGATATCAACATCCACCCCAAACCGTTGTTTCAACCGTTTCAAAATGATGTCCAGGTGCAGCTCTCCCTGCCCGGAGACGATGGTTTGTTTCAGCTCCGGATCATATTTCACCAAAAAGGTGGGGTCTTCTTCGTGGAGGATGTGCAACCCGTTGGAAATTTTGTCCTCATCCCCCTTGGTCTTGGGTTTAACAGCTATCTGAATCAGTGTTTCCGGAAATTCAATAGGAGGGAATTGGAAGGGATCGGTTTTGCTGCATAAGGTATCGCCGGTATGGGTGGATTTTAGTTTTACCAGGGCGCCAATGTCTCCGGCGTTTAATTGATCCACACTGGTTTTCTCTTTCCCGTTTAGCACATACATCTGCCCGATTCGCTCGCTGTTGTGCTGGTTGGCGTTTAATACTTCTTCACCGGACTTTAGAATACCGGAAAAAACTCTTACATAAGATAACTCTCCCACATGGGCTTCCGCCACGGTTTTAAACACCAACGCTGCCAGCGGTTCGGCATCATTCGGTTTACGCTCTTTACCATCTTCGGATTTAACCGGGGGCATCTCTACCGGTGCAGGCAGGTATTCGACAATAAAGTTTAACAATGATTTCACCCCTACATTACGGGATGCAGCGGTGCAGACGACCGGTACCAGGGTATGATTAATGACCGCTTTCCGGAATCCCTGGATTAATTCTTCTTCCGTTAATTCCCCCGCTTCAAAATATTTTTCCAACAGTTCGTCATCGCTCTCCGCAACGGTTTCCATCAGTTCAACCCGCATGGCATCCACCTGGGATTTGATGTTGTCCGGAATGGGCTCCTCGGTGAAATTCCCGCTGGTATCGGTGGCAAATTTGTATAATTTTAGTTTGAGCACATCGACCACCGAGAAAAAGTTGGGACCGGATTCCACCGGTATGTGGGCAATGATTAATTTTTTACCAAATCGTTCCCGCAATTCTTTGTAGATGTTATCATAACTGACGTTTTCCCGGTCCAGCTTGTTGATGACATAAAAGCGGGGTTTGTTGTATTTATCCGCCAACTGCCGCACCCGTTCCGTTCCCACTTCCACCCCGGCAGAGGCGGAAACCACAATCATCACCACATCCGCAGCTAACATTCCGCTTACCACATCCCCGAAAAAATCACTGAATCCCGGGGTATCCACCAGGTTTATCTTCACATGGTTCCATTCTCCGTGGGCGAGAGAGGTATTGATCGATATTTGCCGTTCAATTTCATCTTCGTTGTAATCGGACACGGTGTTGCCCTGTTCCACCTGTCCCATCCGGGTAGTCTTTCCCATCGTATAGAGCATTGCTTCCACCAGGGAG
This sequence comes from uncultured Calditrichaceae bacterium, assembly GCA_964471235.1. Taxonomy (GTDB): domain Bacteria; phylum Calditrichota; class Calditrichia; order RBG-13-44-9; family J075; genus CAYYGL01. The sequence continues at coordinate 1,882 of CAYYGL010000049.1, forward strand.
GTTTTACCACACCCGCTGTGTCCGCCGATGCCAATATTGCGAATATGTTGACCATTAAAAATTTTCACGGAAGGTCCTCCTTTGAAGTTTGGCAAATCTCTGTTCGCATCATACTAAAAATTACAGAAGAATGGCGAATATAACAAACCTCCGTAAAGTCTGTCAAGCAGTTTGTCAGTTGGTAAGAAAAGAATGCCCGGGAGTCGCTTCTTGAAATGACCGCTGTGGATGTAAAATGCCGGATACGCCAAAGTGGGCTGGGGTACCTGGTGGAACTGCATGTGGAAGTAGATAAAAACATTTCGGTACGGCAGGGCATGATATCGCCCACCGGGTCAAAGATACCCTGCTCCATTCCGATCTACATATTTTAGACGCCGTGATTCATCTTGAGCCGCCGCCGTTCCGGGGAGACAACTCGCAGGATTCAATATGAACTTTCGCTCGACCGCAAGTGAAATCTTCGGGCATCCGCCGGGAGTTGGCGAAAAAGCATGCTTTCTAATTGAATTGACGAAAATTTCTCACCATATTCATGCCTTAATAACTAATGTTACGCAAATATAACCACAGGGAACACAGAGAAGTGCTGAGAGAAAGAGGCTGGAGGTAGTTAGCCTGTTTTTAGGTACCTACAAGTCTATCAGCCCATGCCGAAGGCATCCCCCATTGGCGGGACAGCCTGATAGCCTATTCGAAACCTCTGAACTTTGAACCCCAGAACCGCTGAATACTCTGTGTATCCCCCGGGGCAACGTGTTCTATCCATAAAAGGAGAAGGAGAAAGAAATGGTGACCAGACAACTGGGAAAAGAGGGACCGCAAATCACGGAAATCGGGCTGGGTGCCTGGGCAATTGGCGGTTCCTGGGCATGGGGCTGGGGTGCCCAGGATGATGCGGAATCGATCCGCACCATCCAACGAGCATTGGACCTGGGAATTAATTGGATTGACACTGCTGCGGTGTATGGGTTAGGCCATGCCGAGGAGGTGGTCGCCCGCGCGGTGGGGGAACAGCGAAAAGATGTCTTCATTGCCACCAAATGCGGTCTGGTTTGGGACGACCGGGGGCGGGTGAAAAATAACAATCGTCCAGAAAGCATCCGGCGGGAGTGCGAAGCCAGCCTGCGACGCCTGAACACCGATTACATCGACCTCTATCAAATCCACTGGCCGGATAACAATGTGCCGGTGGAAGATAGCTGGGGAGAAATGACCCGCCTGAAAGAAGAGGGCAAAGTGCGCTATATCGGGGTTAGCAATTTCGGGGTGGATTTGCTGGAGCGCTGCCAGGCAATTGAACCGGTGCAATCCCTGCAACCACCTTATAACATGGTGCAGCGGGATGTGGAAAAAGAAATTTTACCCTGGTGCAAAGCGCATGGCCTCGGGGTGGTGGCATACAGCCCGTTAATGAGCGGGCTGCTCACTGGCAAATTTACCCGCGATTTTTTAAACACCCTCGCCGAAGATGACTGGCGGCGCAAACAACATCATCCCATGTTTACCGAACCGATGTATTCCAAAATTCTCGATTTTGTGGATGGCATCCGCCCGCTGGCAGAAAAATACAACAAAACCGTGGCGCAGTTTGCCATTGCCTGGGTGTTAATGCACCCGGCGGTTACATCCGCCATTGTGGGTGCTCGTAAACCCTCTCAGGTGGAACAGAACGTGGGTGGCGCCGGCTGGCAAATTTCCCCGGAAGACATGACAGCTATCGATCGTTTATTTCATGAAACGGTAGACAGTAATCGGTAAACAGTAAGTAGTAAGTAGTGTTCGGTGGGTAGTGGGGGAAAGTTGTTTTTAAAAGAGGATAGTTTGTTTTTCCACGGGCAAGTTGATGATGGTATTCCATTAACCCGCTTATTAATGAGTGACCACGGTATGGGAATGAACATTAAAGACCGGTTGGCACGTTTGGATTCGGCTCCGAAACGCCCGGCTCCGATTTTGCAGCCGTCGGACCTGTGGATACAGGAGATGGAGCGGGAACTGGGGATCAAGGTGCTCAGCCGGGATAGTTCCTTTGTCATGTTAAAGGAATCCCATTTTCCGTTATACCGGGATGAGTTTTTTCCCTGGCTTCGGGAGAATGAGTTCTATGTCAATCATTTTTATCGGATTCAAAAGGATGTTCCCCCGGGCGAGGTGAATTTGCGCGATGCCGCTTTCATTGATACCGAAACCACCGGTCTTGCCGGCGGCACCGGCACCTATGCTTTTTTAATTGGTATTGGCAAACTGGAGTTAGATCACATTGTGGTGCGCCAATATCTGCTGCCGGATTTCTCTCACGAGTGGTTAATGCTTTCCCTGGTAGATGGTGCCCTGCAAAACGCCCGGTTTACGGTTTCCTTCAATGGAAAATCATTTGATATCCCCCTGTTAAAAAGTCGCTTCATTTTGAACCGGATGATGACTGTGCTGGAAGAAATTCCCCATGTAGATGCCCTGCATGCCGCCCGGCGCATCTGGAAACAGCGGCTGCCGGCGTGCGATTTGCAAACTCTGGAACAATACGTGCTTCATATTACCCGCAACGATGATATCCCCGGAAACCTCATCCCTCAAATCTATTTCGAATTTATCCGTAAGCGGGATGCCTGGATACTGCGGGACGTTTTGGAGCATAATTTCCTGGATATCGTTAATATGGCACTGCTTACCATTCGGATGGCAGCGATTTGCGAGTCCCCTGTTTCACATTTAAACGATCCCCGGGATTTGTTTGCCCTGGCGCATTATTTTTTTCAGAACCGGCAATTTGATGAGGCAATTCCCCTGCTGAAATTTTTAGTGGAGGAACATCAATTCCCGGGAGACGAAGGATTGGGAAACCCCCTGTACCTGCTTGCCATGGCGTATAAAAAAAACGGGCAAATCGAACCGGCGAAAAAATACCTGGAAGCGTTGTATCGTCAGCGGGTATATCATCCCATCCTGGTTGAGGAATTGGCAAAAATCTATGAGCATGCCGACCGGGAATTTGAGCTGGCAAAAGAGGTAGTGGAAAAAGGATTGCAGTATTTGGAGACGGTCCGGCAATTGAACCATCACTCGGGGATGTTGGCATTCTTGCCCCGGTTACGGCATCGCCATCAACGATTGTTGAAGAAAATTCAGCGAGATACCATCGCATAAACCTTCCCCCTTTCCGGGGTATAGATGGAGCAAAATCTCACCAGATTAAGTCCATTTGTAAAGAAATTGGCGAAAGTTACGAAAAATGAGATGACCCCGATTTCATTTTGAAGATCGACGGCAATTTTTTCGAAACCAGTCAAAACCAGCAATAGAATTGGAGAAACGTTATGGCAAAACGAAGAGTGGGCATACTAACCGGAGGCGGGGACTGTCCCGGTCTTAATGCGGTAATCCGCGGCGTTACCAAAAGCGCCATCAATGAATACGGCATGGAAGTGGTTGGTTTTTATGATGGTTTTGAAGGACTCATTGAGGAACGTTTTAAAATTTTACGCTCCGAGGATGTTTCCGGAATTCTCACCCAGGGAGGGACCATTTTGGGTACCAGCAATACCGCCAACCCCTTTGCTCATTGGGTAGGGGAGGGAGAAAACCGGCATACGGTGGATATGTCCGATAAATGCATGGCATTGTATGAGGACTTGGGGCTGGAGGCGTTGATTTGTGTGGGCGGTGACGGCACCATGACCATCGGTGGGCAACTGGCGGAAAAAGGCGCTAACATTGTGGGCGTTCCCAAAACCATCGATAAAGATTTGATGGAAACCGATATCACGTTCGGATTTGATTCCGCCCGATTTACTGCCACGGAAGCCATCGACAAGTTGCATACCACCGCCCAATCTCACCACCGGGTGATGGTGGTGGAGGTAATGGGCAGGAATGCCGGCTGGCTGGCGCTGGAATCCGGGTTGGCGGGGGGCGGTGATGTCATTCTGCTGCCGGAAATTCCCTACGACATCAATGAAGTGATTTCCGCGGTACGCAAACGCAGCCGTTTCGGGAAACGGTTCAGCATTGTGGTGGTTTCCGAAGGTACCCGCCCGGAAGGCGGTGAGCAGGTTTACCAGCGAATCATCAAAGACAGCCCCGACCCGGTGCGCTTAGGCGGTATCAGTCATGTAGTGGCAAAACAAATTGAAGATCAAACCGATATTGAATGCCGGGTGACGATCCTGGGGCACCTCCAGCGCGGCGGCACTCCAACCCCATTCGACCGCATCTTAGCCACCCAGTTTTCGGTGAAGGCAATGGAATTGGTAAAGCGGAAAATGTTTAATCACATGGTCGCCTACCAGGGGGGGAAATTGGTTGCTGTACCGATTGAGAAGGTCATGGGCAAACAGCGTACTGTCCCGTTAGATTCCCCGTTGATTAAAGCGGCACTGGCAGTGGGCAGCTCTTTCGGTGCAAAATTGTAACCGGGCAGTTAACTGATACAAGCAGACGGAATCACTCGCTTAATAGCAAGGGATTATCCCGGGATCCGGAATACCGGATTGCAGGGGTGGAATGGATAACGCGTTCTTCTGACCCTGTTGGCACCCTCACATCATTCCACACCATTTACCGAGGCTGTAGCGGGGAAGAGGCAAATCTACCCGGTTAAGCGATTGTTAAACATACAACCCAAACAGTGCTATCAATTGGAGAACAACACCGGCAGCCGGGTTCGTTCCGATATTCCCATTTTTTCCCTCCCTCCATTTCCCAATAAACTTGCAGATTCCGTAATTGCGTATTATTTTAACAATGATTAAACAAAGGGAATATTTCAATTAGTCGTTAAAGCTTATGGTCTCATTCAGCAGCAAATTGATGGATCGGCTGAAAGTCGCCTACAATGTGGTGGTGTTAACCGGAGCGGGAATGAGCGCTGCCAGCGGTGTGCCCACTTTTCGGGGGAAAGACGGTCTCTGGAACAAATTTAATCCGGAGGAACTGGCAAATTTAAACGCCTTTTTGAAAAATCCGGAATTGGTTTGGGAGTGGTATAGTTGGCGGAGAAAGTTAATTAAAAAGGTGACGCCCAACTTAGGTCATTATGCCCTGGTGGATATGGAAGAATACTTCCCGGAGTTTATGGTCATTACTCAAAACGTGGATAATTTGCATCAAATAGCAGGTACTAAAAAAATCATCGAACTTCATGGGAACATCATGCGCAATAAGTGCATAGATTGTAGTGAATATATTGAGGATGGTGAATTGGAAATGCAAGAATCACAAACAGAGAAAACAATACCTCGCTGCTCGAAGTGTGGTGGTCTAATTCGACCCGATGTGGTATGGTTTGGGGAGTTACTTCCTCCGGAAGCCATCTCCCGGGCGCAGGAGTTATCTGCTGCGGCTGAGGTTTTCTTCTCTGTTGGAACATCCTCTACGGTGGAGCCGGCGGCATCATTACCCTATTTAGCCAAAGGGAACGGGGCTTACCTGGTGGAGATCAATCCGGATGAAACTCCGCTCAGCAGCGTGGCGGATGAATGTCTGCGCGGCGGCGTGGAAACGATACTGCCGGCGCTGTCAATGGAAATCGAGAAAATTCGAAAACGTTTGGTATAACATTGTTTGATATCTTACCGGGAACAAGTCACTTTCTCCAGAAAAGCAAGGGATTAAATTTTAGATTGGGTCCATCCTTAAATATAACCGTGACAGCATACCGGTCACATTGTCGTTTATATAAATTGAAAAGCAGGTCGCGATGAAATTTTTGAACATCGGCAGTCAACATCATTGCCCGAAATCCCCTCTCCACCCTGGTGGAGAAAACGAAATTCTCATGACGTCTACGAACACTTCTCTGCGACAAACGAAATTCCCCCGTTCCGGCTATTGGATATTGCACAGGGTGCTGCTCATCGGCCTTTTGTTCATCGTTGGTAGTTGTGCCTATTACAATACCCTGTTTAATGCCAGGAGAAGCTATAAAGAGGGGATGGAGGTTCTACGAGAAAACCCCAATGCCCAGCGTATTCCTCAGGGTGCCAAACGCTATTTTAAAACCACCATCGAAAAATGCTGGAAACTGATTGAACTTTATACAGACAAAAGCAAGTATGCTGACGATGCCTTGCTGCTAATTGCCAAAAGTGAATTTCATCTGGAGAAGTATGCTCCGGCAGTGCTTCATCTCAATCAATTTTTGCAAAAATATCCCAAGAGTGATCTGGTGCCGGAAGCCCGACTCTGGCTTGGGAAGGCGTTGTTGCGGGAAAAAAAGATTGATAAAGCCAATGAGCAATTTTTAATGGTAATCAATACCGCGAAGGAACCCCAAATTCGGTCCCAGGCAAGTTTTGAATTGGGATTGTACGCCTTTGAGAACGAGCGATATCCGGAAGCCATCAAGTACTTGCAGAAAGCACTGAAAGAAAAGTTGGAAGACCAATATAAAGCGCTGGTGCTGTATTATCTGGGAGAATCCTATTTCATCCAGAAAGATTATAAAGCAGCTATTAAGAATTTTAAAAAAGCCATCAAGTTTTCGCCTACCCTGGATATCGACTATAAGTCACGCCTCCACCTTGGAGAGGCGTATTCCCTGACCGGAAAATATGAGGAAGCCTATCACATTTTCCGGAAAATGTTAACTGCCCCGCGGTTTAAGGATTTTTTCTCCTATATCAAAACCGCGCTTGGCGAAAATTACGAACGGGAAAACCGTCTGGATGAAGCAGTGATGACCTATCGGGAAGTCGTTCATTCCCGAAAACCCAATGCCGGCACCGCGAAGGCAGCATTTAACCTGGGGCACTTGTATGAAACGGTCTATCAGAACATTGATTCTGCGGTGGTATATTATGGGAAGGTGGAAAAAATTTACAGCCGCTTTGACAGTGTTGAAGTTGCCCGGAACAAAACCCGTTTTTTGGGAGAATTTAAAGAAATCCGGGACCTGATCAAACGGGATGAGCGTCTTGTGTACCGGTTGACGCACGAGCCGGCATTCCGGGATTCCCTTTATAAAGCCCAGTATGAAGATTCTCTTCGCAAAGCCATGTCCGATGAAGAGGACTCCTTGAATACGCTCGATTCACTTCGGCAGGCTGCACTTCCAACCGATTCCCTTAAGCAAGCGTTTCAGGATTCCCTGACAAAAGCCAGGGCGGATACCAGCGATTCTCTCTCCGCGACCCCGGCAGATACCGTCAGCGAGGAGGATCTGCTCAGCTTCCGCAAACGGGCTCTTGAAGAAGAGACTCCTAAACAAAATGCAAAGAAACCGGGCATTCCACTTCCGTCGCAGGGTAGCAATGCAAAACCGAAGAAATTGGAGAAACGCAAACTCCCGGAAATCGAGTTTGATTTAATGAACAACCGCTATCATCTGGCGGAATTCTACTTGTTGAAGGAGGAAAACTACGACTCGGCTGCCCACTATTACCACCGTTTTCTGGAAACTTATGAGGACTCAATTCTTACCCCCAAGGCGCTGTATTCATTGATTTATATCTATACTCAACCGGGGCATGAGAATCCCCAATTGGTGGATTCCCTGGAAAAGGTGCTCATCCGGGAATATCCCAACTCCGTTTTTACGAAAGAAATTTTAAAGAGCAAGGGGCTCTACAAAGAAGAAACGGAAATTACCCCCCAGGAAGCGGCTAAAAAAATATTCTTAAAAGCAGAAAAGTTATATTTTTCCGGAGATTATAAACGAGCGTTGCGGCTGTATAAACAAATTGCCAATATCGACAGTAGTTGGGAAATTTGTGCCAAAGCCCAATATGCGGTCGCCTGGATTTATGAGAATGATTTGGCGCTTAACGATTCTGCTTTAGCAGCATATCGGGCAATTGTGGAACATTATCCTACCGCAAGGTCCTTTGTGCAGGCAGCCAGAAAAAAAATTACTCCTCCGGTGGAAGCCCCGGGGGCGCCGGTTCCGGGCGATTCAACCCGCATAGCCGCCCCAACCGATACCAGCAGGTTCCATCAGCCCGGACAAACTTTACCCGGTAACGAGGAAAGAAATTTAAAGTCGGAAGATATTTTAGCAGAAAAAATTCGCTGGCGCCGCTTGCGGGAACACAGCTTTTAATCTGCCCGGCAACACTCCCTTCCCGAATCCCAAACGTGGGAATTCGTTGACCCTCCCATCCCCCCACCCGGTTATCTGGTGTCACATCCGGGTAACCGCAACAGTTGCATCCGAAGGTTTAAACATGAGAGCTGCGCCATCCCTCCCCGGCAGGTTATCTCCCGGAAGTTCAGATGGTGAAAATTACTCGGAAAGGTCACACTTGTTCCCGGTTTGACGATAAACTAATAAAGGGAGATAAAAGGAGTGGGATTAACATAGGAGTATATATTCATGAAACGATTATCTATAAATTTTTTGTTATTGATTGCCCTTGCGGTTGGTTATTTCGTGTTTGTCGGATGTGCCCTCAATGGAGTTGAGAGGGATGATTGGGTGAATGATGAAGATGCGGGTTATGTGTCGGAAGCAGGAGAAGTCGCTCCACCCCCGAAAAGTGTTGAGAAACCCCATCGTAATTTACATGCGGAGCTATCGCTGGAAAGCAACAAGGTGTTTTACGGAAGAGCATCTTATTACGGGAATGAATTTGCCGGTCGACCCACTGCCAGTGGCGAACTATACGACACGAATAAACTCACAGCGGCACATCGTACGTTGCCATTCGGAACAGTTTGCCGGGTGACAAACCTGGCAAATAACCGCAGTATTACGGTACGTATCAATGACCGGGGACCTTTTGTGAAAGGGCGCATTCTGGATCTCTCCTACCGGGCGGCTAAATTGTTGGGTGCCATCCGGGAGGGGGTAATAGATGTGAAAATTGAGGTTTTGGAATTGGGAAAATAATTTGTAACTTTGAAAACTATATTGAATCTAATTGATTCAAAATGAGGAATAATAACCCTGTTGTTTTATTGTCCAATTTTTCAGGAGGATTGATAATGGCAAAACCCATTGAATTGACGGATGCGAACTTTGATCAGGAAGTGTTGAACTCTGATAAACCGGTTTTGGTGGATTTTTGGGCGGTCTGGTGTGCGCCTTGTAAGATGATTGCACCGGCAATTGAAGAATTAGCCAACGAATACGAAGGCAAGTTTAAAATCGGGAAATTAGATGTTGATCATAACCATGGGGTGGCGATCCGCTACGGCATCCGAAGCATCCCCACATTGCTTATTTTTAAAGATGGCAAAGTTGTTGACCAGATTATCGGTGCCGTTCCCAAAGCGCATATTCTGGATCATTTGAACAAAGTTGCATAAATTTTTTTCTGTATATTTAATTAAAAAGGGAAGATGCTCAAACGGGTGTGTCTTCCCTTTTTTTAATTCTGCTCGCCTCCGCTCTCCAGGCAGTCAGTCCGTATCGAAATTGTGGGATTTTGTTGGCAACTGTCCCTTACTGTTTATAGATGAAGTGCAGTACATTGAAAAGTCGGATTTAATTTAATGTGAGTTCGACGCAACTTGCAATAGAACACAGATGAAACAGATAACGTTGATCTCTCGAATGATTGGTCATCATATTAAAAAATCTGCGAAAATCCGTATCTTTCGGGTCCATTCGCGTCCGTTGCGGTATAATAACCTGAGTAGTTACATTTAAAATTGATTGTGGACATCTTCTTCCGGCTTTTCCTGTCTCATCAAGACCTCTCGACATTCTATCTATTGTGCCAAAGTTTTCTTTTATAATCATCCGGGATATATTTATATTGTGTTTTTAATTTCGTCCAATGTTTTGCGGGATTGTGTATGGAAAAAATCCTCATCAGCGCCTGTTTGTTGGGGGAATTGGTGCGTTTCAATGCCGAGCGGTTTGAGAGCATTCCACCGCTGCTGCGCCAGTGGCAGGCGGAAGGGCGGCTGGTAATGGTATGCCCGGAGGTGGATGGCGGCTTGCCGGTGCCCCGCCCCCCGGCAGAGATTATCTCCGGGGACGGCAAAGATGTTCTACAGGGCGCCGCCCGGCTGTTGACCGTGGAGGGGACGGATGTAACCGAACATTTTTTAACCGGCGCCCAACACGCTCTGGAAGTAGCCCGACAGCACCGAATCAAAATCGCCATCCTTAAGGAACGCAGCCCCTCCTGCGGCAGCACCGCCATCTATGACGGCAGCTTTTCCGGGAAAATCAAACCGGGCAAAGGCGTCACCGCGGCATTGCTGGAAGCGAATGGCATCCGGGTGTTTAGCGAGGAAGCGCTGGAAGACGCTGCGGTGTATTTGCAGGAGTTGGAGAGGGGGTGAACGAGTTAAGGAACGTCAAAATTATGGAGTTTGAATAATTAATCGGGCTATTTTTAATGCTCGCAGCGGAGCGTCAAAACAAGTTTTGACGCTCCGTTGTAAACGTAGGAGCGACAAAATTTATTTTGTCGGTGGCACGGTTATTTAATCAAACTTCATTATTTTGACAACTCCTCTGAGGCGAACGGAATACGCACTCCGCCACAAGAATCAAAGAAACCACATATAATCAACAGAACAGCACTTTCGCTAAATCTTAAGCTTCAAAAATAAATATTTTTATTAACCCGGCGGGATTTTAAATTCGATGGTGGGAGTACAAATATCAGAAAAATGAATGAATGAAAGATGAATTAAAAGATGTGCTGAATCTCCAATGATTACAATAAGGAACTGCTGAAATGAGTCGTGATGAAATTATAAGCATTTTGCATCACTACAAAAGAATGAATAGCCAAAAATATCACCTCATAAAATTGGGTATATTTGGTTCTTTTGCCCGGGGAGAAGCCCGGGAAAATAGTGATATTGATATTGTTGTAGAACAACAGAAGCCGGATTTATTTATTTTGGGAAGCATCAAAACCGAGTTAGAGGAGCTATTGGGAATGCCTGTTGATGTTATCAGGCTTCATAAAAGGATGAATCCATTCCTTAAAAAGAGAATAGACCGGGAAGCAATTTATGTGTAAAGAAGAATACGATAAAGAGCTGGTTCAAGCGATTTTGTCCCAAATCCTTACATCACTGGATAAAATTAAATATCGGTTTTCTCCGGTAAAGCAAATAAGTGATTTTACCGATACCCCGGCGGGAATGGAAAAACTCGATGCAATTTGTATGCAATTAATTGCAATTGGAGAATCGTTGAAAAATCTTGACAAGATAACGGTAGGAAAGCTTCTAACAAAATATCCGGAAGTTAATTGGAAAGGCGCTAAAGCAATGCGAGATATCATCAGTCATCACTATTTTGATATAGATGCTGAAATCATTTTTGATGTATGTAAAAACAAAATTCCCACTTTGCGAAATACCAAAGAAAAAATGTTATCCGATTTAAACTAACTCCATTGTAGTTATGTAGCCACCTTCAATACACGAGCCCCCATGAACCTGGAACAATTAATCGAGTATTTGAAGAATCAATTCGATTTTATGAACAATGTGACCCACTGGGAGATCATTCCTCCTAAAGAAGCCACGGTTGTGGATTTCCCCGGGGAAGTGGACACCCGACTAAAAGAAGCGCTGCATCAAAAAGGAATCTCCCGGTTATATTCCCACCAGGGCGAGGCTTTTGAGCACCTCAGTACAGGCAAAAACGTGGTTATCGTAACGCCTACCGCCTCCGGGAAAACACTGGCATACAACCTCCCGGTGCTGAACCGCATTTTGCAGGAACCGGAAACCCGGGCGCTTTATCTTTTTCCTACCAAAGCGCTCTCCCAGGATCAATACACCGAGTTGCATGACCTGATCACCATCCTGGGTATGGACATCAAAACCTATACATTTGACGGGGATACCCCGGTTTCTGCGCGTCAGGCAATTCGCCGTGCCGGGCACATCGTGATCACCAACCCGGATATGCTCCACCAGGGCATCCTCCCCCACCACACCATCTGGCTGAAGCTGTTTGAGAACCTGAAATACGTGGTCATCGACGAATTGCATACCTACCGCGGGGTGTTTGGCAGTCACCTGGCGAATGTCATCCGCCGCCTGAAACGCATTGCTCGCTTCTACGGAAGTGAACCGCAGTTCGTCTGCTGCTCCGCCACCATTGCCAATCCCAAAGAACTGGCGGAAAACATTGTGGAAGATGAGGTGGTGTTGATTGATAACAACGGAGCGCCACGGGGCACCAGGCATTTTATCCTCTACAATCCGCCCATCGTCAACCGGGAATTAGGAATTCGCCGTTCGGTGGTCAATGAGGTCAGCCGTGTTGCCAAAATGTTTTTAGAAACCCGGGTGCAGTCCATCGTCTTTGCCCGCAGCCGGATGCGGGTGGAAATTCTCACCCGGTATTTAAAGGAGCAAGCCCGGCGATTAAAAGTGCCGGAGAAGAAAATTCGCGGTTACCGGGGCGGCTACCTGCCATTGGAGCGCCGGGAGATTGAACGGGGGTTGCGCGCCGGGGAGATTTTAGGGGTGGTGAGCACCAATGCACTGGAGTTGGGGATTGACATTGGGCAGTTGGATGTGGCGATCTTAGCCGGTTACCCGGGCAGTATTGCCAGCGCCTGGCAGCAAGCCGGTCGAGCCGGCAGGCGATCATCCACCTCGGTGGCGATTATGGTTGCCAGCAGTTCTCCGCTGGATCAATATATCATCAACCAACCGCACTATTTTTTTAGAAAATCGCCGGAGCACGGCATCGTGGACCCGGACAACCTGCTGATTCTGATGAGCCACCTGAAATGCGCCGCTTTTGAAATCCCGTTTGAAGAAACGGAAATTTTCAGCAAAGTCGCCACCCGGGAGATTCTGGAGTACCTGGCGGAAAAGAACGTGCTCCGCTACACGGATGGGAAATATCACTGGATGAGCGAGATTTATCCCGCAGAGGAAGTCAGCCTGCGCAGCGCCTCGCCGGATAACGTGGTGATCATTGATACTACCAATGAGGAACGGGTGATTGGCGAGGTGGATTTATTCAGCGCGCCCATGCTGGTGCACCAGGAAGCCATTTACATGCACGGCAGTGTGCAGTATCACGTGGATAAGCTGGACTGGGACCGCAAGAAAGCTTATGTGCACCAGGTGGAAGTGGATTATTTTACCGACGCCATCACCAAAACGGATATTAAGGTGCTGAGTGTGGATGAGGAGAAGCCGGGCGAGCCGGTGGGGCTGTTTTTCGGGGAAATCAATGTGGATAACGTGACCACCGGGTATAAAAAGATCAAATTGTTTACTCACGAGAATGTCGGCTCCGGGCGGGTGTATTTGCCGGAGATAGAGATGGCGACCAGCGCTCTATGGTTTGAGTTTGGTGAGGGCATTGGGGATGAGCTGGGCATCTCCACCGAAGAACTGAGCAGCGCCCTGCAGGCGGCCGCCAACGTGCTGCGTAACATTGCACCGGTGTATATCATGTGCGATCCCACTGACATCCGTACCGTGCCCATGGTACGGGCGCCATTCTCCCAGAAACCGACCATTTACGTGTATGACAACTTTCCCGGCGGTGTGGGGTTAAGCTTCAAACTCTTCAACGATCCCCTGCCCACTATTGAAGGCGCGCTGGCGCTGCTGCGAAACTGCCCCTGCAAGAACGGCTGCCCCTCCTGCGTGGGACCGGAGTTAGAGGTGGGCGAAAAAGCCAAAGGCAATGCGATCCGGTTGTTTGAGCGGATGGTGGGGATAATGTCCTAATTGCTGATAGATGCTGATGGAATGAGGAGTGCAATCCGCGTCATCTGTGTGCATCTGCTGTTCAGACATTTGTTTAGTATGAGAGACATCTATGGTATGATGGCGCTGATGAAAGGGTCTGCGAAATTAGTGTCATCTGCGTGAATCCGCTGTTCAGATGTTTTGACCTCTGAGGGGGTGTGCAATGCGGAAGAAACAGCCTCAAAAAGATACTCTGATTGCCCAGCTAAAAGAAAAGAGGGACTTAGGAATTGCCCGCCGAGAGTTGTGGTATCGCATCCCGGTCAGGGCAGCTCCAACAATGGTCAAGAACGGTAAAATTAAATATCTCGCTTTGTACCAGCCCGGCGTATTTAAGGAGGAGGCTTTTCAAATAAGATGGTATGGTCGGGTAAAAAAACAACTGTGGCGAAAAGAAAAGAACTGCTACCGAATGAAGCATTCCACGCCAGAGCAGATGAAGACTATTACAAAATCGAATTCGAGGAGTTATCCGAACTTTCCCAGCCTATTGTCAGCCACAGACATCGCAGGGTGTTGTTCATTACCACTACCTTTTCCCGTTTTATCAATGCCCGCGAATTGAACGATGTTTTTTATGAGAGTCCCTTGGAAGAGATTTTTTGGGAGGTACTTCAATCAGAGAAAATTAGTGCAGAACGTCAATATATGGTAGAAACAGAAGAAGACTTTTTCTTTCTGGATTTCGCCATTTTTTCAAAACAAAGAAATATCGATGTGGAATGCGATGGGGATAAACACCATTCAACAAAACCGGATGTAAAACGAGATAAACGGCGCAACAATATTCTGGAAAGCAAAGGCTGGTCGGTATTGCGATATACCACCGAGGATATTACCAAACACCTGGACCGATGCGTTCACCAGGTGAAAGAAACAATCAACCGCTATGGGGGATTGCAAGATATCGAGGATTTAAGTCAGTCTCGATACCTGTCCTTGAACGATCATGGTCAATTAAGTTTGTTTGATTAACCGGAAGTGAAAATGTATGCCAAGATCATTCTTAATCTCATCAGTATTGGAAGTTCCACTTTCAATTATGACATGCTTTACTGAGTTATCCTTGGCTAAAACATAGAGTATAGATTCTTCATAAGGTGACACACCGGGGCTGCTCGAAGATAGATTACATAAACCTATGACTATTAAAAATGTTTGGAAGTCCAACAAAAAATAAAAAAACTTTGAAATTTGATACTATATATAATATATTATTAAGCAAAAAATATGGCAAAATTAGAGAAAATCCTAAAATCCTGGGAAAGAAAGCCGAAAGAAGTAAGAAGGGATGAAGTCGTTAATGTGCTCGAGAAACTGGGTTTTGAGTTGGATTTCAAACGGGGTTCTCATATAGTAGTACGGCATAAAAAACTAAAAGGACAACCCGATTTCGGCTTGAACGGTGAATTTACGATTCCGACAGTAAAGGGACGGTATGTAAAGGGATTTTACCTTAAAGATATATTAACAGCGATTGAAATAATAACTGAGGATTAGACAATGAAAACCAAAACTTTACAATATTATCTTGATTTGAATTATCCAATAGAAATAAGAAAGATTCCGGAAGAAGAAGGAGGTGGCTATTCTGCATCTATTCCTTTTCTGGGAAAGTATGCCTTCGTGGGTGATGGAGAAACTATTGACGAGGCTTTAACAAGTTTAGAGAACATCAAGTCTTATCTATTTGAAAAATACTTACAAGAGGGGATTCCTATACCAGAACCACCCGAAGAAGAGGAAAAAGGGTATAGTGGCAAATTTGTATTGCGGGTTCCCAAAGAGTTACATCGGTTTTTAGCAATTGAAGCAAAAAAGAATGGTACTACTCTTAATCAATACTGTTTATACTTATTAACACGGAAAGCCTTTTTAAAAGGTATTCAAGATGATATTAAGGATGTAAAAGAGGAGATCACCCGGGTTTTTTCATGTATAAAAAACATTGATTATAAAATTGAACATGCAAGAAGTTTTGCGTATCCCAAAATGAAAATTTGGGATAAAGATTATGACAAAGCTGCTTAAAAGGAATATACAATGGAAAAAATATCACCTGAAGAATATAGAAAAATATTAGAGGGCCTCGAATTAATAGATATTGTCTTAAGCAGCATCAAAGCGGAAATTAAGCATGACATGCTCAGCGAAGGCATGAAAATATCGATTAAAGACAGTGCGGAATACGAATTAACTGAAAATGATGAATTTGTGGTTAAGGATAGATATGTTTTAACAGCCAAAAATACCAAAAATAAAACCGCTTTGAAAATTGAAGCAGTGTATGTTCTGGTATTCGAAACAAAGCTGAAGATTACAGATGATTTTTTTGAAATATATAAAGAAACCAGTTTACCGCTAAATGTATGGCCATTTTTCCGGGAATTGGTAAATTCCATCACTGGACGAATGAATATCCCGCCTCTTACCTTGCCACTTTTGAAACGTTAAAATAAATCCAGTATATTAAAATGATTCAACTGGATTCCTCAAGTTAGGTTGGTAACATAAAAATTCTTAAAAAATATAAAATTGTCTCCCTGTTCTCCCGCACCTGCCCGGCACATCTCATCCTGAAAGCTTATGATTGGGCTTGTGAGCCATGGGATAAGGGTACCTGTATTATCTCCGGATTTCATTCTCAGATTGAGAAAGTAGAAAAACTGATACTAAAATATTTACAAAAGAGCAAACCAATTGTGACATTTGCATAAACAGAAAACCGGCATTTGATTAAGGAAGGAATCTCAATTTTCCCCAAATAAGGAGATTAAATTTTTTGCACTTGTCTTAGTTCAGGCTTATGTTTAATAATATTCACATGATGAAGGGGTAAAAAATGAGACAGGTTATTATCTATCCCGGAGAAGACGGCTATTGGGTGGCTGAATGTCCCAGTCTGCCCGGTTGCATCAGTCAGGGCAAAACGAAAGAAGAAGCCATTCGCAATATTAAAGAAGCTATTGAAGGTTATATAGATGCCCTGGAAGCTGATGGCTTGCCTGTGCCGGAAGATACGTTTGAAACTCAGGTTGTCGTAGTATGAGTGGGTTGCCTCGAATCACCGGTAGGAAATGTATTAAAGTTTTAACGAAGGTCGGTTTTACAAAAATTCGGCACCATGGAAGCCATATCATTTTGAGGCGAAAAGATCCGTTTACTACCACTTGTAGTGCCGGATCATAAAGAATTAGACCGCGGCACATTAAGGGCAATTATTCGTCCGGCAGGATTAAGTGTTAATGAGTTTACTTCTTTGCTTTGAGGTGAAAAGGGACTCATGTTTAATTTCGGTGAAAAGAACAGCTTACGTTGAAATTTCAACAAGTTATTACGTTTATACCAATATATAAAAAAGCATTTTTAAATTGGGTAATAAGAGTTGATAAACCCCCACCCTATTTTTCCACACAAACGGGGAATAATATGAGAGTAGGGACATTTTCTCCGTCAAAATGTACCCGGCACCACCCGATTGGGGCACTATCAAAAATTGCTTATATAAAGAAAGGAAACGACACAACACCATGCCAACGACCTACCCAAAAAACCTCTATTCCCCGGAAGTCTACCGGGAATGTTTGGAACGCATCGAAAAATTAACCCCGGATTCACAGCCCCAATGGGGAAAGATGAACGTCGCCCAGATGCTGGCGCATTGTGCGGAGATTATCGAAGTTGCCAACGGTAAACCGTTGACCAATACTCCCTGGTATGTAAAGTTTTTTAAAGGAGCCATTCGCAGGATGGTGCTGAGCGACAGGCCCTATCCGAAGAGTACTAAAACCCATCCCCAGTATTTACAAACCACTGACCACGATTTTACAACCGAGAAGGCGCGATTGTTAAAAGCCCTGGCTGAGTATGTCGCCAAAGACCGGGAAACTGCCGAACAAATCATCCATCCGCTATTGGGAAAGATGAGTTATGAGGAAAAAGGATGGGCAATGTATAAACACCTGAATCACCATTTGGAGCAGTTTGGGGTTTAAGACAGTCACCGAACTCACATGGCGCTTTACCGGATGCCTTAAATCGAAAACAGTGATGGGAATATTCGTTTCAAATTTGTGACCTTTTTTCATGCATGGGAAAGAGGATTGCTCTCTCAATAGTTTGTGCTAATCAACCAGGAGAACTGCGTGGGAATTGCCACCCCATTAGCACTTTCCCGGTATTTTTTTTAACCCAAAAACAATTAACGAATGCCTCAACATTCAATTTACTGGACGGCTTTTCTGATATATAGCGCGCTGGTCATCGGTATCGGCTACTATATCTGGTGGAAAGAGCGGAAGCTGCCGGCGGATCAATCCACCGAACATTTCTGGGCGGCAGGGAAAAATCTCTCCGGCTGGTCGGTCGGGTTGTCCATCTCTGCCAGCATGATGTCCATCAGTTGGTCCTGCGTATACGGGGTGCAGTTGTTTTACTGGTACGGCATCGGCGCTGCCTGGTTGCTGATCATCCCCTGGCTGTTGACCATGCTGGGATTTTACCTGCTGGCACCCCTGTTTCGCCGATTGCAGGCATTTTCCCAGCCGGAATTACTGGGTAAACGCTTTGGCGTTCGTTCCCGCCAGTTGTTAGCCCCGGCTCTGATTTTCGTCTTCATCGTCTGGGCGGGCGCCGAAATTTACGCTGCCGGTATCACCATCGCTCCTTTCTTGGGTATTCCCGTGCCCGCCACCCTGTTTGTCATCGCCCTGGTGGTGGCGCTCTACAGTTTCACCGGCGGCTTCGAAGCGGTGGTCTCCACCGATAAGATTCAGTTTGTTCTGGTGGCCCTTTTTGTAGCGGTCATGGCGGTAGTCGGGATAAACGCTGCCAGTCAGCAGGTGGATGTCAGCCATTTTTTTGCCGCCACCCACCGGGCGCCCAAAAGCATGGCGGGAACCCCCTGGTTTCTCTCCCCCGGGGTTGCCCTCATTGCCCTGACCTTTTTCGCCTACCTGCCCGGCTGGCTGGTGGAAACCGATGTCTGGATTCGCCTGCAAGCTGCCCGCTCCGACACCGAAGCCCGTCATGGAATACTGGTGGCAGGCGCCAACTCTTTCATTTTTGTGGGTGTACTGCCCCTGCTGATCGGTCTGTCCGCCCTGGTTCTCTACCCCCCGGTAAACGGGCAGGCGCCGGAAATGCTGCAGGACGGTGCGCTCATCTTCAGCCGCCTGATGCAAGACTTTACCCCGATCTGGCTGAACGTGATGCTGGGTATCGGTTTGGTAGCGGCTGCTATGTCCACTGTGGATACCTGCGGCAATGTGGTGGCGCTTTCTCTTTCGTATGACCTCCTGGAACCGTGGCTGCAAAACCGCTGGTCCGGTGAACAGCTCAACACGCTTGCCCGCTGGGTTTCTGTGCTGGCAATTTTCCTGGCGTTTGTCTATGCTCTATTCACCGATTCCCTGTGGGATATTTTTTACCTTTCCTCGGGCATCTTAACCACTACCATCTTTTTGCCGGTGATCGCGGTGTTCCTGCCTTCTGCTACCCGGCTACAGGCCGTTCTCTCGGCAATCTTCGGCTTCAGCGGCACGCTGGTGTTTTATTTCCTGGAATCCCGCGGGGCGCTAACTGCCCTGGAACCCGCCTGGTTCGCCGAAACACAGGTGGGATACATTCTCTTCGGGTTTATGTGTAGTGTGGTTGGGTTCTTTATCGGGAAAGTGGTTAAGGATGATAAGGGGGGGATGGATAGTCTTTGAAGATATTGGATAGTTAAGCCTATCTGCTGCTATGGAACGAAAAAGCAAAATATGGGTCAAGGGGAGCGTTTTGTTTGCAACACAATTTATTTTATTCGTACACTATGTTTTTTTATCTAGTTTAACAAGTTTTCAAAATTAAATTTTCGCTCCTTAAACATCTCTACAAAGTATAGATATGCCGCTTCATTATCACATTCTATATAATACCCATTCATTCGTAAAAAAATATCCGTTGCAAAAAAGGCAATTCGCTTGTTCCCATCAAGAAAAGGATGGTTATTACCAAGGCTTTCCATTAAAGCAGCAGCTTGTTCAAAAATGTTTTGATAATATCCTGATTGAGGTCGCGATACTGCTGATTCAAGAGCGTTCTTATTGCTTATGCCATGAATACCACCAAACTCGTTAATAAGATACTCATGAATAGCTATAACTTCAGATACTGATAAATATTTGTTCAACGTGCAAGCAGCTCCCCAAGTCGATGATTCTTTTTCACACTTTCTTTTAAATGGGATATTATCTCAGGGGAAAGGGAATTCGTAGATTTTTTATCTTTTGCATCGGGTATTCTCAATTCAAAAGGGAAACCATTATATTCCTCAATCAGGCTATAAAAAATATTTATTGCTTCTGAATGAGTAATCCCAAGACGTTTAAGAATTTTTTCTACGTTATTTTTTTTCTTGGGATCAATCATTGCCCGTACGGTTGCTGTTTTTTTCATGCTATCACCAATTTTTTTATTTTAATATAGTCACAATGCGACCATCTTTTCAAGAGGTAATTTGGTAGAAGGTGGAAAAGACAAAATCACCATAGACTTAATTGAGGAATGTACAAGATTCACTTAATACCGACTGTACAGCACAATAAAAGTGGCTTCTACGGAGGTGGAAAACCAAATAAATTTGCCGAGACTGGTTTTGGTTGTCTAATTATTTTCAACTTCACAGAAGGAATTCTTCTAAAAAAATGATCCCAACAAATGCGCAACTCCTGAAACTGCAAGTCATCATACATTAAACGCCAGTGTTTGTTTGTAAAATCAAATTTGCGGTTTTTGTGAATACCGTCATGAGAGATTCTTTCTGTTTGACCTGGAATTTTGCTCGTTCCCAAGGGGACTTTGGGAACGAGTAGGTAAACCGTTTCAGCGGTTTTGAGTGGAAGACATTGCTTTCCATCGCCCATGCCAAACGCCGGGAAGCGAGCAACAGAAAATTTTGAACTCGAAAGAAAATGACCGAACCGTGGGTTCTCGTTTATTCATTTGTTTTTTTGGTATGACCTCATTTAAATGGGTTTATGATTCTCAATTTCCCCTCAACATCCAAACCATCCTGCATATCCTCCGAAAAAAGAATTTCACAATACGTGCTTAATGCGGTAGATATTATGATACTATCCCAAAATGATAAACTGTATTTTTCCCTTAATTGAGAGGCAGTGATCAAGACACTCTTGTCTATTTCGATTATCGTATATCGGTTGTAAAATGATAAAATGAGTGATTGAATTTCACCTTCCGTGATCTCGGTTTTTCTTAAAAGATTCACACAAATCTCATTAATCACTTGAGTACTAATAAGTACATTATTTTCTTGTATTATCCTTTTTCCTATTTGCCGTTTGTGGTGATCTTCCTTATTCGGAGTTTCAATAAATGCATATAACCAAACGTTCGTATCAACAAAACAAGTCAGTCATCAGGTTAGTTTTAGCTCCGCTCATAGATATCATCTCTGGAAAGAGGTTTGAATTTCCTGACTTTTATAGGATTGTTGAAAAGTTTCTCAATAAAATCTACATTTGCTCCTGTAGCTTCTTCACTAATAATAATGACCTTTACATTATCTTTAATTTTATTCCGGTGCTTTTTGGGGATTTCAATTAAACCGTTCTTTATTTTTGTCCGAAATTCAATTATGTGCATGATTTTAACTCCTTTAAAAAAACTGTATTTTTAATCTAAATATAGTCACGCTGTGACCATGTTTCAAGTTGTATTGTGATGTAGGACTGCGGATTGTAAATTCTATGAAAATCCCCAAAAGAATATTATGGTAATGCCTTCCCTGCCCATGACGACTCTTTACATTGCACCACAAATTTAAGATGCTTAGATTGTAATTCCCGGACGCCAAGAATTTGCAATCGATCATACAGTAAATATTACGACTTGTTAATATAATCGATTTAATGGTTTTGTGAATGCCGGTATACGGGATAGACTCATGTTTTCCACTATCCCGACGATCAATAACCCGGAATCATCAAGCCAAAAAAAGCAAGGAGGGGAAATCCATGAAACAGTACGATGCCATCATCATTGGCTCCGGTCAGGGCGGGGGACCCTTAGCACAGAACCTGGCAGAGCAGGGCTGGAAAGTTGCCTTAATCGAGAAAGAATACCTGGGTGGCACCTGCATTAACTACGGCTGCACGCCTACCAAAACCATGATTGCCAGCGCTCGGATTGCCCACTACGCCCGCCGCGCCCCGGATTTCGGTGTGCACACCGGTGAGGTAGCGGTGAATCTTGGCGAGGTGGTGGCGCGCAAAAACAAGATCGTCACCGAATGGCGGGGCAGTCAGGAGCAGCGGGTGCAGCAGCAGATAAACCTGGATCTCTACTATGGTGTGGGGCGTTTTACCGCTCCCCATACGGTGGAGGTAAATGGGCAGAGCCTGAAAAGCGAGCACATCTTTATCAATACCGGCGCCCGCCCCCGCATCCCGGAAATCCCCGGTATTTCCCAAATCGACTACCTCACCAATCGCAACATCATGGATTTGCAGGAAGTTCCGGCGCACCTGATCATCATTGGCGGCGGCTACATCGGTCTGGAGTTCGGACAAATGTTTCTTCGCTTCGGCAGCCGGGTAAGTATTATCCATCATGGCAGCCACCTGCTCAGTCGGGAGGATGAGGATGTGGCAACCGCCCTGCAGGAGGCGCTGCTCGGGGAGGGAATGAAAATTCACCTGAATGCAGAACCGGTTCGCATCGCCCGCTCCGGAGATGAGGTGCAGGTGACAATTAGCTCAACGGGCAGCAAAGAAGAAATCGTGACCGGCACCCACCTGCTCATCGCCACCGGCAGGGTTCCCAACAGCGACAACCTGGGGTTGGAGAATGCCGGGGTGGAAACCGACGAACGCGACTTCATCAAAGTGAATGAGCGACTGGAAACCACCGCGCCGGGCGTCTGGGCTATCGGCGATGTCAAAGGGGGTCCGGCGTTCACCCACATCTCTTACGATGACTTCCTGATTGTCTATGATGCCCTGATTCACAGCAGACAGCGCACCATTCACGACCGGCTGGTGCCCTATGCAGTTTATACCGACCCGGAATTGGGCAGGGTGGGGCTCACGGAGAAAGAAGCCCGAAAAGCCGGCTACCGGCTCAAGATCGGCAAGATTCCCATGAACTGGGTGGCGCGGGCGCTTGAGCGGGACGAGACCGCCGGTTTGATGAAGGTGGTTATCGACGCCGACACCGAACGGATACTGGGCGCCGCCATCCTGGGACCGGAGGGCGGGGAGTTGGTGCAAATTCTGATGACCGTGATGATGGCGGATGCTCCCTGGACCCTGCTGCGTAAAGCCGTATACATTCATCCCACCCTTGCCGAGGGCTTTTTCGCCCTCTTCGATAGTGTGAAGGAGGAGGGGGAAGTATGAAGGAAAAAGGTAAAGGTAAAGGGTGGATGAGTAGATGAGTAGAAGGGTTATGAGTGGCAGGTGGCAGTAGCAGTGGCAGGCACAACGTACAGGCAGAAAATCAGCCGCAATGCAGTCACGTTGTGGTGATCAGTATTCAGTGGGTCAGTAATCAGTTTTCAGTAAAAAAGAACAACACAGATTTACTCGTTATTTGTTACTCGTTACTTGCCCTGTTCTTCGTTACGTACCACGCAATTACATTTCAAAAGGGCACTTAATAGGGCATTTAATGAAGTAGATGGGTAGATGGGGGAAATAATCGTTATTCATTACTCGTTACCATCACGTTTCCCCGAAGGGACAGGCACGCATTACCGTTTCCCGTTTCCGATACGGAACACGTAACATCCACCACGGAATACTATGAAAACCATCGAACATCAACGAATCATCGCCGCCCGCTCTTCCCAAACGCCCTGGAAGAAGTGGGGACCTTATCTGACCGAGCGTCAGTGGGGCACGGTGCGGGAGGATTACAGCCCCCACGGCACCGCCTGGGAGTATATCACCCATGAGATGGCACGCAGCAAAGCTTACCGTTGGGGCGAAGAGGGCATTGCTGGCTTCTGCGACGAACAGCAGTATCTCTGTTTTGCCCTGGCGCTGTGGAACGGCAAAGACCCCATTCTCAAAGAACGTCTCTTCGGAGTAACCGGCAACCAGGGGAATCATGGCGAGGATGTGAAGGAGTATTATTACTACCTGGACAGCACCCCCACCCATTCCTACATGAAAATGCTCTATAAATATCCCCAGCAGGAATTCCCCTATCACTGGCTAACTGAGGAGAATCAGCGGCGGAGCAAGCAGGAACCGGAATTTGAGTTGATTGACACCGGCATTTTTGAGGAAGACCGCTACTACGATGTCTTTGTGGAATATGCCAAAGCTTCCCCGGAGGATATCCTGATTAGAATCACCGTGCATAACCGGGGTCCTGAAGCCGCCGCGCTGCACCTGCTGCCCACCGTCTGGTTCCGCAACACCTGGGCGTGGGGCAGGCATCCCTCCAAACCGGAAATGAAGAAATCCGGCACGGGCAGCATTTGGATTGAACATGAAGCACTCGGCACCATGCACCTGTATTGCGAAGGCGAACCGGAACTACTGTTTTGCGAGAACGAGACCAATGTTACCCGTCTTTACGGGGTGAACGATGCCGGGGGATATTTCAAAGACGGCATTAATGACTACATCGTGCAGGGAAATGAAGCGGCGGTCAACCCTGAGCAGAGAGGTACTAAAGCAGCGGCGCATTACGCGATAAACATTCCTGCGAACGCTGCCCGGGTGATCCGACTGCGGCTGAGTAAACCGGGGCAACCGAAGCCGTTTCGCAATTTCACATCGGTCTTCAACCGCCGCAAATGGGAGGCAGATGAGTTCTATGAAGAGATTCAAAAAGATATTACCGGGGAGGATGCCCGCAATATCCAGCGCCAGGCATTTGCCGGGATGCTATGGAGCAAGCAGTTTTATTACTACAATGTAACTCAATGGCTGGAGGGCGATCCCGGACAGCCACCACCGCCGAAAGAGCGCTGGCAGGGGCGCAACAAGGAATGGCTGCATCTGAACAACTGTGATATCATCTCCATGCCCGATAAATGGGAGTATCCCTGGTACGCCGCCTGGGACCTGGCATTCCACTGCCTGCCCCTGGCAATGATTGACCCCGATTTCGCCAAACAGCAGTTGGTGCTGCTCACCCGGGAATGGTATATGCACCCCAACGGGCAGCTTCCCGCGTATGAGTGGGCATTCAGCGATGTGAATCCCCCGGTGCATGGCTGGGCAGCCTGGCGGGTGTATAAAATTGATCAGAAACTGAACAATGGCAAAGGGGATCCGGATTTTCTGGAGCGGGTATTCCACAAGCTGCTGCTCAACTTTACCTGGTGGGTAAATCGCAAGGATGCCGAGGGACACAACATCTTTCAGGGAGGTTTCCTGGGGCTGGATAACATCGGGGTGTTCGACCGCAGCGACCAACTGCCCACCGGCGGGCATATCGAGCAATCGGACGGCACCAGTTGGATGGCGATGTACAGCCTTAACCTGATGCGCATTGCCCTGGAACTGTCCCTCACCCATCCCATCTACCAGGATATCGCCTCTAAATTCTTTGAGCATTTCCTCTACATTGCCAAAGCGATGATGAACTGTGCCGGCAGGGGCATTAAGCTGTGGGATGAAGCGGATGAATTTTACTACGATGTGCTCCACCTGCCCAATGATCAATTTGAGTATTTGAAGATACACTCCCTGGTGGGGCTGATTCCGCTGTTTGCGGTGGAGACCCTGGAGCCGGAATTGCTGGATAAGGTGCCGGAATTTCGGGAGCGGTTGGAGTGGGTGCTGGAAAACCGCCCGGATTTAGCGGCGCTGGTCTCCCGTTGGTATGAACCGGGCGCCGGTGAGCGGCGGCTGCTCTCCCTGCTGCGCGGGCATCGCATGAAAATGCTCCTGAAACGGATGCTCGATGAAAGCGAGTTTTTATCCGACTACGGCATCCGGGCGCTCTCCAAACACCATGAGGCGCATCCTTATGAATTCCACGTGAATGGGCAGACGTTTACGGTGAGTTATCAACCGGGAGAATCGGAGAGCGGCATGTTTGGCGGAAATTCCAACTGGCGGGGACCAATCTGGTTTCCGGTCAATTACCTGATCATCGAATCCCTGCAAAAGTTTCACCATTATTACGGGGATGATTTCAAAATCGAATTTCCCACCGGTTCGGGAAAATACCGGACCATTCTACAGGTGGCAGATGAGTTATGCCACCGGCTAAGCCGCATTTTTTTACGGGATGAGAACAACCGACGGGCAGTGTTTGGCAACCGGGAGAAATTCCAGAGTGACCCCCATTTCCGGGATTACCTGTTGTTCTATGAATATTTTCACGGGGATACCGGTCGCGGGGTGGGCGCTTCCCATCAAACCGGCTGGACCGGCTTAATTGCCCGGCTGCTGAGAAATCGGTAGGGATTTCTAATCTTACGAAAAGGACAATAGAAACCA
>CAYYGL010000050.1:0-27787 GCA_964471235.1 uncultured Calditrichaceae bacterium
GGATTCGCTGCCGTTCCAGCGGGTGGGGCGGCATCTGATAAACCGACTTCCGTTCCCCATGAGAGATAGGGTCATTTCCATCGTAGGGATTCCCCAGTCCATCAAAAACTCTGCCCAGCATTTCTTCCGATACCACAATACTGAATGGTTCACCGCTGGCAACAATTTCGCTCCCCGGGGCAATTCCGTGCATATCCCCCAGCGACATGGAGAGGACCCGGTCCTCCCGAAATCCCACCACTTCTGCCAGGTAAGGCTGTTGTTGCTGACGGGGATATACTTTACAGACCTCTCCCACTGCCATCGAGGGACCGGTGGATTCCACCAACAACCCCACCACCTGAACCACCTTGCCATACGTCCTCACCAGGGATAAATCGTTGATGGCATCCTGTAAAACCGCCAATTTTTGTTGAAAAGAAGTTTCCATTATTCTTTCGATTGCGATTTTTCAACCGCAGTGGCTATTTTGATTAATTGACGCTGCATTTCCGCCAGCCGGGTCTCCAGCCGGGCATCCAATTTTGCATTGCTGCCATCGATGATGCATCCGCCACGGGATATCCCAGCATCGGTGATGATACGCAAGTCTTCCATATCAGGGATACTTTTTTGTAATTGGGGCATCATCTCCTGTAACGCCTTTTGATCATCCGGATGAATGAAAATTCTTATCTTACCCTCAATAGCCAAATTTGTTAGCAATTCTCTTAATGTTTTCTCAATTAAATTTTGTTGAGCTTCACTTAATGCACCCACAATTTTTTCAGTCATTTTAAAAACCAGATCTAACAGGGCTTTTTCATGATCCCGAAGTAATTTTTCCCGCTCTTCTTCCAGGGTCTTCAATATGGTATCAACATTGGCGATTAGCGTTCCCAGGTGTGCCTCCGCCTCCTGATAGCCCTCCACTTTTCCTTCGTCGAATCCCCTTTGATAACTCGCAGTTAATTCCGCCTGAAATTCGTCTGGGGTGATATGGAGATATTCAACTGTCGGGGGGCTGCCATTCGTTGCAGTTCCATCGGATGGATCGGTTGTTGCTTCCGAAGCTTCCGGTTCTGCTACATTTCCTGCGGAGATGATTTTTACCCCGGAAATGGGACCTCGAATCTTGATCACCCGTTTAGGTAATGATAACATCTTCTTTACCCCTGCCGCTGATAACGATTTCACCTTCATCTTCCAACTGTTTCACCACCTCAATAATCCTGCGCTGGGCTTCTTCCACCTCTTTCAAGCGGACCGGACCCATAACCTCCAGGTCTTCTTTCAATAGAGTAGCAGCCCGTTCGGACATATTGTTTAATATCTTCTCCTTCACCTCTTCATCAGCGGCTTTTAATGCCAATGCCAGGTCTTTCTTATCTACATTCTTCAAAATCTTCTGAATACCCCGATCATCAATCATCACCAGGTCTTCAAACACAAACATCTGGCTCTTAATCTCCATCGCCAGGTCCGGGTCCACTTCTTCAATATAAGAAAGAATGGTGCGTTCCGTTGCCTTATTGGATTGATTGAGAATTTCCGCCAGCGCCTGCGACCCCCCGGTTTTACTCATATCCTCGGAGATGACGCTCTCGGCAAGGGAGTCGATGACCTCTTCCAATTCCCGTAAAAGCTGAGGAGAAATTTTGCCCAGGGTGGCAATCCGATAAGCAACATCCGCCCGCAGTTCTTCCGGAAATTCCGCCAGAACATCAGCCGTTTGTGACGGTTCCAGGTAAGAAAGGATCAGGGCGATGGTTTGAGGATGTTCTTTGATCAGGAAATTACCCAGTTGACTGGCATCCGCTTTTCGCAGGGTGGTAAATCCATAGGACTGCATCGATGCCCGCAGTTTATCTACCAGATCCCGAGCTTCATTTAATCCGAATGCTTTTTCCAAAACCCCCTGGGCAACCTCTAATCCACCGGTGGCAACATATTCCCGGGCTTTGATGAGCTGCAAAAATTCCTCATTGACCTTCTTGATGGTAGTCGACAAAACCGAATCAATTTTAGCGATTTCGGTACTAAGTTTCAGGGTATCGTTTCTGCTCATATTTTTTAACACCGACGCCGCCACTTCCTCATCAAGCGAAATCAACAGGATAGCCGCTTTCTTCTTGCCCGATAATTCTTCGTCTTTAATGGCCACTTTTTCTAATGCTTTGGACATGCTCACCCCTTTAAGACCATTGGTTTTTTACTGGTATTCTGTCACATTCGTGTGAGTAAGTTACCCCTACCTGTTACACTTCTTCCTCTTCTTCTTCCAACAACCACACCCTTAACAGCTTGCTGGCTACTTCCGGATTTTCCCGCACATACTCATTTACTTTATCGTTAATTTGATTGCTGATCCGCGGTCGAAAAAATTGAGTCGGCTTGATCATGGTAGCCGATTCCTGCTCTTCTTCCGGCTCCGCTCCCGCTTCATTTTCCGGTTCTTCCAGAGCCGGAATCTCTTCTTCCTCTCCCAGTTCGGAATAGGTCTTTGCCGGCATCCGAGTCTGCTCCAGGCTCTTGATCTGGGCTTGCAATTCTTCACTCTTCGTTCTTACCTGGGTGAGGATGGAGCGCATCAAAAAGATAGCACCGATAATTACCAGGACAATCAACAACTTTTGCAATACATCCGGATAATCACCAAGGGGGGTATCCGGTTTCACCACGTCATCTTCCCAGTTGTCGGGGCTGAATTCCATGTTCACGATAGAGAATTGATCATTACGGTCTTCCCGGAATCCAACCGCGGTTTTGACCAACGTCTCCAATTGCCGTATCTCTTCCGGATCGCGTGGTACATATCGAACCTTCTCTTCACCGTCTTTATCGGTATACACTTCTTTTCGATTGTTGACCAATACCGCAACCGAGAGATGTTCAATATTGCCCACCTCTTCGACAATTTTTTGGATGGTGCTGGAATTTTCATAATTGGTAATGGTATTGGATGATTTGGATGAGGCGGCGCTGTTTTCCAGGGGGTTGCTTTCTTCCAGGGTTTCCTCACTGACCGGTGCACTTTTATCCGGGTCTACTTCCCGGATGGTTTTTTCCACCTGCGCCCAGTTCAGTTCCGCTGTCACCTGAACAATGGCATTCCCGGGACCCACCCGCATTTCCAGCACTTTCTGTGCCTTTTCCGCCAGGTCTTTCTCAATTTTCTGGGCAAATTCCAATTGAGTGCTGCTTAACGCCAGGGTACTGGCGGGATTACGATTTTGACTGAGGATACGCCCCCGGGTATCGGTAATGGTCACATTCTCCGGTTCCAGCCCCTCTACACTGCTGGCAACCAGATTGGCAATCGCCTCTATCGTCATGGGCGGTGGAGGAGAACTTCGTTTCAGCTTTAATTGCACCGAGGCGGTTGGGGCTTTCTGATCCTGGGTAAACAGTCGTTCCCGGGGGATAACGATAAACACCGATGCCCGATCCACCACATCGATGCTTCGGATGGTTCGGGCTAATTCTCCTTCCAGCGCTCTTTTATAGGCAATTTGCTGCCGGAATTCCGTAACCCCTAATTCCTGCTTATCAAAAATTTCATACCCAACCGAGCCCGTTTCCGGCAGTCCGTCTTTGGCAAATTCCAAACGCAGTTCATATACCCGGTTGGTGGGGACCATAATAGACCGCCCACCATCCTGTAATTTATATTTGATATTCATCCCTTTCAATTTTTCCACTATTTCAGCGGCGTCTTTGGGAGAAAGGTCGGTAAATAACGGCTCGTAAGGTGTGGATGAGGTCCAAACAAAGAAGATGATCAAAATTGATAAAATCCCTACCCCGACCAGAGTTAACAGAACCTTCTGCTGAGGAGTTAACCCGGAAAGGAACTGATTCAATTGAAATCGAAAGCGAGCGAAGAAATCATTCATCGTGTCATTCCCTTGGCAACTTCCGGTTAAATGTTTATGATTACAGAATCGAACTTTCCTGACCTGTGGGGATTGAGGAACCCATTGATAAGTTGGTCATTGCTCATTGACTTTTCTTTGAATGGAACGAAACATGACAAGGTCAGCGGGCTTTTTGCCCTCCCCCTGTAAAATTGTCTCAACTGTTCCGCTCAAAGAACATCCTACCCCAACACCCGCATCGATTACAATTGCATCCGCATCAATTCCTGGTATCCTTCAATCAGCTTGTTGCGAATTTCCAGCATTAATTCCAACCCGATGCGTGCTTTTTCGGCGTCAATCATTACCTGGTGTAAATCGGTGATCTCTCCGCGAACAAACTCTCCGGCAGTGGAAGCGGCATTCTCCTGTAACTCATTGATTCCCCGAAGCGCCTCCCGAAAGGTATCGGCAAAACCGGGATCATCCGGGTTCCTCACGTTCTGCCCGTTTTCGGGAGAAATCAGTGATATCAACGAATTATCAATTTTTTCTACCATCAAAACTCCCCTTGTATTTTACTGGTGAAATTTGTAGGCGATTGCTACCCGATACCTCGAAGAACGGTTCACCCCTTCAAATCGATAATCTGTCCCTTTTCCCGAAAAAACTTTTGCTGTTGTTCCACATAAGCCCGAATTTCCCGTTTGGCTTTGGGGAACAATCGTTCGAAAAAAGCTTGCTCCTGACGGGTTAAGCGCGTCAGTGTCTGAAGTTCATCCGGCAGGGTTACCTTCTGGCGCCCTACCACTTTTGATTTCTCACGGCTTTTCTGCTGGTGAACCTTGCTTCCCTGAACCGGGGAAGGTTCCTTTTGAACTGGATGCCCCCGGAAATTTTGATTGGTATATGGAACCGGCGGTTTCGGGGTCGATTGTATCTTCATTATCCTAACTCCTGAACTTTATCCTTCTCGATCAAACCCACCTGATGAGCAACGCCCTAAATATTCAAGGCTTCCTTTGCCATCTGCTTTACCGAATCGATACTGCTGATGTTCGCTTCATAAGAGCGGGTGGTGTTGATCATGTCCACCATTTCCGAGACCACATTCACATTGGGCTTCAATACGTATCCGTCTTCATCGGCATCCGGATGAGTGGGGTCGTATACCCGTTGAAATTTACCAGGGTCGTTGACAATCTCTGCCTTTACCCCCTGGTATGTGTTGTTGAGCACCCGCACCGAAGGATTGAAAGGAAAATGGGCTTTGTCAGTTCGTTTTAATTGAAGTTTACTTTTACGGAGAATTTTCTCGAATAGCGGAACATCCTTGCTTTTCATCCGGGCAATTTTCCGGCGATACGGTTCGCCAGTTTCAGTTCGAGTGGTATTGGCATTGGCAATGTTGGAAGCAATCGCATCCATTTTTTTGCGTTGGGCACTCAGCCCGCTGGCACTGATGTTTAAAGCAGTAAATACGGATTCCAATTTCATATCTTCTTCCTCATCATGTTAAAAGGGGTTTTGTCAATCGGTTACGAGAAACAATCCCGCACCTTCCGGGAGGAGATTCCCCAACCCACGCCACGCATGTTTTCGCCTCAAATAGATGAACTACCGATCAAATCGCCCTTTAATGCTGGCACGCAATGCAGCAAAATTGGCGCTGATAATTCGACTGGCATACATGAATCGGATTTCATTTTTGACCTGCTCAACGACCTGCTTATCGATATCCACATTGTTCACTCCGCTGTAATAGTCATCCGATTTATTTTCCAGTACCTGCGGTCGAACCTCCCGTACCCGCAATCTACCCAGGGGAATATGCCGTTCATCGGTTTGGATGCCGCTCAGATGTTTACGCAACTGACGTTGCAGCAACTCTTCAAATTTCACTTCTTTTTCCCGGTACCCAACGGTATTGACATTGGAAATATTGCTGGAAATGGTACGCTGACGAAGCGAATAGACATCCAGAGCCTTGTTGAGAAGCGGAATATTGGTTTGCTCCAGTATGAAATTCCTTATCATAAAACGCTGCCTCCTTGCATTTTTTGATGAATATGGCAATTGCGGTGCCACTTTATGCCCCATTTCGCTAATCAAGAGGAAAGTGTTGAGAATTAAGCCGTTTAGCAATTTCAGTTGATAATCTCCCCGGGTTAGAAATGTTTAAAATCGTTGAAAAAGCAACCAGAGGTGTTTAAAAATCCGTCACCCGAACAGCCGAATTTTCTCCATTAATACGATTTTTAAATTGTGCCCTTCCATTATCGTATTTATTTTAGTGAGTCGCTATTCAGTTGGCTTGCCACAGAAAGTACAGGGGGCATTGAGAACATGAAAAAATTTACCAACCAAACGGGATATCCAAGAAATTTTACCGAAGTTATTGCGTTATTTCCGGCTTTTCCCTTGAATTCCTTTTCTGAAAACTCTGTGGTGGAATAGTTACTTTAGTGATAACTATTCAAGTGCCCCCAATGCCAACGGCATCCCGTTGGGTCAGGGCGCCGTTGGAGGAATGAACACGCTTGCAAACGCCGCGGGTACCTGCGACGAAATACCCGAATAATTACGCTTAGTGTAATTCGAGTGACACAAAACCGCTTTAATGAAGCTTACCTTCTTTCAAATTAGACCTTCTGTTCACTTAATTCGGAGATCATCAATATGGCGGAGTTAAAGAAAAGAGGATATGGATAATCCTCCTATCCATAAACCCTTAGGATGGTTGTAGCGGTATATTCCACTCTCCTCCTTTCATCCCCTCACTCTTGGAATATCGAGGATCCCGATCTGTCGGGAAGAGGGGGTGAGGTAAAAAAAACACCTACTTAACCATGAATAAGCTCTATTTAACATTGGGGGTAATTATGTCAGTCAACCGTTTATTTTTTTCCACCATCTTTTTTGGGGCACTCTGGTTTCTTTTCATCGGGTGCGGTTCCGGCAAAATTAATGTTCATACCGAGCGTGCCCCACAAACCGGGTTCGGGCAGTTAAAAACTTTTGGGTTGGTACGTTTAAGTGCCGACCAGCCCAAAATAGAGCGGGAGATATTAATGATGATCCGCCATCGCCTGGAAGCGCAAGGGCTGAAGTATGTAAACCAGCAAGCCGACTTTTTAGTGGCTGTTAAGTTTTATACCGGCAAATTGACGGAATATGTGCCGCCGTCTTCTCTGACTTCGAGGGATTTTCGACCCGATCGAAGCGGGAGACGAGAGAACGATCTTCGGCGAGCCGGGCTGCGGCGCACTGAAACCGACCGGATGCGATCCGAGGTTCACAAAACCGTTCACTTCTTCGAAGGGTATGTGGATACCGTTATGTATCAAAACATCCAGGTGTTCTTTGTGCGCCCGGTCGATCGGGAGAGTGTGGATATTTTATGGCATGGTGAGGTAGACAGCCGCAACAACAAAGACGATATCCTGACGGTGGCGCCGAAAATGATCAGGGAATTGATGAAAGAATTTCCGCCTGAAGATACCCCGGTTTCTCGCCACCCCAACCGTCGACAATAATCAAGACCACTGCACCTGCATCATCTAACGGCACCATCCTTTCCGTTCTTTTTATTGCCTTGTTTGTATTTTCCTCTCCGACCTCTTAAATTCCGGCACTTGTGAAGTGAAACCTTCTGAGAAGGAGGTCGGGTTACTTTTATGATAAAACTGAAAGCGCGGCTCTACCAACTACCGGAATTTGAGCAGTTTCACCGCTTGTTGAACAACCGGCGAGAATTCAACGTAAGCGGCATCTATGGATCATTTTTAGCGGTAGTGGTTAATTTTATACGGGAGATCCGCCATTGTCCGCAATTAATTGTATTACCGGATGGAGACGCTGCCGAAAAATTAGTAGATGATTTAAACATTCTTCTGCCAACCAACCAGGTGACCTATTTCCCTTCCGATGAAGTGGTACCGTTTGACACCGGTATTTTCACACCGGCGCTTTATAGTATGCGTTTGAATGCCCTGACCCAGGTAGTTGAAAATCGGGAGAGCATTCTGGTGACCACCCCGGCGTCGTTGCTCCGGCGCACCCCTGCACCGGATACCATTCGTCAGAATATCCTGCGGCTAAAAGTGGGTGAAGAGTTTGAACGGGAATTGTTGGTAGAATGGCTGGTTGAAAGCGGGTATGAACGCGCAAGCATCATTGAAGAAATCGGGCAATTCAGCACCCGGGGCGGTATTGTGGATATTTTTTCTTTTGAATCGGATGCACCCTGCCGGATTGAGTACTTTGGCGATACCATCGAATCCATTCGCCGCTTTGATGTGCTCTCCCAGCTCTCCATCGAACAGGTTGACCAAATCCGGCTGCTGGGGAAATCTCCCCAGGCCGTCAACAACGCTGTTCTCCTGGATTATTTCCCCGCGGACACCGTCATCTTTTGGGAAGACCATACCCGTATACATCAAAATCTGGAGGAGTGGTGGGAGAGGGCAACCGCTCGATTTCCGGAAATCCGCCATGAGTTATCCCTTACTTCCATCGAAGAACATTATTTACCCTTTCCGGAATTGCTAACCCGCACCCGGAAGTTTCAGAACATCTGTCACACCCATATTGGTCGCAAACACCCGGAAGAGATTTCGTTCCACAGTGTTGCCCCGGCAGCTTTTCATGGTAACATAAAGCTTTTGGTGGAGCATATCCAGCGCCAGGTGCTCAGAGAAAAACGCCGTCTTTATATCCTCTATGAGGATGCCTCAGTGCGGAATCGCCTGGAAGACATTCTGGAAGAAGAAATGGGCAGCATCCCACCGCTACAGTTCGAAGACGGAGAATTCCACCAGGGTTTTTCACTTCCCCGGCACAACCTGGAAGTACTCACCGCCCACGAAATATTCAACCGTTTGCGAATCCGCCGCAAAAAGAAGCGATT
Organism: uncultured Calditrichaceae bacterium; assembly: GCA_964471235.1. Lineage (GTDB taxonomy): Bacteria > Calditrichota > Calditrichia > RBG-13-44-9 > J075 > CAYYGL01. The sequence goes on from CAYYGL010000050.1 coordinate 8,746, forward strand.
GCGCGTGTCCGCCAGTTTAATTCGCAATTTGCAAACTCTGAGTTACGGTGATTACGTAGTTCATGTGGATTACGGGGTAGGCAAATACGTGGGGACCGAACGAATAACCGTTGCCGGAATGGAGAAAGAATGCCTGAAGTTAATTTATGCCAACGACGACGTGTTATACGTTACCCTGGACAAACTGAATCGTATTCAACGTTTTGTAGGGGAGGAGGGGTTTGAACCTCGTTTAACCCGCCTGGGCAGCGTGGAATGGGAACGCACCAAGGATAAAACCCGTCAGGCAGTAGAGAATGTGGCGCGAGAGTTAATTGAACTGTATGCCAAACGGCTGGCGGAAAAAGGGCATCCATTCTCTCCGGATACACTATGGCAAAAAGAGATGGAAGCTTCGTTCCCTTTTGAAGAAACACCCGACCAGCATAAAGCGGTGGAGATGGTCAAAAAGGATATGGAATCCCCTCGTTCCATGGACCGATTGATCTGCGGTGATGTGGGATATGGAAAGACCGAAGTTGCCATCCGGGCTGCCTTTAAAGCAGTGATGGATGGAAAACAGGTTGCCATCCTGGTCCCGACCACCATCCTGGCTCAGCAACATTATAATACTTTTAGCGAACGCATGATCAACTTCCCGGTGAATATTGACGTCATTTCCCGCTTCCGGAGCCGAAGCGAGCAGAAGCAGATATTGCAGCGTCTCGCAGAAGGAGATGTGGATATCATCATTGGTACTCACCGGTTGTTATCGGAGGATGTTTCCTTTCAGGACCTGGGACTATTGATTATTGACGAGGAACAACGATTTGGGGTGCGCCACAAGGAGAAACTCCGGAAACTGAAAATCAATGTCGACACCCTGACCTTAACGGCAACACCCATTCCCCGCACCCTGCACATGTCGTTGATGGGGGCGCGGGATTTGTCCATCGTGGATACCCCGCCCGGCAACCGGCACCCTATCATCACCGAAATTACCACCTGGGATTCCCAGTTGATTTACAAAGCCATCACCTATGAGATGGAGCGGGGCGGGCAAATCTTTTTTGTTCATAACCGGGTGCGAACAATTGATGCCGTGGCAGCCATGGTTAAAAACATCGTTCCCAAAGCACGGGTGGCGGTAGCCCACGGGCAGATGAAGGAGCGGGAGCTGGAGCGGATTATGAACGATTTCTATCACAAAAAATATGAGGTGTTGGTATCCACCATGATCATCGAGAATGGGCTGGATATCCCCAACTGCAACACCATTATCGTAAACCGTGCTGACCGGTTCGGGTTGGCGCAGTTATATCAACTCAGGGGCCGGGTGGGGCGTTCCGACCAACAGGCTTATGCGTATTTAATCATTCCGCCGCAAGAACGCTTGAATGAAATGGCGTTAAAGCGGCTGTATGCCATCGAAGAATTTAGCGACCTGGGTTCGGGACTGAAAATTGCCATGCGCGATCTGGAAATTCGGGGCGCTGGTAATTTACTGGGTCATCGCCAGAGCGGCTTTATCAATGCGGTTGGATATGACCTCTACCAAAAAATTCTCCGTGAAGCCGTGGAATCCCTACAACAGGATACCCTGCCGGAGGAATTTCTGGAACAGCGGTTGACCCCGGTGGATGCTTCGGTAGAAACCGACTCGGACACCTATCTCCCGGATGATTATATTAACTCTCCCAATGAGAAAGTCATCATTTATCACCGACTGTTAAACCTGGATAGCGAACATACCATCGACAACCTGGTGCGGGAATTGAAAGACCGGTTTGGCCCTTTGCCGGAACCGGCGCAGGCTTTGATTGAGATGGTGAAAATAAAAAAATTTGCTTCAAGTCTGTATATCAAACAGGTTCGGATAAAAGGAGACCAAATGACGTTAACGTTCGACGAAAAAACGACTGCCAGCAACCTGTTTATTGAGAAGGAACTGCCCCGATACATCAAACAACAAATCACCCGGTTAAAATTTATCCAGGGAAAAGATGGGGGGCAATTGAAAGCCGTGGTTACCTTAAAGGGGAACACGCCCCTGGAGAGACTCTCATTTGCAAAATACTTCTTGCGTAATTTGTGAGCGGGCAATAAATTTTTCGTTTTGGAGATAATTTCGATAAGGGAGGGACCTGTTCAGGATTAGTGACGTGAGCGAGTTACACAATGAGGGTGAGGATAGTAAGAAATGATGCCGGTGGTTTTTTAAAAATAACGCCTACTCCACCGGGAAAACCGTATTCACCAATAGAAGGTCCGAGGAGTTCCTATGAAACGCTATGTAATTGCAATTCTATTTCTAATCCCGCTATTGGGTCTTTTGACTTCTTGTGATAAAGGTGAAACCGAAATCGTTGCCCGAATCGGCAATGAGAAAATCACAGCGGATGAGTTCCGGGAAAAATTAAAACAGGACTACCGCAATACCGATTTCAAAAATTTGAGCCTGAAGGAGAAACGAAAAAGCCTGGAAAAGCTCCTGGATGAGCGCCGCAAATTATTAAAAGCGATAGCGCTGGGTCTGGATAAGGACCCTGATTATGCTGCTTACCGAAAATTATATGCCGATCGGGTTATTGCCCTGGCATTATATAACGATTTGATTACCAACGTAATTTTACCGGAACGGTTGTTACGCCAGTACTATGATTGGAAAAAGCAGAAGGTAAAGATCGCCCTGGTCCGGGTCGGATATAAGGGGGTTAAAATTTTTAATCGGGATCGCTCCAAGGAAGAAGCACAAGCGCTGGCATTAGACTATCTGGAACAGCTAAAACAGAGCAATGATCCGGAGAAATTAGCCCTCGAATTATCGGACGATAAACGAAACCGTCCAATTTTAAATCCCTACCCGATTGGTAGATTTGGTTACAGGATTGACAGCCTGGTCTTTACCGCCAACCCCGGGGATATGATAGGACCGGAGAATACGCAGCAGGGATTTGTCGTCATTAAAATTCTGGATAAAACTGAAACTCCCCTCGGGAAATATGAGACGGTAAAAACGGAAATTGCCAATATTATTCGCGGGTATTTCCGGAAAAAAGAAATGGATATGTTCCAGCAATACACAAATACCTTTAACGAGAAGTACAACGTTCAATATAATGAGGACGAAATTGAGCGCTTTATGAAGATCCTCAAGGATTGGGGAAACAAGAAAGAGCATGCCCCTTCCGATTTTACCCCGGAAGAACGAGAGATTGTTCTGGCTACCATCAGTGATGAAGCGATCACGGTTAACGACTTTCTCAATTATTTGGGACCCCGGATTGTTCGGGATTACCGGAAATACCGGAAACCGAATGATCTGAAAGAAGGCTTTTTGCGTTCTCAACTCACGGTACGGGCATGGGCAATGGAAGGACGAAGCCGGGGATACGCAACCCATAAAAGCGTTCAAAAAGATATTCACGCATTTGAAATCAGCCGGTTAAATCAATTATTAGAAGAGAAGGAAATAAAAGGTCGGATAGAGATAAGCGACGAGGAACTAAAAGCCTATTACAATTCCCATAAAGAGAAATATAAAATCCCGGAAAAAATTCATATTTGGCAAATTTGTGTTCATGACAAGGGCAAGGCAAAAAAAGTTGCCCGACTTGCCCGAGCCAAGAATGATTTTGAATCATTATACAGACAGTACAATAAACCCCACAAGGGTAAAAAATACCCGGTTAATCTGGGGATGCAGCAAAAGAATTCTCGATATAAAGAAATTGCCACCCAAGCGTTTAAAGCAGGTCCACATCAAATCATCGGTCCTGTGAAAATAGAAGGAGATTATTTCATCATCAAGACCGGGGAATATCGTCCGGAAACCATTCGCCCTTTTGAGAAGGTTCGGAGCAGTGTTCACTCCGATGTGTTCAATAAAAAACGGGCGAAACGATATGAGGAATTTTTAAATCAATTAAGAAAAGAATATGCATTCCGGGTGAACGATTCGGTATTGCGGAAAATTAGTTAATCATTTTAATGAGAATATTCAAATGAAGCTGTTTTTTTATGCAGTATTATTGTTCGTGCTTATGATGGGATGCAGCCACAATGCACCCCCTCAATCAGAAATTGTTGCCCGGGTGGGAAATGCATATTTAACCAAAGACATTGTGGAAAGTCTTCTACCTCCCCAACTGAGTCCGAAACATCGCAGTTTTTTTGTGAAACGGATTGTGGAACAATGGATTGACAACCAGGTGCTTGCCCAAAAAGCTCAGGAAGAGGATTTGGCACTCTCCACCGTTGACCAATGGAAGTTGCAAAATCTGAAACTGGAATTGTTGGCTTCTAAGTTCCTTGAGAAAAAAACACAACAACAATTCCCGGTGACGGATCGGGAAATTGAAGAATACTACCAGGCAAACCAGGAAGAATTCAAAAGAGAGCATGATGAAGTTCACCTGGTGCATGTATTTTTTGAGAAGCCGGATAAAGCGATCATTCGGGAAATTCGCCAATCGAAATCTCTGTTAGAAGTCATTCATAAGAATTACCTGGATCAGCAGATAACGAAGGTGCTGGAGCCAAACGGTGACCTGGGATATGTTGTCACGGAGCAGCTTCGCCCGGAGTTTCGCCGTGCCATCCGGGGCACCAAAACCGGCTTAATATATGGTCCTATCTATAGTAAAGACGGCATCCATTATCTGCAAGTGTTAGATCGTCAACCGGCCGGGTCAATTCGCTCTCTGGAATTGGTCAAAGATACCATCAAAGCTCATCTGGAAGCTCAGAAACGTCAAACGTATATAAAGATGATCAAGCAGAGCGTGCGAAAAGATTTTGCGATTGAAACTTTTTATGAAAATATTCTTTAAAGGTATTATTCCGGTTCCAGTGTTAAAGGTGCCGGTTTGTTACCGAAGAGCTGTTCGGCGATGAACGGTTCGCAAAGGAGTTTCGGAAACAATCAGGTGATGCGATCCCCCGGGGGACATCAAATTGCCAATCATGTGTTACGAAACGCCAGGCACCGGTTATTATCATTTGAATAAATCAAAAACCCAAAACAGAGACACGTCAATGAATCGTTTATTTAAATCAATTGTTGTTAGTGTGATGGTATTGGCAAGCTCTGTCGGCTTTTCCCAGCAAAAAATTGACGGGATTGCCGCCATAGTGGGCAATGAGATTATACTCATTTCCGATATAAACACTGCCCTTGCCCAATATAGTCTGCAAACCAAAACCAACATATTTGCAAACCCAGATTTAGCCCAGCGGTTAACCCAACAATTCCTGCATCAAATGATCGATGAAAAATTGTTATTGATCAAAGCAGAAGAGGACACGATTTCCGCAGACGAGGAACGAGTCGATCAGGTTTTGCAACAACAATTGGATCGGATGGTGCAGCAAGTGGGGTCGATGAAAGCGCTGGAACAGTATTACGGTTCTTCCATCACCAAAATAAAAAAAGATTTTCGGAAACAAATCTCGGAACGCCTGATCATTGACAAACTTCGGCAGAAACGGTTTTCGGACATAAAAATCTCTCGTCGGGAGGTGGAACAGTTTTTCCAACAATACCGGGACAGCTTACCCAAAATTGAACCGACGGTGGATATTTCGCATATTTTAATTCAGGTAAAACCCAGCGATGAAAGCCTGCAAAAGGCATATCAAAAGATCAGTCAAATTCGGCAGAAGCTGCTGAATGGAGCGGATTTTTCCGAATTGGCAGTCAAGTATTCGGATGACCCCAGTGCCCGAAGCAATAAAGGTGACCTCGGGTGGGTTAGCCGGGGTAACTTTGTTAAGGAATTTGAAGAAGCCGCCTTTGCCTTAAAAGAAGGGGAGATTTCCGACATTGTTCAAACCCAATTTGGTTTTCATGTAATCCAACTATTGGAGCGGCAGGGAGAAAAAATTCATGTACGCCACATTCTGGTTCAGGTGCAGCCAACTCGCCAGGACGAACAACGGGTGGTCGAACGGCTAAAAGAGATTCGTGCCAAAATATTATCCGGTGAAGCCACCTTCGAAGAAATGGCATTAAAAAACTCGGATGACCCCAATGTCGAAAAGGACAAAGGTCACCTGGGAGAATACACGGTGGGTAATTTTCAGGTACAGGCGTTTGAGAATGTTATTAAGAATTTGAAACCGGGTGAAATCTCCGAGCCATTTAAAACCGAATTTGGCTATCACATTGTTCGATTAAACAAACGAACCGAAGGGCGGGAATATTCGCTGGAAAAAGATTGGCAACTTATCGAGCAATACGCAATTGATTTCAAAAGGAATCAGAAATTCCGGGAATGGCTGGCAAAACTGCGTGAAGAAATCCCCATCGAGATAAAAGTAAATATTTAATCGTGTCGAATCCGAAACTATACCGGGATTTTTACCGGAAATGGAACGAGAGAAAAATGGCAGATACGCCCACGGGCATCCTCACCCGAGATTGAGATTGCTCGGTTGTGTGCGTGATAAGCAGCCCAACGAATAAATGGCAGCGTTCCAAAGAAGTCCGTGGCATTATCCCGGTAGGGCTTGTGGCAACGCCTAATAAGAACCGGCCCCCTAACGACGGGGTTGTTCGTCGCACCAGGCGCCATAGCTCAATCGTTTTTATTATTTGCCGGGCAGCCTCTTCCAATTGTTTACGGGTTTCTAAAACACCTCTCCCTGGCACCTTCAACTATAAGCACAGGAATCGTTTTAACCGCAGGAAATTATGTTAGATACCATCCGTTTTTTGTCCAAATACCTGAAACAGTACCGTCGCAAATATATCCTGGGATTAATTTTTGTGCTATTCACCAATATGTTCCGGATTATCAATCCCCGGGTTGTTCAGAAAGCGATTGATTATTTGAGGGATGATTTTTCGGTACAGCAGTTAGCGGCGTATGTAACCCTCATCGTTGTCGTTGCGATCGGTGAGGGCGTATTTCTGTTTTTAATGCGCCGGAACATGATTGTAGCTTCCCGGGAAATCGAGAATGATTTGCGGAACGATTTTTTTCGGAAATTGCTGGAGCTGCCACCTTCGTTTTACCAGAGGATGCCCACCGGGGATGTAATGTCCAGGGCAACCAATGATCTAAATGCCGTGCGGTCTTTTGTAGGACCGGGAATTGCTTATTCGATCAACACCCTGCTGGCATTCTGTTTTGTCATCCCGATGATGATCATCATCAACCCCCGCCTGACCCTGTTCGCCCTGTTACCCTTCCCGGTGGTGGCAATCTTAGTCAACCGTTTCGGGAAAGCCATCTACAAGCGATTCGATAAAATTCAGGCGCAGTTTTCCACTCTCAGCACCCGGGTTCAGGAGAACCTTTCCGGTAATACCATCATCAAATGGTTTGCCCGGGAAACGGATGAGATAAGGCGCTTCCGCAACGACAACCATGAATATATGCGCCGTTATATTGCTTATGCCAGAGTACAGGCGGCTTTCTTTCCTTCATTAATGCTGACCATCGGTTTATCGATTGCTATCATTCTCTTTGTCGGAGGTCACCTGGTGATTCGGGATGTGATTTCCGTCGGTGAATTTACTGCCTTCATGCTGTATATGAATATCCTGATATTTCCCACCATTGCTCTGGGATGGGTCATCGGTTTATTCCAACAGGGATCGGCATCGATGAAGCGGATGCGGGAAATCCTGGAAGCAGATGCGGATGTTAAAGACAAACCGGGAGCGATGGTTCGAAAAGAAATCGACGGGGAAATTTCCTTCCGCAATCTCAGTTTCCAGTACACCGAAAATCAACCGATGCTGAGGGGGATTGATTTCCTTATCCCGGCAAAAAGCACTGTTGGCATCATCGGACCAACCGGCAGCGGCAAAAGCACCCTTATTAAACTCATCCCTCACTTTTACCCCCTGCCGGAAGATGTTCTATTGATTGACGGAATCGATATCAATGACTATGCCATCCGCACGCTGCGGAGCCATATCGGCTATGTATCTCAAGAGACCTTTCTTTTTTCCGACACCATCGCCAATAATATTGCGTATGGAAAAAAAGACGCCACCCGGGAGGAAATCGAGTGGGCTGCCCAAATGGCGAACATTCATGACGAGATTGAGGGTTTCCCGGACGGCTACCGGTCCATGTTGGGTGAAAAAGGGATAAACCTGAGCGGAGGGCAGAAACAGCGAATCTCAATAGCCCGGGCAATTATCCGTCAACCCCGAATTTTAATTCTGGACGATGCATTCTCCGCCCTGGACACCCAAACCGAAGAAAATATCCTCCGGAATCTTCAGGAATTTTTCCCGGACCGTACTGTCATTCTTGTCTCTCATCGGGTATCTACATTACAACATTCGGATTTTATTGTGGTAATAGAGGGTGGCATGATTACCGAACAAGGCACTCACGAGGAATTGCTTCAACTACAGGGGCATTATGCCTGGATTCATGAGAAGCAATTATTGGAGGAAGAATTAGAAAAAGTAGATTAACCTGCTTCATTCATCCCAACGGGTTCCCTCAGAGAAGAATATCTCACCTTACCGCGATGGGGACAAGGTAAAACAACGTCAGTTCAACACAAGAAAAATGGAACGCGGATGAACCCGGATTTTCGCTGATTTTTTAATATGATGAGCAATCATCCGTATAAAACAGCGTTATCTGTTTCATCCGGGTTCAATTTACCCCTATTCATAAATCATGTCTAAATAACCGACATTCACTGTTGGATTATCCTACATTTTTACTCGTTGGACAAAACACTTCACGATACCCAGCCTGAAGAAGACACTTTCACAACTACTTGTTTGCATTGACATTACATTCGCCCTGAATGCCAGAGTAATCTTCTCGGTGCTTTTTCAGGAAGATGGCATATTACTTGCGAATATAAACCTGGCAAAGGAGAATGACAGGGATGGCAGAAAATCGAAAAAGGAAATCGAGTGGGGATGAAGGCGGTGGCGGAGGTGCGCCCGGTTGGATGGTGACTTATGGAGACCTGATGTCTTTATTATTGACCTTTTTTGTATTGTTATTGTCGTTCTCCTCCATTCAGGATGTTGAGTTCCAAAAAGCCCTGGGAAGTTTAAAAGGAGCTCTGGGGGTGTTGCCAAAACAAACCTCTGTCATTTTCCAGGTGCGCCCTTATTACCCGCGGCTAAAAGATATGCAGAACGCTAAATTCCGGGAGAAAGCCAAAGACCTGCGGCAAATGGTTAAAGAACAAGGATTAAGTGATCAATTGTATATGGAAATCAACGATGAAGGGATTTTGATACGGATTGATTCACCGGTGTTATTTGCCCTGGGAGATGCCACGCTGAAACGCGACGCCTACCCCATTCTGGATAAAATTGTAGAGATCATTCGGGACTGGGGTTCAAATATTCACATCGAAGGACATACCGATGACCTTCCCATTCATACGGTGAAATATCCTTCTAATTGGGAATTATCGACCGCCCGGGCATTGAGTGTGCTGCGTTATTTTTTAAGGAACGGCAACATTGCCCCGCAACGACTTTCAGCCGCCGGCTATGGGGAATATCACCCCCTGTTGCCAAATGATAGCGATGTCAATCGAGCCAAAAACCGGCGGGTAGAAATATATGTGGAAAGGAAAAAACCAACATCTCAATTCAAGGAAGAAATTTACTAAATCCAGGGAGGATTTATCATGGCAGATATCAGGGATGATTCTGTAAATCAAACTATTCCGGAAGAACAGGAACACCCCCAGGCACCACCGAAGAAAAGCTTTCTCAAATTCGGGCTCCCCATGCTCATCGTTCAAATAGTCGTGGCGTACTTTCTGGCAAGTTATGTCATTGTACCGATGTTTATCGACAAAGCCAAAGCAGAAACCGCTGCAAAGGCGGAAAAACAAGATGACGAAGACTCCAATGAAAAAGAGGATGACTTCGGGTTTATCTATATGGTGGAAGATGTGATCGTCAATCCGGCGGAGAGCCAGGGAGAACAATTTGTGCTGGTGAATATCGCATTCGAATTAAAAGAGGAAGACGATGTGAAGCGCATGGAAAAACGTGAACCTAAAATTCGGGATATGTTAATCAAGATTATCAGCTCTAAAACAATTACCCAACTGGATGGGGCGGATGATAAAGAAGCGCTTCGCCTGGAAATCAAAAAAAATGCTGAGAAATTGGTGCCGGCAAACCATTTAAACAACGTTTATTTTGTGAATTACATTATTCAATAAAACCCGACAGGGTGGTGTGTACTTTTGCGTTTTTTCCAGACACGGATACGCATGACCGTCGGAAATTGCAAATTTTTTACATAGCCCAATCAACCATCTGCTGGAAGGGTTGGTTGGGCCCCAATCGATCCGGGAAACTGCTAAAACGCGAACTTCTTCAGTGAACCAAACGGGGACAGGGTACAGTTATGTCGGAAGTTTTATCTCAACAGGAAATCGATCGTCTATTGACCGGCATTAATTCCGGGGAGATTGAGGAAGAGAATATCTCGGAAGTGCTGGAATCCAAGGAAATCATCGAATATGATTTTCGTCGTCCTACCCGGGTATCCAAAGACCAGCTAAAGACCATTCGCAATCTTCATGAGAGTTTCTCGGAACTCTTTGGTTTTTACCTGGCATCTCGTCTGCAAACCATGACCACCATCGATTTGATTGCCGTAGACCAACTGCGTTACTCGGAATATGTACTTTCCATATCCAATCCCTGTGTAGTACACATCTTCAATATTGAGGAAACCGGAGGGAAAGCGCTAATTGAGATGACCCCGGACCTGGTCTTTACCACGGTGGAGCGATTATTGGGGGGGGGCGGAGGACATCCGACGACCACCCGCGGCATCACCACAATCGAGCAGCGAATTATGATGCCATTAATCAAACAGGCATTAAAAATCTTAACGACTGCCTGGCATCCCATACACGAACTCACTTTTACCCTGAGTGGTTTTGAGAGTAATTCTGACTTCGTGCAAATTGCTCCGGCAAGTGAAATTGTGATTGTGCTCTCCTTTGAAATAAAATTGGGAGAAGAGACATTCCTGATGAATTTGTGTTACCCTTCTTTTGCCCTGGAAGATGTCATCTCCCGGATTAACACCCAGTATTTGAACACCGGGCATACCGACAAGCCGAAAGATCGTTCTTCCCATAAACTCAACCAGCATCTTCAAAAAACACAAGTCGAAATCCGGGCGGAATTGGGTAAAAGTCAATTGACGGTTAAAGAATTGCTGGCACTGGAAGAAGGAGATGTGCTTTTCCTGGATCAGGAAATTGACAAGGAGATTCCTATCTATGTTCAAGACCGACTCAAATTTTACGGGAGGCCGGGAAATATAGACGGACGCATTGCGGTGAAATTAACCAGTATAGCCGAAGAACAGTCATTAATAGGAGAATCATCGAATGGCAAATGAAGCTCAACAACCGGAAAACGAAGTAGTGGAAGATCAGCCCACTCCGGCGGCCGGGGAAACACCGGAAGAAGAGAAGGAATCCGTTTTGTCGCCGAGGGAACCGGAGGAGCAAAGCGAGGCTGAGCCGGAAATTCAGAAAGCTGAATTTGAGAAATTTCAATCACCGGGTGGAAACGGTATTTCCGAACAGAAGATTGAAATGTTGTTGGATGTCGTGCTCCCGGTTACGGTAGAATTAGGGCGCAGCCGGATGTTTATCAAGGAAATTCTGGAACTGGAACGGGGCACCATCATCGAACTGGACAAAATGGCGGGTGAACCGGTGGACCTGTATATTAACAATAAAAAGATGGCAGAAGGCGAAGTGGTGGTGGTGGACAAACATTTCGGCGTGCGGATTACCAACCTGCTCAACCCGGATGACCGTATCAAATCGCTGGGCAATATGTCATGAGATTTCCTCAACTGACACTTCTTGTTGCATTTGCCGGTGCTGGCAGATCCGCTGGCAGACAGCAGCTCGGTGGCGTTGGGGTCCGGACCGGCGCCCATCAATTTCGGGTGGCTGCTGATGAAAACCGTCGCCAGTCTGATCTTTATCATCGCCTTAATTTTCGGGATGGTGCTGGTATTTAAACGTTACTTCGGCAATCATCTACCCGGGACGCGCTACCAGGAAGGATTTCGAATCATCGCGCGTCTGCCCCTGCAGCCCAAACAATCGCTGGCGCTGGTGAAAGTATTCGACCGAATTGTTTTAATCGGCATCACTGATTCCACTATCTCCATGCTCTCGGAATACAAAGAGAACCAGGAAGTGCAAAAAATAATCAGCACCTTACAACAACCGTCATTAAATAGCGATCGGAATCGATTTTTCAAACTGATCAAAAAAGAAATGGAAAAGAATTAACATATAATTCGTGAAGGATCACATGAAAGGGAAATTGAATTTCCCGGAAACGGTAGGATGCCGAAATCAGACCTTCTTCGGAGGTAATCAAAACCCACCCCTGGGGGAGAAAGCCCGCTGGGAGCGGTTGTTGCAAATCGATGCAACGAATTTTCATTCCGCCGTTATTTCCGGAACAAAATCTGCAAACCCGTTAACAGTATTCAGGGCAAACCGCCATCAGAGCATTTGGCTGTTGATCGGTTTTTTGTTGATATTCCTGGTACTGCAAACCAATCTCTTTGCTCAGCAGCCGGCTGCGCCGTCCTCCGTTCCACTACCAAAAGTATCATTGGATGTGGGCACTAGCCATAATCCGGAAGATTTTTCCATCACGCTTCAATTAATCTTTCTCATGACCATCTTAAGCCTGGCGCCGGCAATATTGATCCTTCTGACCTCCTTCACCCGGATCATCATCGTCTTTCACTTTATCCGTCAGGCGCTGGGAACCCAGCAAATTCCTCCCAACCAGGTGTTGGTAGGGCTGGCGCTTTTTATGACATTCTTAGTGATGGCACCTACCTGGGAGACCATTCACGACAATGCCATCCGCCCTTATCTGGATCGAAAGATTACCCAGCAAGAGGCATATCAAAAAGCCACCGAGCCAATTCGGGAGTTTCTGCTCACCCACACCCGGGAAAAAGACCTGGCGTTATTTGTTAAACTATTCGCCAAACAGAAACCTAACAGCCCCCGGGATGTTTCCACCTTAACCCTGGTACCGGCGTTTGCCATCAGCGAACTTCGGATAGCGTTCCAGATCGGGTTTATCCTCTATATTCCATTTCTGATTATCGATATGATTGTCGCCAGTGTTCTGATGTCCATGGGGATGATGATGCTGCCCCCCATGATGGTCTCGCTCCCCTTTAAACTCCTTCTATTCGTACTGGTAGACGGTTGGTATTTGCTGGTGAGTTCGTTAATGAACAGTTTTTAAAGAGCAGGAAAGGGACACCACCATGACCGAACAATTTGCCATACAATTCTTACATGACGCCATTTACACCACCCTCTTAATTGCCAGTCCGATTCTTCTGGTGGCGCTGGTGGTGGGATTTTTAATCGGGGTTTTTCAGGCGGTTACCTCGATCAATGAGATGACATTGACCTTCATACCCAAAATCATCGCAGTGGTGATTGTGATGATGGTAATGCTGAACTGGATGATGAATGTTCTCCAGACCTTTACCCTGAATGTGTTTAATATGATCCCCATGCTGGCGAGATAGCCAATGCGGTTCTGAAAATTCCGGTGGCACTTTTTAAATGGAAGAGAATAACAAACAGGCTGATAACCCCAAGCCATTCGTTCGAAACGTTCAAAAGATCGAAAATATCATGGCAGTGACCGAACATCAACTATTGCTTTTCTTTCTCATTCTGGTGCGGATAACCTCCATGTTTGTGAGCGCCCCGTTTTTTTCATATCGGGGAGTTCCTTACAAATTTAAGATTGGTCTGGGCGGGCTAATCTCCCTGCTGCTGTTTCCGATGGTCGATTCCCCGACAATGCAAATTGACCTGACACACCTTTCCGCACTGATGCTGGTCTTCGGGGAAATTATCACCGGGGTGCTCATCGGCTTCGGAATGAATTTGATGTTTGCCGGGGTTCAATTGGCAGGGGAATACGTCAGCATCGATATGGGCTTTTCTTTGGCGCAGATATTTGATCCGAACTTTTTTCAGCAAGTATCGGTTATTACCCGGTTAAAAACCATTCTGGCAATTCTGCTCTTTCTCATTCTGGACGGGCATCATTTTCTGTTAGAAGCAATCGTTTATAGTTATCGGGTGGTACCGATTGGCAGTTGGGAACTCAACAACCTGGCACTTGATAAGCTTCTGCACATGTCTGCCCGAATTTTTGTGCTGGGGATTAAAATCGCCTCTCCGGCGCTGGTAGCACTTTTTTTAACCAGCGTTGCCATGGGAGTCATCGCCCGAACCGTGCCTCAGATGAACATTTTTTTTGTGGGCTTTCCCCTGCGAATTTTCGTGGGCTTACTTTTCCTTTCCTTCGGTTTACCCTTGTTTGTGTATGTGTTTCGCAGCCTGTTGCTCACTTTTCAACAGGATGTTCTCTATTTATTGCAGGTAGTTTAAATGGCGGATGAATATCAAGAAAAGACTGAACAGCCAACTCCAAAGCGCTTACAGGAAGCGCGGGAAAAAGGAAATGTACCCAAGAGTACCGAGGTTAATTCCGCCCTGGTACTGTTAGGCGGGGTGGGGCTCATTTACCTGAGCGGCGGGTTCATCTATCATAAATTGATTCTCATTTTTAAAGGCATTTTTAACGGCGGATATATGATCAACCTCACCGACGACAATATCCTGTTTTACCTGTTCCGGGGGCTGCGCATCATCGGTTTGCCGACCTTTTTGTTCATGGTTGGCATCATGGTGATTGCGGTGGCTGCCAGTGTAATGCAGGTTGGATTTTTATTGACCCCCCAACCATTAATTCCGAAAGGAGAACGGTTGAATCCCTTCAAAGGGATCAAAAAGGTTTTATTTTCCGCCCGTACCATTGAAGAATCCGTTAAGAACCTGGTAAAATTGACAATCGTACTGACCATCGCCTATCTCGCCATGAAAGGATACCAGAACGTTTTCCCCCTGTTAGTGGATCAGGAGGTGTCTCAGATTGGGGAATTTATGGTGAAAGGGGCATTGACCATCACCTTCAAAATCGGTTTAGCCCTGGCGTTCATCGCCGGGGGGGATTATGCTTTTCAACGATATGAACATACCAAGAACCTAAAGATGACCAAACAGGAAATCAAAGAAGAGACCAAACAAACCGAAGGTGATCCCAAAATTAAGTCCCGGATACGGGCCATGCAGTTAGAGATGTCCCGGCGGCGGATGATGCAGGAGGTGCCCAAAGCGGATGTGGTGATCACCAACCCCACCCATTACGCCGTGGCATTGAAGTATGAACCGGGTAAAATGGTTTCCCCGAAAGTAATTGCCAAGGGGAAAAATCGAATCGCATTAAAGATTCGGGAAATTGCCGAGCAGCACGGGGTGCCGGTGATGGAAGACCCACCCTTAGCCCGGGCACTTTACCAGGTTGTGCAAATAGGCGAAGAAGTACCGGAAAAATTCTTTCAGGCAGTCGCCGAGGTTCTGGCATACGTCTACAAAATAAAAAACAAAAATGTGATGTAGGAGAAAACTTTTTGCAAGTATCGACCGATTCAAATGGATTTGCGATCGTCAATTTCTCCGTTCTTAAACCGGATAGTGGCAGCGAATATTTAAATGCTCGAACAACTCATCAGCAGGCTGGGTAAAGAAAATGTTTCGACGTAACAGCGACATTGCCCTAGCGGTAGGGGTCATCATGATTCTGATTCTAATGATAGTGCCTCTACCTGCCTCGGTGTTAGACATCTTATTAGCTTTGAATATTTCAGCGGCGTTGATCCTCCTGCTGGTATCGCTGTATTTGATCAATCCCCTGGATATTTCCGTTTTCCCCAGCTTATTGCTGATTCTGACCCTGTTCCGGCTTTCGTTAAATATTGCCTCAACCCGCTTAATCCTGGGGGAAGCCTACGCCGGGGAGATCATCCGCTCTTTCGGTAATTTTGTGGTGAAAGGGAATTACGTAGTGGGCTTTATCATCTTTTTAATATTGGTGATCATCCAATTTGTGGTAATTGTGAAAGGTGCCGGGCGGATAGCCGAAGTAGCGGCACGTTTTACATTGGATGCCATGCCCGGCAAACAGATGAGCATTGATGCCGATTTAAACGCCGGGTTGATCACCGAAGATGAAGCCCGGGAACGGCGGATGCAAATTTCCCGGGAAGCAGATTTTTACGGGGCAATGGATGGTGCCAGCAAATTTGTGAAAGGGGATGCCATTGCCGGGTTGATCATCACCTCCATCAACATCATCGCCGGATTGATTATTGGGGTGCTTCAAATGGGTATGCCGCTCAGCGAAGCCCTGCAAACCTACAGCTTGTTAACCATCGGGGATGGTCTGGTATCTCAAATTCCGGCGTTGTTGGTTTCCACTTCCTCCGGCATCGTGGTCACCCGGGCTGCCAGTAAAGAGAACCTCAGCAGCGACCTCGGCTCCCAATTACTTGGCAATCCCAAAACGCTTTACATTGCCGCCGGCACCTTGATTGTGTTCAGCATCACCCCCGGGTTGCCGACCGTTCCCTTTCTGGTTCTTGCCGGGGTGATTGCCGCAACCGCCTATACAATCAAACAGGGAGGACCTTCCGGAGAGGACCTGGAAACCGCAACCCAGGAAGCCCAACTCCCGGCACCAACCGAGAATATCGAGACCTATTTGCAGGTGGATCCCCTGGAACTGGAAATCGGTTATAACCTGATTGCTCTGGTGGATGTGGACCAGGGCGGCGACTTGTTCGAACGGATTACCTCCATGCGTAAACAAATCGCCATGGAAATCGGCATTATTGTTCCGCCCATCCGGGTGCGGGATAACCTGCAATTAGAACCGGACGAATATATCGTTAAAATCCGGGGAAATGAGATTGTACGAAATGAAGTGTTTGTGGGGCGGTATCTTGCCATGAATCCCGGCATGGTAGAAGAGCCCCTGGAAGGTCTCCAGGTGATTGAGCCGGCATTCGGTTTACCGGCGGTCTGGATTCCCCCGGACCAGCGTCATGAGGCGGAATTAAGAGGTTATACCGTGGTGGAACCCTCTGCCGTTCTGGCAACTCATTTAATGGAGCTGATTCGCAAACACGCCGACAAACTCCTGGGTCGCCAGGAAGTGAAACAATTGCTGGACAACCTGAAAAAGGATTACCCGGCGGTAGTGGAAGAGTTGGTGCCGGAGCAGCTTTCCATTGGCGCCATTCAGAAAGTTTTACAGAATCTCCTGCGGGAAAATCTGCCCATCCGCGACCTGGTCACCATCCTGGAGACCCTGGCGGATTATGCCGGCATGACCAAAAATGTGGAAGTATTAACCGAGTATGTTCGCTTTGCCATGTCCGATACCATCGCCAAACTTTATCAGGATGAGGATGGGGTGATTCACGCCATCACCGTGGACCCGCAAATTGAGCAGTTGATCACCAATTCTTTGCAGAAACAAAAGCAGGTCAGCAGCAATTTAGGGCTCTCCCCGGCCGCTATTCAACAAATTCACCACAGTGTGGGTCAGGCTGCCGAACAGGCGCTGGGCAACGGATACCATCCGGTCATTATTTGTTCTCCCACCATCCGGGCATATTTCCGAAAACTAATCGAAAACGTTTTCCCGGAGGTTGTGGTGTTATCCTTTGGTGAATTGCCGTCTGAGGTACAAATCGAATCAATCGGAAAGGTGAGTATTGGCAATGAAAATTAAAAAATACACCGGAGAGACATTCCAGGAAGCATTTGAAAAGATGAAACGAGAACTGGGCGAAGACGCCATCATTTTGAACTCCCGCAAGGTGAAAAAAGGGAAATCGATTGACTTCCTGGAAGAACGGGAAACCCATGAGATCACCGTGGCGGTGGAATCTTCTGCCGGGCAACAAAAAAGAAAAGGGGTAAATCAAACCACTCCTTCGGTTTACCGCCGTCCCAGTCGGAAAACGTTATCGGCAGAAGTGCGAAATGGCGCGGGTACGGCACTCAGTGAAGAGAAGCTGTTGCAACAAACCACCCGGATTAATGAATTAAAGGCAGAAGTTCAGGATATGAAAAAAGTGTTGGCGGAAGTAGCGGAATTTCTAAAATACAGCCGGATGCCCGCCCTGCCGGCAACATTCAAAAACGCCCTGAAACGCCTCATAAATCATGACGTTCATGAAGAACTGGCAAAAGCCATTATGCAGACGGTTTACGCCCGTATGGACCCGGCAAATTATACCAATTCCCGGGAAGTGCTGCAAAACTTATTTGACTTGCTAAAGCGGATGATTAAAACCGCCCCACCGCTGCAAAACCGTAAGCATAAACCCTACATCGCCGCCCTGGTAGGACCCACCGGCGTGGGTAAAACCACCACCATTGCTAAAATTGCCGCTAACATGAAATTGTTTCATCAAAGAGAGGTGGCATTAATCTCCGCCGATACTTACCGGATTGCTGCCATTGAACAGTTACAGACCTTTGCGAACATTGCCCATATTCCGATGAGCGTGGTGTATGCTCCTCAGGAGATGCAGGAAGCCATTAAGAATTTTCAGGATAAAGATTTAATATTAATTGACACGGTAGGACGCAGTCCCAAAAACGATCCTCAGATAAGAGATTTGCAATTATTCATTGATGCCGCCGAACCGAACGAAGTGCACCTGGTGATGAGCCTGACCTCAAGTTTTAAAGTTCTGATGGACGTATTGGATCGCTTTAAGCGGATGCGCCCCAACCGTTTAATTTTCACCAAACTGGATGAGACCGATTCTCCGGGTATCTTTTTAAACGTTCTTTACAAACAGCCCATCCCGGTCTCGTATATCACCATCGGGCAAACGGTTCCCAATGACATTGTTATCGCCGAACAGGGAAAGTTAGCGGAATTGGTTTATTATGGAGAGTGGAAGCAATGAAGGATCAAGCTGCCCGCCTGCGTGAAATTATCGAGAACCGCCGACAACACCCGGATAGGATTGTGAAGGACGGGCTAAACCCAATTGCGATAATGAGCGGTAAAGGCGGTGTGGGAAAAAGTTTCTTCTCCGTGCAACTGGCGGCTGCCCTTACCGACAAAGGTGCCCGGGTACTGCTGATC
>CAYYGL010000051.1:0-20359 GCA_964471235.1 uncultured Calditrichaceae bacterium
CACGGTTAAACCTATGTATCCCAGGTGAAAACGGCGCTGGAAAATTTCAAACCGGCAAAAAATTAACCGAACCGGGAGTAACAGATTCTTACAGGAACTCTTTCTTATCTACGTCTTAAATAGCTACTACCTGAGTCGTTACGAAGTTTTTAGAGTAATATCGGTTTACAAATTTTTTACTAAAGGGAAAAAAACGGGTGTTTTTCCCATCTTCTTCCGGCTTTTCGGATAAAATTCGTCACGGGTTACAATCCGTTTTTCCAGGGCAGGATTAGGAATGCATGTCCCAAGGGCAACAACTGCGATGTTTTGCAACACTTCCGAAACGTTAACAACGTGAGTTCGACGGAACTTGAAATAGAACCCAGATAAAACAGATAACGCTGATTTACTCGGATGATGGTTCACAGCATTAAAAAAATCTGCGAAAATCCGGATCATCCGGGTTCACCAGCGTTCTATTTTCCTGATACCGAACTGACGTTAAACAGATATCGACCTGGGTCGTCACAAAAAACAAAGGCTCTCCGTTTTTCCAGAGAGCCTTTGAAACCGAATCATACTGACGCATGAAGAGTTATCGTTCCATCCCAAACCGTTGATAGTTCTTGTCGATATACTCTTCCCACTTTTCCGGCACTTCGTCTTCCGGAAAGATTGCCTCTACCGGGCATTCCGGTTCACAGGCACCGCAATCAATGCATTCTTCGGGATGGATATACAACATTTCATTGGCAGCTCTCATTTTCTCTTTGTCTTCATCGCTAAGGGTATACCCTTCAGCAGGATAAATACAATCAACCGGGCAAACATCCACACAGGCAGTATCACAAACGCCTACACAGGGTTCGGTAATAATGTAGGTCATGGTAACCTCCTCAATTAGTAAGATCGTAACATTGGTTAATTATAATTAACGAGAACAACTCCTGAGTCAATAAGAGGTAAATATAGGTATCAAATTTCGAAAATTCAAAAAAATTGATTTTCTCTTTTTCGGTTCCGAGGGCTCCGCACCAAAGGTTGCCTAAATCTCCAACAGCATCCTCGCCGGGTCTTCCAGCAGCTCTTTCACCCGTACCAGGAAGCTGACTGATTCCCTGCCATCGATGATGCGGTGATCGTAGGACAACGCCACATACATCATGGGGCGAACAACGATCTCGCCGTCAATTACCACCGGGCGCTCCTGAATTTTATGCATTCCCAGGATCGCCGACTGGGGCGCATTCAATATTGGTGTGGACATCAGGGAGCCGAACACCCCGCCATTGGTGATGGTGAAGGTTCCCCCGGTCATTTCTTCGATGGTTAGCTGGTTGTCCCTGGCTTTTTGTGCCAGAATGGCAACAGCTTTCTCGATTTCCCACAAACTCATCCGGTCGGCGTTGCGAATCACCGGCACTACCAATCCCCGGGGGGTGGAAACGGCGATGGAAATATCGCAAAAGTCATGATAGACGATGAAATCCTCATCAATACTGGCATTCACCGGAGGAAATTCTCGCAGGGCAATACAGACTGCCCGGGTGAAAAACGACATAAACCCCAGCCCGATTTCGTATCTTTCCTGAAATTTTTCCTTGTATTTTTTTCGGAGTTTTATCACCTCGCTCATATCAATTTCGTTGAAGGTGGTGAGCATGGCGGTTTCGTTTTTGGCAGCGACCAGCCGTTTGGCGATGGTTTTTCGCAGGGTGGACATACGCTCCCGCCGTTCGCTTCGCTCCTCGGAAGGCGGTTGTGGCATTGTCGGCGCCGCCTTGGGGGGCGGCGGTGCCGTCGGTTTTGGCGGAGGGGTGGTTACCCCAGCTTCCCTGGTTTCTTCTTTCGCCGCCACGGCTTTCAAGGCATCCTCTTTGGTGATCCGCCCGCCGGGACCGCTCCCGCGCACCGTTTCCGGGGAGATCCCCGCCTCCGTTAAAATATTGGCGGCTACCGGGGTAATCTTCACCCCGTGGTCGGTAGAGACCGGCTTCTCTTCCGCCGGCAATGGAGGAGATTCAACCGCCGGGGCTGCTTCGGCAACATCCGCTGTGCTGACTGCCGGAGCAGCTTCAGAAACTTCCGCCGGGGCTTCCGCCTCCTCTATCTCCGCCAGTACCGCCCCGATGGGCAGCGTTGCCCCCTCCTCTACCTTGTGATGCAGAATACCGCCGCTTTCCGCCGGTATTTCAAAAGATGCCTTGTCGGATTCAATCTCGCAGATCAATTCATCCGGGTGAACATACTCGCCGTCCTTCTTCAACCACTGGGCAAGGGTCACCTCGGTTATTGATTCACCAACTTCGGGAACTTTCACTTCCACTGCCATAATTCATCCTTTTGATTGTAAACATTTTCCAGGTTCAAACGTCCTTCATCTTCACTTTCCGGGTGGGCTTTTTCTCAATTCCCAGGGCAAGGTTGATAATGTTTTCCTGTTCCTGCACATGATGACGGTGTATCCCGGTTGCCGGGGACGCACTTTCTTCCCGGGAGATAAGAGTGGTTCTCACCAGTTTAAACTTGCGCCGCAGATACCCCCAGGGTCCCATGTTCTCCGGCTCTTCCTGAACCCAGAAATAACGTTCCACATGTTTATAGCGTTCGATGATTTTCTTTAACTGATGTACCGGTAAGGGATATAACTGCTCCACCCGCACAATTGCCACATCGGTCAGTTTCTCCTGTTCCCGCCGTTCCAGCAAATCATAAAATATCTTCCCGGAACAAAAAATAAGCCGTTTAATATCTGCCGGTTTTACATCTGGATCGTCAAGTATCTCCTGAAACCTGCCTTTGACGAAATCCTTAACCGGGCTGACCACCCGGGGATGGCGCAACAGACTTTTGGGGGTAAAGATGATAAGGGGGATTCGGAAGGGATAGGTCATTTGACGACGGAGCACGTGGAAGAGATTTGCCGGGGTGGTGCAATTAACCACCTGCATATTGTTCTGGGCGCAAAGAGTTAAAAAGCGCTCGATCCGGGCAGAGGAGTGTTCCGGACCCTGACCTTCATAGCCGTGGGGTAGGTACATCACCAGCCCGGAGTAGCGTTTCCACTTGGCTTCTCCGCTGCTGATGAACTGATCGATGATGATCTGGGCGCCGTTGGCAAAATCCCCGAACTGGGCTTCCCAGATGGTCAATCCCAGGGGGTGCGCGGTGGAATATCCATACTCAAATCCCAGCACGCCGTATTCGGACAACGGGGAATTATAAATCTGGAAAAGTGCCTGATCCGGGCTGATGTGGTTCAACGGCACATACTCCTCCTCGGTATCTTCACGGAGCAAAACAGCTAATCGATGGGCAAAAGTGCCCCGTTCCACATCCTGCCCGCTAATCCGTACCGGTACCTGTTCCGCCAACAATGTCCCATAAGCAATCGCTTCCCCCATTGCCCAATCCAACTCCTTTTTTTCCGTAAACCGCTTCTTGCGGTCATCATACACTTTCCGCAGCTTGCGAAATATCTGCATGTCTTCCGGCACCGTAAAAATTCGTTCCCCAATCTCCTGTAGCACCTTTTCCGGCACTGCGGTTTCCGGAGATTGCAAAAAATCCGCTTCTGTGGGTTTCCGAATTCCGCTCCAATCTCCTTTAAAGGAGGAAATACTGGAAGCTTTCTTGCGTTCCCGGGCTTCCTTCAAGCGAAATTGCAGCAGTTGTTGAAATTCTTTCTCCATCTCCTTTGCCAGCCCCTTTTCCACGGTGCCGCTGGCTAACAATTTTTCATAATAAATTTGCCGGGGGTCCGGATGTTGCGCAATGATTTTGTACAATTTCGGCTGGGTTAGACGGGGTTCGTCAGCTTCATTATGACCGTATTTCCGGTAGCCAAGAATATCAATGAAGACATCGGTGTGAAACTTCTGCCGGTATTCGATGGCTAACAGGGTGGCAAACACCACCGCTTCCACATCATCCCCATTCACATGGAACACCGGGGAATGGGTGACTTTGGCAACATCGGTGCAGTAGATACTGGAGCGGGCATCCAGGTAATTGGTGGTGAAACCAATCTGGTTATTGATGACCAGGTGAATGGTGCCGCCGGTGCGATAGCCTTCCAGAAGTGACATCTGGATAACCTCATACACCACCCCCTGCCCGGCGATTGCCGCATCGCCATGAATGAGAATCGGCACAATTTTGCCGTTGTCCCCATGATACCGTTTGTCGATTTTGGCACGGACTACCCCTTCCACTACCGGATCGACCGCTTCCAGGTGAGAGGGATTGGCAACCAGGTTTAAGTGCACCTGTTTTCCGGAAACCGTGTTGATGTTGCTGGAATAACCGAGGTGATATTTAACGTCCCCCTCAAATACCGCATCTTCATAATCCACCCCTTCAAATTCAGCGAAGATGTCTTCGTATGATTTCCGGAGAATATTTGCCAGCACATTTAACCTTCCTCGATGCGCCATGCCTAACACAAATTCCATCACATCCAGGGACGCCCCCTTCTCGATGATGGCATCCAGCGCCGGGATGAGCGTCTCTCCCCCGGAAAGGGCAAACCGTTTCTGCCCCACATATTTGCTGTGGAGAAAATTCTCAAATACGACCGCCTGATTGAGCCGGCTCAGTATGTGACGCTTCTCCTCTAACGTAAAGTTCGGGGTATTTCGGGTGGTTTCCATCCGTTCCTGGAGCCATTTGACCCGCTCCGGATAGCGGATAAACATATACTCCACCCCAATGGAGCCGCAATAGGTTTGCTGAAGATGTTCGATAATGTCGCGCAGGGGGGCAGGTCCCAGACCAACTTCCGCCCCGGCTTCAAACACAGTATCCAGGTCCTCTTCGGTGAGACCGTAATTTTCAATATCCAGGGTCGGTTCATACTTGCGTCGCTCCCGAACCGGGTTGGTTTTGGTGAAAAAGTGCCCGCGCCGACGATAGTCGTTTATCAGGTTCAGCACATTCACTTCTTTTCGCCGCCCGGCGCTGACTACCTCACCGACCTTCCCGTCAAATGTCTGGGCAAAGTCGAATCCTTCAAAAAATTTCCGCCACCCCTCATCCACCGACTGCGGGTTTTCTTTGTATGCCCGGTATAATGACTCGATGTAATCCGGGTGAGCATGACCGAGATATGAAAATTTATCCATCATAAAAACCGTTGCTTCTTTCCATTTTTTATCCCACGCTTATTGCGGAAGACAATATCGCTACATAATAACCGCAGTTCACTTATTTGCGATCAGCCGTTCGGCTACATGTAAAAATGTGCAAAAAGATAGTTTTTCATTTCGGTAATGTCAATGAGAATGTCCGAATGCAGTTTGGTAAACGAAACCACCATCATTTTACCCGGGAAACCTGATCCGGCTGAGAAATCACCTTATCAAACTTTTTCAATTGTTTCTTCACCACATCCAACAACTGTTTACCTTCTTTATCATTCGGAGAAAATTTTAAGAGAGTGAGGATTTTTTCCTTTGCTGCCGGAAAATCCTTTAGTTGAACATAGATTTGAGCCAGGGCGCTCAGCAACTCCACCTTCTGCCGGCAATTTTGGTTGCTGCCGGTTGCGGAAAATTTTTCCAGGGCAAGCCGGGCAGATAACAGGTGCTCTCCGCTCATCAAGGCAGCGTTGGCATACGCCAGATAAGCGGCTGGCTGTTCCGGATGTTCTGCCATTAGCGAATCAAAAATGGAAAAAGCTTTCTCCAATCTTTTCGTTTCCTGATACAATAGCCCCATCCGGATGCGAAAATGTAAGCGCTGATCCGGCATTTTATCGCGCGCTGCCGTATAAAGGGATTCGGCTTGGTAAAATTTATCTTCGCGAAGGTAGATTGCCCCCAAATCATCATAGAACTGATGTTCCCGGGGATACTCCCCAATTGCCCGGGTCAAAATGTCCTCTGCCTTCGAGTATGATTTCTCCAGAAAATAAATTCTGCCCAACGCTTTATAACCCTCCCAATGATTTTGATGCCACAGGATGTCTGCCTGTTCAAGCGCCCTGGTTTTGCTCCCGCCCAGAATCCCCGGTGCCAGCATGTAAAAAACAACCAGGTCCTGCCGGGCGCCGGTATTGGTGGCATCCAATTCGATTGCCCGAATGAAGTGTTTTTTGATTTTACGGGCCAGGAACGGCTTTTTAAAAAAAGGAGTATGCAAGCCAAGCCGGGCATACGTCTTTCCCAACCAGTGCTGATATTCCGAATTATGGTCGTCGTATTTTACCGCCTTTCGGAACATCTGTAATGCCTTTCGGTATTCTTGCTGCTGGAAAAATATTTTACCGAGGAAAAAATATGCCCGATGATTGGCGGGGCATTGTTGAACTTGACGCTGAAAATATTGCTCAGCCTGGAGACAATTTCCACTGGTGAACAATGAAATCCCCTCGGAAATATCCGGAGAGGAATTCGCCCGGAGAGCCAACGATAGTCCCAGTAAACCAATCCACATACAACGTGCCATTACAGTCATGTAAATATCCACTTTCGTTTTTTGCTGCTAACGTCATTGAGCAAGGGCACTGTTTCAACTTTCCCGGTGCGCTTCGGTGAACTCCTGAACCGGGAAATTTGCAACCGGGTGCCGTTTTGTACTCGCCCGGGGAGTCTTTCTCATCAGGAGGGTAATCTTATATCAGGGGAAGGGTTTGTATGTAATGTAAATAACGATATTTCCCGGGGTACCAGGCGAATGGGAACCCCAGCCATCCCGACCCCCACATTCACATACAACTTTTTGCCCCCTTCCTCGAACAATCCTTTATCATATTTTTGAAGCATGGCAATTGGATTAATTTCCACGCCGAGGAGATTGATCCCGATTTGCCCGCCATGAGTGTGTCCGGAGAGGGTTAAATCAAAGCCAAACCGCCGGGCAAGCGGAAAAATCGCCGGACGATGTGACAACAGAATCTTAAAATCATCCTGCGATAATCCGGCCGCTGCCTTATGAAAATCGGAATGATGGGCAAAGCCGCTTCCGGCGTCATCAATTCCAGCCAGTACCAATTTATCGCGCCCGATTTGAAAAATCCGGTTGGCATTGTTCAGCATCGTCACATTGCGTTCCCGAAGTGCCGCATTGACCTTTTCCGACGTTGCATAATGATCGTGATTCCCCAGGCAGCCGTAAACTCCCAGGTCCGCTTTTAACACCCCGACGGTACGGTAAATTGCCGGAATTTCCACATCGGAGGAATCGACAAAGTCCCCGGTGAGCACAATCAAGTCCGGGGTGAGAGAATTGACGATCTCAAAAATCTCCCGGATATTTTTTTCGGAAATAAATGGTCCCGCATGAATATCACTCACCTGGGCAATGGTTAACCCGTCAAATGCCGGGGGTAAATTTTCGAAGAATAAAGGAACTTTAAAAACGTGATATTCGGGTGAAGTTGATAACGCCCCGATCACCGGTGTTCCCACTGACACTCCGGCGAGCGCATAGCCGGACAACTTCAGGAACTTCCGCCGACCGGGGTCAAACGGTTCCACGGCACCTTTGTGTTCACCTCCCGGTTTCTTCCTGATCCGCTTAAAACCGCTCCTTAGCAAAAGGGTGAGAAACCGGGCAATGATAATGCTCAGAAAGGCAAATAGAACCCCCATGATAAACAGTCCGGCGCCGTAATTGATAAAATGAACTATCGGATGCTGATACCCCCCGATATGGCGGAAGACAAATCTGAGGAAGATTAAGCCGTTGCCGGACATGACAGAGAGAAAAAGCATCCACTGCCACCGGGTGGAGGTGTCCGGATGTACCTGCCGGATCCATCTGCGAAAACTCTTGAAAATCACCCACTCCATCAAACCAATGATCCCCAGTATCCCTCCAGCAAAAACCAATGTGCGCATTAAAATCCTCCGGGTATTTCTCAAAAGTTACCGATAAACACGTTGAATGAATACATACGATATGAATGGGTTTCCGTTCCCGGTAAGAACAGATTCAGCCGGGGTAAAAAGAGAGAACGCCGATGACACGGAAAATACAGTTTCTCACCGATGTCTATAAATGGATTCGTCGTCTCCTATGGATTCCCTGGCGGATCGGGGTTCTATATCATTCTTTCCTCTGGTTCGCTGTTCGTCATCTTCGAATGAAAAGAATATCGTATATGTTGGGATTACCGCGTTCTTTTTCGCCGCCGCCGCCGTGCCAGGGGTCGGCTTCCTTAT
The DNA here is from genome assembly GCA_964471235.1 of uncultured Calditrichaceae bacterium. Lineage (GTDB taxonomy): Bacteria > Calditrichota > Calditrichia > RBG-13-44-9 > J075 > CAYYGL01. The sequence continues at coordinate 8,148 of CAYYGL010000051.1, forward strand.
AAACATCCCGGAACTCCCCCACCGCCCCCGGGGTAGTTTCCTGCCAACCGCCGGTCAGAACCACCGCGTTCCGCAAAAATCTTTCCGATAAATATTTCAGCGGCACCGAAAATCTGATTTTTTTCTTTTTCACCGATCCCATGGGGCGATCTCCCGCTGCCGGGTGATACTCCGCAATAATTTTTCCCCGTGCATCGGTGATCCGATAACCATTCCCCACATAAATCACATAATTAAAGGCGTATTCATAAGGCACCGAAAAATTAGCGTTGCTCTCCAATCGATTGCTACGAATACGCACCAATTTTTCAAAACTCAATGTAATGGCGGTAAAGGTGTACTGGTAGCCCGGCAGGGCATTCCCATCCGGATTTACCAGGTTCTGGTAATCTATCTCCAGATACAGGTATTGATCATCCTTCCGAATTCGCACCCGCCGCAGGTCAAAAATACCGGGTTGAAAAACCGAACTGAGCGGATAAGTATATCCACCTGCCGGCCCGTGATCATCTCCTTTGCTATCCTTGATATCAAATAGCAGGGGCGTTAACCTGCCGTGCTTCCGAAGGGCATCCGTCCCGGAAATAATTCCATAGAGCGGTTTCCGGAAGGTTTGGAGGGAAAAATCATAAGCCGGCTTTGCCAGCGGAACCGGCTGCTGCTCCCTCACCAGTGACTCCCTGACCTTCTCCCACACCTTACCATTTACCGTTACCAGGTTCTTTTTCCGAAACGGGCGAATCTCGATATGGAGTTTCTCTCCCCCCTTCCATGGCACATCAAAGGCAATCCATTTCCCATTGAAAGGAATACTGAGAGATAAAGTCAGGTCCGGGAGATGAGGATCACTTTGCATTTCCAGGCTGAATTTTTCAGGGGAGCTAAAATATTTCCCGCTAAGCAAGGCGTTTCCCAGGCGCGTTTTAAACGAAACAGAGGGAAAAACATCGATGAGCCGGGGAGCAAGCCGAATGATGTTGTCTTTCAGTTTGGGCTGAATTCCCATAACATCTTCATGCCAATTGCGGATAAATTCTGCCAGCGCCGGTGCACTGGATAGCGCACCGGAGGCTTCCGGCGTTGCCGGCATTGCTTCCTCTGCACCGGACAGGGCAACCGGTTGTTCCCAAAAACCTGCCCTGCGCTGCTGTATACCCTCATGCCCGGACGGTTGTTTCTCCCAGGCATCCACCAATTGGGGTAAAGTTCCCGGTACCTCTCCTCCCAAAATTTCACCCACCGAATTGCGCAGCAGGGTCAAGGCGGCACCCGGTTGATAGTGCACCATCAACGATGTAACCGGACCGTTTAACCATTTCCACACCAACCCATTATGCAGGGAAGCATCCGGTAAATAATAATCAGAATAAAAGTGATAGGGATGGAAATGCGAATCTTCCTGGGAAAGGGTGGCGACACCCCAGGGATAAATAAGCTGGGGCTGCACTGCTGCCAACATCCGTTCAATTTGCCGGTTGCTTAATACGGGTGGGTTAGCAAGCGCAGCAGCCAGTAAACAATTGGGGCGCACCCGGAGATGAGCCCGGTTTCCCGGGGCAATAAAATCATACAAGCCGGGCGGGTCCGGATTCCAGAAAATTTGGGTAAAGTTCAACCGCAATCGTTCTTCCAGCAATTTCCAATCATCCGCCCAGTTCGGATACCCCAAAAATTCCGCCCACTCCCGGGAAATGCGCACCTGCTCAATCCACAATGCCTGAATCTCCACAGCCTTGTTGCCCCGGGGAGTTACGGAACCATGAGAACCCACCCGGTCCATCCAGGTGGCATCATCCGCATGGGTTAAGAAACCGTACTCATCGAGGTGGTATTTTATCGCGCCATCCATGGCTTTTTTCAAGGTTGGAAATATTCGGCTAATGAACTCTGTGTCGCCGCTGTAACGAACGTATTGCTCACATGCCCGCACAAACCATGGGGTCACATCCGCTTCGTGGTAATCCGGGTTTCCATCAACAAGGGTATTGGGAATTTTCCCATAATCCGGGGAATTGATGTCCGTATTTTGAAGATTGGCAACGGCAAGCAGGATATTCCGGGCGGTCTCAAACTTACCGGTGCATAACAGGGCACCGGTGTAGGAAATAAAGGTATCCCTCCCGCGAAAGACATCTTTAGTTGGCAGCCCACTCCAGATGCCGCCGTCTTTGCCGGGGAGTATCAGGTCATCCAGGGAGAACAATGCCCGGGCATAAGCCCTGTCTATCGGTTCCTTCCCGGTATTCAGACGGCAGGATTTCAACACCTCCCGGTAACGGTGCCGCCGTTTTTCGACATACGCCAGGGGATGCTGACGATTTTTTTTGAGGAACTCGGATACCCCGGCAGGACGATCAGTGAAAGCAATCAGGAGAAACACGCTGTCCATATCTTCCACCCGGAAAAGGAGGGTATTTTTCCGTAGAGTCATACCTACCTGCCTGGCAGCGGTTGTGGAATCCAACAAACTTGCGTCGGAAAAATTTCCCCGGAGCTGCACCCCGATTGCCGCTGTTTGCATCCCACCGGCGTCGAGCAGGGTGGTTGTGGCGCGATGCTGCGGCGCGTCCCATTGCCAGCTGACGTCTCTCAGCCAGTCATCCAACTGCACCGCAATATGAATGACACCCGGGGGCGTTGACTTCAGGGAGAGCAGCAAGGCACAAATCGAATCCGGAAAAAAAAGAGTCTCTTCCATCCCCGGGTAATCACGTCTCAAACGGTCCGGGAACAGTTGAATTCGACGGGCAGCGGCTCGATCCAGCATCTTTCCGTCCCGGTAGATGGCATAATCAATGAGATAGCGATGATGATGGATAAAATAGCCGCGGTCGGACTGATTGTTTTGTTGATTGATTTCCCCAACCCAGTAGGCGTTGTTGTGATTCGAGAAAATGACCTGGCGGGCATTTCGGGGAGATACCTCAATCCCAAAAGAATCCAGTGAAGTCACAAATGGTTGGGCATGAATAAACAAATTCAGATAAATAACCAGTACCCATATCATAAAACAGGAGTGCTTCATCCGCCTACCCTCTCCGTACGGTTAGCTTCCAATTCAATTGCCCGATTCAATAAAAAATCCGTATCCAGTGCATCCCTGCTTTTTGATATCCTGCTTAAACAAAGGGTGTTTTGACAATCGTTGCCGTTTCTTTTCTGCCCCTGGCTTCTATATCGACGGTTTCACCGACAACTGCAATCTCTTTCTGGATATATGCCAATCCGATATTTTTTTCCAGAATTGGAGAGAATGTGCCGCTGGTGACCGTGCCGACTGCTTCGCCATTCTTGGTAACGCGGTAACCATGACGGGGTATCATCCGTCCTTCCACAATGAAACCGACCAGTTTTCTACGAATACCTTCTTCCTTAATTTTTACCAGGGCATCCCTGCCGACAAAATCACCTTTATCCAATTTGGTAATCCAACCCAGCCCGGCTTCAAAGGGGTTGGTGGTTTCATCAATATCATTTCCATACAGGCAGTATTTTTTTTCCAGACGCAGCGAATCCCGGGCGCCCAGCCCTATCGGGGCAATGTCAAATTCTTTTCCGGCTTCAAATACCGCATTCCACACCGCTTCGGAATGTTTCCGGTCAAAGTACAGTTCAAAACCCGGCTCGCCGGTGTAGCCGGTGCGGGAAATTGTCATGGGCACCCCGGCTAACTCCCCTTCTGTGAACCAGTAAAATTTTATTTGGGATAAATCCACCGGGGTTAGCTTTTGCAAAGTGGGTTCGGCTTTCTTTCCCTGCACGGCTAACTGGGTGATGGAATCGCTGATGTTCTCAATCTCCACCCCTGGTATCCGATGTTCTAAAATCCACTGGAAATCCTTCTCTGTATTAGCAGCGTTTACCACCAACAGATAGTGATCCCCAAAATGATAGACAATCAGGTCATCTACAATGCCGCCGTCATCATAGCACATTGCCGAATATTGCGCCTGGTTTACCTGAATCTTTGCCGCATCGTTGATGGTGATGTAATTCACCATTTTCAGGGCGTTTTCGCCCCGAATGACAATTTCTCCCATGTGGGAGACATCGAATACGCCCACCGTGGTGCGCACCCGCTTATGTTCTTCCAGCATACTGGCGTATTGAATGGGCATTTTAAACCCGGCAAAATCTACCATTTTAGCACCCAGCCGCACGTGGATATCATAAAGGGCGGTTTTTTTTGCTTCCATCTTTATATCTCCTTTGCGTGATAAGTTATGAATCACCCGGGGTGAGGGGTTACCCATCAAGGTGTCAGGGTACTCTATCTGCCCCGGCGCAATAGAGCGATTGACATTTCCTTCAGTCGCCTAAAAATAATAGCGATGAGTGGTAAACAAACGCAATAGAAAAAAATCAAATGGACGGGGAAGGGTTGGTTTGTCCGCATGCCGGACCGTTCTCCTGTAACAGAAAAAAAAAGACCCCTTGAGCTCACCGCTGGCTCAAAGGGTCTTGTCATTGGAGGAGGCCTATGTGGGAGGAAGCTAAGTTCTAATCCCGCTTATTATCATCGTTTATCAATTTTCAAACTTTAGAAAAAAAATTTGGATAAATCGAATGATATGATTCAGCAAGAACAGAGCCACCTGGATAAGACCGGGTGGGGTTCTGATTTCCACGCCCAAAAGCGGCGCTCCTCCTCTATTCTTTCTCAGGAAGCGGTTTGCGGGGAATTTTCTCATCCCGCATGGCAGTTTGGTAAACAATTGCAGCCACAATTACCGATGCCTGCATCAAATCCCCGGGGGAAACATGGTCGTAGGTATCCATGTTGGTATGCCAGGTGCGGGTAAAATACTCCAGGGGGTCCTGGATGAACTGAAAGCCGGGCAGCCCGAGGCGATCGAAGGAAAGATGGTCGGTGCCACTGGTATTGCGGATGGTGACAGTGGTGGCTCCCATATCATGAAACGGTTGAAAGAAAGCTTCGAAGATTGGCCGACAGGCATCATTGCCCTGCAAATAGATGCCCCGGATTTTGCCGCTGCCGTTATCCAGGTTGTAATAAGCGGAAAGACGGTTATGATCCGGTTTCAGCTCCATGGTTTCCGGGTCACCGAAATGCTGTTTCACATATCCCCGGGAGCCTAACAAGCCCTGCTCTTCGCCGCTCCACAGGGCAAGGCGAATGGTGCGCCGGGGATGCACATCGATAGCTTTCAGGATGCGGACCGCTTCCATCATCACCGCGCTGCCGGCAGCATTATCGGTGGCGCCGGTGCCGCTATGCCAGGAATCAATATGGGCGCCTAACATCACCAATTCCTTCTTCAGGCGGCGGTCGCTGCCCGGAATTTCGGCAATCACATTATATCCCAGGGAATCGTCATCAAAAAATTGATTCTGGATATTGACCGAGAGTTCCACATCTTTCCATTTCTCCAGCAACCGGGCAATGCGGTTGTAATGTTCCGGTGCGACGACCAGCGTCGGCAAAGCCGGGCGATCCGAGGCACGCTTCCGGGAGCCACCGCTCATCACTCGTAGCGTGCCGTCCGGGATGCTGCCGGCTTCCAGCACAACTCCGACATTCTCCTTTGCCAGAAACTCCGCCATCCGGCGTTGTTTGCGGCGGCGCTCCATCCAGCGTTTCCGACGATCCGCCCAGGGGGATTTTCCCCCGGGTTCCGGGGCTTCGGCTATTTCGGCTAATTTTTCCTCATCGTAACGACTCCCATCCGCCTCAAAACGAAGCTCTACCGGTTCCGGTTTCCCCAGCATAACGATGGCTCCATCCAACTTACCGGTATATTGCTCAAAGTTCTCTTCCGTCATATCCAAATCCAATAAAACCGGTTTCCCCCTCACTTCCCCATCGGTGCCGGGTGTCCAGGCTTTGGGATAGGCAATTAAGTTCATATAAACCGGAGAGAGCATGTCAGCGGAAAAGCGTTCCACCGCCCATCCCCTGCCAAATACCCCCCAGGATTCCAGATGCGGGTTGGATAATCCCCACGCTTTCAATTGTTCCACGCACCATTGTTCAGCTTTCTGTAAATTGGGCGAACCGGTCAACCGGGGTCCGTAAACATCGGTTAAGTAACTCAGGGTCTCCATCACCCGGGAATTTTTAAGCCCTTCCTGTTTAATCCGGGTGATCACCCCTAAATCCACCCGTTCCTGTGAAAACAGAGCCAGGGAAAGACCAATAACGTATGCTACCAACAATATCCGAATACGAGAAATCATTATTCCTCCTGAAAGTTACATGTTAATGATTCATTCCAACCGTTAAATTCACATGAGAAAGCGAAGATACCAATATACACAAGACTCAAAAAAAAACCACTGTAAAAAATGGCGGCAGGGTGATTCTGAGCAAGGGGAGGAATTGAACGGGGTAAACCGTCAGCACAGGGGTTATGAAAAACATGCCGCGGTGATTTTCGGAATTCCCTTCCAGCCGGATAAATAAGGGAAACTGTTGCCCCGGTGAGGATATTTCTCTAAATTGTCGCCCCGAAGAACGGGTCGAAGAATTGTGCAGAAAAAACGAAATGTGAAGAATGAAAATTTCCCCTGATGTTCCCAAAGAAGCGACCGCTCAACCTTCCCGGGCATCCGTCTGGAAAATGTTTGATCGCATTGCCCACCGGTACGATTTATTAAACCGACTGCTGTCATTCGGGCAGGATGTGATCTGGCGGAAAAAAGTGGCTCGTCATCTTCCCCAATCTCCCGATTTACACATTCTGGATGTGGCTACCGGCACGGGTGATTTGCTGATTTCCCTGTACCGGGAATCTCCCCGGGTAACCTCGGGCGTTGGGATAGATATGGCGGAGAAGATGCTGGCGATTGGAGAAGAAAAGTTGGCCCGGCGAAAATTAGACAGCTCTCTCGCCCTCCAGAAAGGAGACGCCATGAACATCCCTTTTACCGATAAAACGTTTGACGCCGCTTCGATTGCTTTTGGCATCCGGAATGTGGAAGATGTGGAGAGAGCCCTTCGGGAAATGTACCGGGTCCTAAAACCGGGCGGCAGGGCCCTGATATTGGAATTTTCTCTCCCCGGAAACCGGGTGATTCGCCGGTTATATCTCTTTTATTTTCGCCATCTTCTACCCCGCATTGGCGGCATCATTTCCGGTGACAGCTATGCATACCGGTATCTAAACCAAACCGTGGAAACATTTCCGTATGGGGAAGATTTTTGCCACCTGATGCGCAAAGCAGGCTTTCGGGAGGTTCACTACCAACCGTTAACCCTGGGAATCGCCACCATTTACAGGGGGGACCGAGTTGAGTGATAAACCCCGGACAATCTCCCTCCATGAACGTAAAGAAGTATTTGACCCCGCAGAAATAAAAACGGTATTAACCGAGCGAATCAGGGAATTTATTCCACCCCCGGGGAGCGATTCCCATCAACCGGTCTGGCTGCACTGGCGGTTTCCCCTGCGCCACCTTGACCCGCTTTCCTGGTTAAGCATCCAGAATCATCCCACCCGGATATACTGGAAAAACCGCCGGGGAGACTTTGAAACCGCCGGAGTAGGTAACGCATTCCACGTTCACAGTTTATACCCGGTCGATTTCAACCTGCTTTTTGCCCGGATGCGCAGAATGATTGCCGATCAGCCGGATATCCGAGTATTCGGCGGCTTTTCCTTTTTTAACCGAACTGGTAAAAGTTCTCTCTGGTATCCGTTTGGCAACTACCGGTTCTGGATACCCCGGTTTGAAGTACAGCGTCACCACAATCAAACTTTTTTTGTGATGACAGCCCGGCTCCATTCCCGGGATGCCTGGCAAGAGCTTCAAACCTTCCTGTTGTCTTCTCTTCAGGAACTGCAATTTGACATCTCCCCTGCCCTGCCGAATCTGCCTCCGTTGGAAATTCGGAAAGATTTTCCCGATTACCGGGGATGGTCCGCTATGATGGCAAATGCACTGGAGTTTATAGCCGCCGGTAAGATGAGCAAGATTGTGCTGGCACGAAAAAGTGAATTCCACTTCCGGGAAACGATTGATGCCCTGTCCTTGTTAGAACAAGTTCATTCCCCATCCGGGCATCAATATGAGTTTTATTTTCAGCCACGTAAATCCCATGCATTCTGGGGGGTTAGCCCGGAGAGACTGTATCGCCGGCAAGGGTCTCAGCTATGGAGCGAGGCGATTGCCGGAACCCGCCCCCGGGGAACCACCAACCGAGATGATCTCCTGCTTGAAAATGAGTTGCGTAGCAACGAAAAAGAGCTTCGGGAACACCGCCGGGTGATGGCGCACCTGAGAAGGGTCTTTCAGCAACTGTGCAATCATATCAGCGAATCACCGGAAATCTCTGTTTTGAAATTGAAGCATTTGCAACATCTTTACTGGCAGATCGAAGGAACGTTGTTTCCGAACGGGGATGATGCCAGGATCATGCGCCACCTTCATCCCACGCCCGCGGTGGGTGGTACGCCGGCGCAACATGCACTTCCCCTGATTCGTGAACTGGAACCGTTTGAGCGGGGATGGTATGCTGCCCCGGTGGGATGGATTAGCACCGAGGCTGCGGAATTTGCCGTGGCTATCCGATCGGCGCTGGTTCACAAAAATACTGTTCATGTTTATGCCGGTGCCGGAATTGTCTCCGGTTCCACCCCGCAACAGGAATGGGAAGAAATCGAAAACAAAATCACACCGGTTCGCCGGCTACTCCAGGGATGATGAATTCCGAAAATCTCCTGTTCCCGGGCACTCAATCCGGAATCGGGTGGATTTCCCCTAACAAACACTCAGGAAACCTCCATGCCACTCATTGCGCCTTCAACTTACCGTCCCCCATTCTGGCTGCATAACGGGCATTTGCAAACCATCTACCCCTCCCTGTTCCGGCGGGTGAGGGATGTTCATTACCAACGGGAACGCATTACCACCCCGGATAATGATTTTTTGGACCTGGATTGGTCAACAATCGGTTCGCGGAAACTGGTGGTTCTCTCCCACGGTCTGGAAGGCAACACCTACCGGGCATATATGCAGGGGATGGTTCGGGCGGTAAATCGTGCCGGGTGGGATGCCCTGGCGCGTAACTTCCGGGGCTGCAGCGGAGAACCCAATCGTTTGCTCCGGTTTTACCACAGCGGGGATACGGAAGACCTGGAAACCGTGATTCGGTATGTTCTGAAGAAGAACCGGTATGAGCACATTGCCTTAATCGGGTTTAGCATGGGTGGGAATGTCACCTTGAAATACCTGGGGGAACGGGGGACATCTCTTCACCCGGCAATTTGCGCAGCGGTGGCGATTTCAGTGCCCTGTGATCTGGCATCATCGGCGGCAACTTTAGCACGCCCGGTAAACAAAATTTACATGAAGCGCTTTTTGCGTATGCTGCATCAAAAAGTACTGGAAAAATCCCGGCAGTTTCCGGGTCAGATCAGCGCCGATGGCTTTGAGAAAATAAAATCGTTTCGGGAGTTTGACGACCGCTACACCGCCCCCTTACATGGATTTACGGATGCGGCGGATTACTGGCAGAAATCGAGTTGCATTAATTATCTCAGTACGCTTTCCGTACCCAGTTTGTTGATTAATGCCCAAAATGATCCCTTTCTCAGTGAGGCGTGTTTTCCGGTACAAACCGCCCGGGAGCATCCGAATTTTTACCTTGAGATGCCCGAGTCCGGTGGTCATGTGGGATTTGTCTCCTTTAACCCCGAAGGCATATACTGGTCTGAACAGCGTACGATATCATTTCTTAACGACAGCACTGAGTCAGGTAGAAAACGGCTTTGATATGAGACACTAAATTCCTTATATTAAACGGCTTATATAACAGTTGAGAAGAGATTGCCTTAGAATGATGAAAATTGCATTTTACACATTTGGCTGCCGGTTAAATCAAGCGGAAACCGCCATAATTCAGCAGAGTTTTACCGGCAACAGCTACCAGGTGGTGGATTACCGGCAGTCGCCGGACGTGCTGATTGTCAATACCTGCACAGTGACGGAAAACGGTGATGCCGACACCCGTCGTTTGATCAACCGCATGGTTCGCCAGAACCCGGGTGTACAGATTGCCCTGGTGGGCTGCCAGGCGCAGGTGCAGCGGGATAAACTGCTGGAATTGCCAAACGTTCGCTGGGTGGTGGGGAATGGCGCTAAAATGAACATGGAAAAAATTTTACGCGAGAGTGCGGGAGAGACGCCCCGGGTGATCACTCCCACCATTCGCAAAGAAAATTTTACCGTACCGTTTATCGGAATCGATCCCCATCATACCCGGGCGAATCTGAAAATACAGGATGGCTGTGACTTTTTCTGCTCCTTTTGCGAAATCCCCTACGCCCGGGGTCGTGCCCGTAGCCGTGAATTTAACGACTTGGTGAACGAAGCCCGTCAATTGGCAGAACATGGCTTTCATGAGTTGGTGCTTACCGGAATTAACATCGGCACCTACCGGGATAGCGGGCATACCTTACCGGACGTGCTGGAGGCTTTGGAGAGCATCGAACCCCTGTGGCGTATCCGGATTTCCTCCATCGAACCGACAACCATTGCCGGGCGCATCATCGAACGCATGGCTTCCGGGGGCAAGTTGTGCCGCTATCTCCACGTTCCGCTGCAATCCGGCAGTAATAAAATACTGCGCGCCATGCAGCGAAATTATTCAGTGGAAGAATACACAGATTTCATCCGAAACGTTTCGGATGCCGTTCCCGGTATATGCCTGGGAACCGACGTTATTGTGGGATTTCCGGGCGAAACCGAAGCAGATTTTGAGGAAACATACCAGCTTTTACTTGATTTACCTTTGGCGTATTTTCATGTGTTCAGCTATTCGGAACGCCAGCATGCCAAAAGCAGCCGAATTGCAGAGAGCGAAAAAAACTCCCGGGGAGAAATTGCCCGGCGCAGTCAACGATTACGGGAATTAAGCAGGCGGAAACGAAATGTTTATTTTCAGCAATTCGTGGGCAAGACGGAGTTGGTACTTTTTGAACAACAAAAGAACGGTTACTGGACCGGTTTAACCGATACCTATATCCGGGTAAATGTAAACTCACAACACGACCTGAAAAACCGATTGCTGCCGGTGCGGCTGGAACAGATTGACCGGCAAACCATCCGTGGGGTACTTCAATAACGTGTAACGACGGGAGAGGGTTTACATAAAAGAACCCGGGGTCGTGATGGTATAATCCTTCCGGGCAGTTTTGGCAGTGATGATAAAGCCGGAAACGGTATCAACCAACGACATCATACAAAGAATCAAGAATGTTGAATTGGCAGCAAAAGGAACGAAAAAGAAAGAGAGTAAATACGCCAAAAAAACAACGAATGACAACACGTTCTCCCGGATGGTAACATCATCCGAATCGGTAGATTTGTTGATCTCCTGAAATAACAATCCGAGTCCCAAAACGATGATGATATCACTCACGTTTAAATGCAGCCAGTGATGAGACGGCAGTTGAAACTGAAAGAGTTCCACGGTCAGGGGATCAGCAGTGGGGGATTGGTAATAAACGAACCCCATTGTGAGCATATAAAGGATGAAGAAAATGCCAAACAACGGTATCCGCTTCATCCAGGATGCCCTTTGTGGTGGTAAGTTCATAAATTTCACCTCCGGTTAAGTGAACAAAAAAAACTTTTAGAGTTCGAGTGATGGGAGCTTCTGCAAATTCTGTCATTATTTTTACTCATTAAATTGAAAATAGTTTAATTAATTTACCGCCCCGGTAAATTTTTTCCGGCAACTCCTCAATCACCGGCATAAATTTGTTATGGGGAATGCTGTAGTTGCCGGAGACTAACTCCAAGATCTTTCATGGTAAACCGGCGTATCATTTTCCTCAGCATATTGCTTGTTACAGGCGTTTGGTGGCGTTTTGTTCAACCATCCTCTCCCGTTCACTACAATTCACAAACCCTGCTGATAGTTGGAAACAGAAGCAGGGATGTCGGTGGTTTCCTCCGGCGCTCTTCCCCGGTGAATTTAAGTCGGCAATTCCAACACAGAGCGGATCGAACACATCCGACCGGGACAGTTACCAAAACTTCGCAAGTGGAGCCAACGCAACCGCCACCACCCCACCGGGAACCGCATTGGGTTTTCAAGCTTATCGGCGGCTTAGTGGGGGGGCTGGGATTATTCTTGTATGGGATGTTATTGCTAAGCGAGGGGCTTAAAAAGAACGCCGGGGAACGAATGCGCTCCCTTTTAAGCGCACTCACCCATAACCGGGTAGTAGCAGTGGGAGTGGGCG
>CAYYGL010000051.1:20369-27504 GCA_964471235.1 uncultured Calditrichaceae bacterium
GATGATCCTGCAAAGTAGCAGCGCCACGACCGTCATGCTGGTCAGCCTGGTGCAAGCCGGTTTAATGCAGTTCAGTCAAACCATGGGGATTATTTTAGGGGCGGATATCGGCACCACGGTTACCGTACAGCTCATCGCCTTCAAATTAACTGATTTCGCCCTGCCGATGATCGGGATTGGATTTGGGATGATGATTCTCTCCAAACGGCAGATGATTCAACAGCTCGGTGAAACGTTGTTAGGATTCGGCATCCTTTTCTTCGGAATGGATATTATGTCCCGGGCAATGTCTCCGTTGCGAAGCTACCCGCCATTTTTGAACCTGTTGGTCTCCATGGAAAACCCCCTGCTCGGTCTTTTAGTGGGCACAGTGTTTACCGCCCTCATTCAAAGCAGTGCTGCCTTTATCGGTATTCTAATTATTCTCTCCACCCAGGGGCTGCTCACATTGGAAGCCGCCATTCCACTGCTGTTCGGTGCCAATATCGGTACCTGCATCACCGCCTTTTTAGCCAGCATTCATACCCGGCGAGAAGCAAAACGAGTTGCGTTAGCCCACATTCTGTTTAAAGTGATTGGGGTGTTATTGTTTTTTGCCTGGATACCCCAATTCGCGGAGATAGTTCGACTGGTTTCCCCCACGGCCCCGGCAGGCACGTTAAATGAAACCGCTCACCTGGCTTCGGTAGTGCCCCGGCAAATTGCCAATGCCCATACCCTGTTTAATGTCACCCTGGCAATTATCATGCTGCCCTTTACCAATATGGCAGCCCGGGGCATTATGAGGCTAATGCCGGATGTGCCCGGGGAAGAAATGCCATATACCACCAAATTTCTGGATGATTCCATGATCGCCAACCCGGCGATGGCGCTTTCCCTGGCAAAATCCGAAGTACTGCACATGGGGCAAATTATCCTCAGGATGGTGGAAACCATTCTGAAGCCTTTCCTGGATCGAGATCAAACCATTCTGGCGCAATTGGATAGCGATGAACAGGAAGTTAATTTTTTGCAGGAAAAAATTTACGACTATCTAACCCGGGTAAGCCGCAAAAGTATTCCCACCGAACGAACCAATGAAATCTTTCAAATGCTCTATACGGTTACCGAACTGGAGCAAATCGCCGATGTGGTGTCAAAAACGCTTCGTCCTCGAGCCGAAGAATGGCTTCGACATTCCTACCGATTTTCTCCCCAGGGCAGACGCGAATTAATCGACTACCACATCCGCACCATAAAGCAAATCAATCGTGCCCTGGAGGTGTTTAAAGATGTGAACCTGGAAAAAGCGGAGCGAATGAAACAAAAGTTTAAAAAATATCGGGCAATGGAAATCGAATTAATTCGCACTCACTTCGAGCGGCTTCGGGAGCAGGTTCCGGAAAGTATGGCGACCAGTGAATTCCACCAGGAACTGATCGAGCAATTTGCAATTATCAATACCCACGCCACCAACATCGCCCGGGTCCTGCTGGATTGGTCAAAACCGGCCGCAGCCCCCCGCGTATCTCCCCCCACAGGTTGAAAAATTATTGTTGGAATTAAAAATATTACCACTTACTTTTTACGGATGTGCAATGGATGGATTGAAAAATTTCCGCCAATAAAGCATTTGGTGGAAGAACCGCCGGTGGAATGATTTCCGTCTCAGTACCCCTGGGGATATTTTGGGCTTTGAGTACGTGGGTTGATTTGAGTGAATCATACCGGGATTTACAACTTAGATCACTCGTATTGCATCACTCATCATTGAACTTTTGCAATCAATCATCACTGAATTTTCCGCGATAGAATTCACTTTAACGAAAGGAGTTATCATGGCACGCCCCACTTTAAGATTGTTTGACGGTTTTGATCATACCAATCCCCAGTTGCGGGATGAGGTAAAGGAGCTGCAGGAGCTTTTAATTCAAAAAGAGAATTTTAACATCGCTGCCGATGGATTTTTCGGTCGGGATACCGAGGATGCGGTAAAAATTTTCCAGCGGGAACATGGATTGGATGACGATGGGGTGGTGGGCCCCATGACCTGGGCGGCATTGCTGGGGGAAGAAGCGCCGGAAAACCCGGATACCTTTTTCGAAACCACTTACGCCCGGAATGACAGCACCATGTTAAAGCAGCTCCAGGAAGCAAATAAATATAAAGCTGCGATAGAAGAAGGCGCTCAAAGGTATGATTTGCGCCCCTCGCTAATTGGGGGTATCGGTTCCCGGGAGTCCCATTGGGGACTGGCATTAACTCCCCCGGGACCGGGCGGTACCGGAGATTTTCATCCCCGGGGTGGCAAACTGCCCCCGGACGGCGGCGGCTGGGGACGCGGCTTAATGCAAATTGACTACAAATTTCATGAATTCGCCCGCACCGGTAATTGGAAAGATCCCCGGGAGAACATCCTGTACGGCTGCAAGATTCTTAAACAGAACCGTGACTTCTTTAAACGCAAAACCGATCTACAGGGAACTGCTCTACTGCGGGCAATGATTGCGGCATATAACGCCGGTCCCGGCAACGTACTTCGGGCAATTCGGGAAGGAAAAGACGTGGATTATTATACCACCGGGCGGGATTATGCCAAGGATGTCCTCAACCGCGCCGGTTTTTTCCAGATGCACGGATGGGAGTAAACCGGTTAGTCAACATACCTGATATTCATATTAACCTCTTCGCATAAACAAGGGATTTGACATGGAGCGAACTCACCACAAAATCATATTTGGTAATAGTATGAGCATGAAAGAAATAGAGGATCAAAGTGTTCATTTAATGGTTACATCTCCTCCTTATTTTAATGCTCCGTTCGATTACCAGGGGTTGTTTAAAAGTTATGAGCAATATTTAGGAGTTTTACAAAAAGTGGCTGAGGAAGTTTTCAGGGTTCTGCAAAACGGACGAATTGCGGTTTTAAATATCGATGATATGTTGGTAAACGGTGAAAAATACCCAATTGTGGCCGACGCAATAAAGATATTTTTAGAAGCCGGCTTCAGGTATCGGGACAAAATTGTCTGGAAGAAGCCGGAGGGGTATTTACGTATCAGCCGAAGAAGTGGGGTGTTACTCCAGAATCCCTATCCGATGTATTTTTATCCCGACAATTTGTTGGAAAGCATCATTATTTTTCAAAAAGGGAAATTCAACTACAAATCTATTCCGGAAGAGATTCGTGAAAAATCGAAAATTGATGTAAAGGAATTCCAGGAAAACAAGTGGTTTATGACACTGTGGGAGATGACCAACGTATTACCCGGTTCCCCGTTGGAAAAAGACATTGCCGCATTTCCGGAGGAGCTTCCATATAGAATAATTAAACTTTTTTCCTATGTGGGAGAAACCGTTTTAGACCCTTTTTTGGGCAGTGGAACCACCATGAAGGTTGCCAGACAGTTGGGAAGAAATAGTGTTGGATATGAAATCATCAAAGATTTGGAACCCACGATAAAACACAAAACAGGTTTTTCAGGTTCCGGTAATTTGTTTTACTCGGATGATACATTTGAAGTCATTTATAGAGAAACAGGCAAATATGGATATGTAGATCTGGATTACATCGAGTCCAGAAAGCGAAAGGCGACATCGGATGAATGTTACAGCAAAAATAACCGGGATTAATTATACTCCTTTTTTATGCGAAGACTTACTGGATTACAACTTAGAAGATTTAGAAAGCGCATTAACCCAAAAAGGCTATTTCAGGCTCAATTTAGACAACAACAACAAAATAGCAATTAGTTGGTGGGTCTCAGCGAAAAGAACCAGGTCGTACCCCTATGCCAGGGTATATAATACATTGGCTTACATCGGACGGAAGGCGACAATTATTCCCATATTCAAAGATGAAGGAAAGGATGGGGATAGGGATTATTTACAATGGGACACGATTTCCTTGATGAGTTTGTTGGGCGTGTATGTCATAATAGCTTTTTACTCCTCGGCTACTAAAAATGAAAAATATCGGAATAAAATAACCAACCAAAGATTTGATGATGATCTCATAAATTCCGAACTTCAAAACCTTCTCTCTTATCAGTCAGATGCCTTACATTGGAATCTCCAGCAAATAGAAAGGGTAGGAATTATCGGACAAAAAGCTATTGATGCTTATTTAAAAATCTCAAATGATACGGGAGTTGAATTCCATTCAATGGTGCTAGCACAAAAAAGAATTGATGAACTGAAAAAAAGCAAAGATGTGTTCATGAACTTATCGCGTCAATTGGCTGAAGAAGCTGCCAAAAGAGAAAGTGTTACCCTTCAACCAAAAGAATCCATACGCGGAGAAAAAGGAACTATTACAATCAGAAATTACCTGGGTGGAATTTATCACTTTACTTCTGATGAGGTGAGAATTGAAGGGAAAAAGGTATATCTTATAGAAGCAAAGCATTCAAAATCCAGGGCTTTACCTTCCAAAGATGACATAAAAGATGGTTTGCTTAAAATGATTCTTTATACAAATTTGGAGGATGTAAGAATTGGCAAATTGCAATTGGAGCCTATCCCGGTTCTGAAATTGACCACCGGAAACGGATTCAATGTTGAAACTTTGACCTTTAAGCAAAAAATTTTGCTTGAGAAACTGAAAGAGGAATCTGAAGTGAATAACTTCAACCTGGTTTTTAAGTAATTTTTAACTTTTGAAATACTGACGTTCTGTTTTTTGTTTAGAATTAGCCGTTTGAGGAAGAAATGAATCCATTGTGGACTCTCAAAGAAAAAACAGCCCTGGTTACCGGGGGTACCCGGGGCATCGGGCAGGCGATTGTCGCTGAATTGCTGCACTTTGGCGCGGAAGTTTTGATTGTGGCACGGAACGAAAGGGAAGTGAAACATCAGGTCAATCAATGGCTTGAAGCCGGGAATATCGCTTATGGGTTTGTTGCTGATGTCTCGAAAAGCGAGGAACGATCTCAAATATTCGAGAAGATAGAGGCGTTGTGGGGGAAACTTGACATCCTGGTAAACAATGTGGGAACGAATATCCGCAAAGCTTTTGTTGAGTACACGCCTGAGGAGCAGGAGTTTCTCTTTAACACCAATTTGGTTGCCACCACGGAGATGTGCCGCCTGGCGTATCCCTATTTGAAAACAGCCGGCGAAGCAGCGGTGGTGAACATCTCTTCAGTAGCGGGCTTAACCCATTTACGCACCGGTGTGCCTTATGCCATGAGCAAAGCTGCTATCCACCAATTAACCCGCAATCTGGCGGTGGAATGGGCGGGGGACAATATTCGGGTGAATGCCATCGCTCCCTGGTATATCCGTACTCCCCTGACCCGGCCGGTTTTGGAGCAGCCGGAGTACCGGAAGGCTGTGCTGGAACGCACCCCGCTGAGACGAATCGGGGAGCCCCGGGAAGTTGCTGCCCTGGCAGCATTCCTCTGTATGCCCGCCGCCGGATACATCACCGGGCAGTGCATTGCGGTGGATGGCGGCTTTAGTGTATTCGGCTTTTGAAAATCCTTCCCAAACAACCTCCCCTATGTAACATTCATCTTTCTTTGGACATGTTTTCTTCATATTTTTGGCAACCAATTGACCCACAAGCGAACACCCGATCGGGGTAAGTGGGAAACAAGAAAATCACAAACATAAAAATTTTTACGGAGGCTGAAATTCATGAACCGGACAGCTAAGGTTACGATCTTCTTATTATTGTCATTCGGTTTCTGGCTTACCCAATGTTCCCTATTCAAGAAAGAAAGATTTCCGGATACCTTTCGCTATCGGATGAACCTGCAAAATACCGGGGTATTTCCCGATGAAGCGCCGGTGGATACCGTGACGAAGGTGGTCTGGCAATATTTAACCAGCGACTGGCTGTTCTCCTCCCCGGCAATTATCAATGGTTATGTTTACTTCGGTGGCGTAAACGGTCGCTATTATTGCTTTGATATGAAAGGGGTCAAACAGTGGGAATTTCAGACAAAGGAAAGTATTTACGCCACCCCGACAATTATGAATCATATCGCTTATTTCGGAAATCTGGGCGGAGAGTTTTATGCCCTGGATATCAGCAAACCGGAGCCGGTGTGGAGAATCAAACTGAAGAAAGGGATTTACACGTCACCGGCTGTTGTGAATGATGTCATTTATTTTGGAGCGGAAGACCATAATTTTTATGCCATAGACCGTTTTACCGGCAACGAAATCTGGCATTATGAAACCGACAAAGAGATTTTTTCCTCCCCGGCGATTCAGGGAAACACCGTTTATTTCGGGAACAATAGCGGTAATTTTTACGCTCTCGATATGAAAGAAGGTGTGCTGGTATGGACATTCCAGGCCGACGATGCTATTCTCGCTTCTCCGGCAATAGCTGACAGCCTGGTGTTGATTCCCAGTCTTGACAAGCGACTTTACGCCCTGAGTGTTGATTCCGGGCAGACCGTATGGAGTTTCCAGGCACGAGGGCCCATCAGCACCACCCCGGCCATTTCCAACGGAAAGGTTTTTTTAGGCAGTTGGGATAAATATTTCTACGCCCTGGACCTTAAAACCGGTGAGAAGTTATGGGAATTCAGGACCGGCGACCAGGTGATGGGCTCGGCTGCCATTACTGGTAACGTGGTTTACTTTGGCAGCCGGGATGGCAACCTTTATGCACTGGATAGCGAAACCGGAAAAGAAAAATGGCATTTTTCCACCAAGGGCAGCGTGGGGATGACCCCGACCATTTTCCATGGCAGGGTGTACCTGGGCAGTAAAGACCGGAGATTCTATGTGTTGGAATAGCGTTCCCTGAAACAAGCTTCATTATATCAACACCGCCGTGGAATCGGATTATCCTTCAAGTCCATTCGGTGATTTTTTTCCCTTCGGAATCAGTAAATTCACCCAGCAGGATGATAATCAAATCGATCATCGCCCAGATGCCCAATCCACCGATGGTTAACAGTTGGGCAACAGCAGTGCCGATTTTTCCCACATAGAACCGGTGAGCGCCAAAAACGCCAAAGAAAAAACACAAAATTACTGCTAATAATCTTTTCTTGTCGCTCATAAGGGTTTCCTCCCGTTCGTGTTGAATGGTGACGATATCAGCTCTTGAGAAACGGAATTCCGAAGGTTCACGATTAATAAAGCAGGTAAAATTTTAGAACTTCTCAATGACTGTGAGAAGGCAATAAACAGA
>CAYYGL010000052.1:0-27168 GCA_964471235.1 uncultured Calditrichaceae bacterium
GGGATTAGCACACCATCACCGGGAGAAGGAAGCCATGCGGGCGCAAATCGCCCATGAAATCCGTAATCCCCTGGGTGGCATCGAGTTATTAGCCGGGCTGGTCAAAGAAGACCTGTTGAAGCAAGGAGGGCAGACGGAGTATATCGACCGCATCCTTTCGGAAATCTCCGGTCTCAAATCACTAATTTCCGCTTACCTGAATTATAGCCGCCCGGCACCGGCAAAACCGGAGTGGGTGACGATTTCCCGGGTGGCGGAAGGCACCGTCTCGCTTTTCCGGGATCAAATCCGAAAAAAACAGGTGGAAGTCTCAATTGATACGGGGGAGGTCCGGGTTTGGTTCGATCCCCACCACCTCCGGCAAATCCTGACCAATCTGCTGGCAAACAGTCTTCAGGCGGTGGATAGCGGGGGCACCATCCGCATTACCACATCCCGAACCCGGCATGCGGTTCAACTTTTGGTGAGCGACAGCGGCGTCGGCATTCCGGCTAAAAACCTGGAAAAAATTTTTGAGCCGTTCTTCACCACTCATGCCAACGGAACAGGGCTGGGCTTAGCCATCAGCAAAAAACTCTGCCAGGAAAACAACGCCGCCATTCGGGTGGAGTCGTCTCCCGGTAGGGGCTGCACGGTGATCATCGAAACCCGGAAACGAGATGGGAATCTTGCCCGTGGGGCAAATCAAAAACAAGCGGGAGAGATAGAGCAGGTGGAAGAGGTGGGTGGATGGTGAAAGGGTTGATGAGGGGGAGTGGTTATTAAGGCAGTGAGTTAGTGAGGCAGTGGGACAGTGAATCAGTGGGACAGTGGGAGCAGGAGGGGAGGCATAAGGCGAGGAGCTGTCAGCAATGGGTTAGTAGATGCGCAGAAGAGTAGATGGCGATAACAGGGATAAGACCAAAAGCCAACGGCTAATAGCTAACAGCGGTAAATGAGAAGATGGGTAATCATTCGTTTCTCTTCACTCATTATTCATCACTCGTCACGCTTCAGGTTTCACATACGAGTACAAACAGAAATACCCAGGGAAAACGTACATGAAGTCAAAAGAAATCATGATCATCGAGGATACCGAGACCATGCTGTTAGGGATGGAGGAAGCCCTGCGCCGGGAGGGGTTTACGGTGCGCGGGTACAGGGATCCGGAAGCAGCGTTGGTGGAGTTTCGCCGCAAACCGGCAGCACTGGTCATTTCCGACCTCAAAATGGAACCAATCGACGGTATCGAGGTGCTATTGCAGGTAAAGGAATCTCACCCCGCTGCGGAGGTGATCATGGTATCTGCCTACGGGACGGTAGAAACCGCTGTGAAAGCCATGCAGTATGGGGCAGCGGATTTTATCACCAAACCGTTTTCCACCGACGAGCTTCGGATGCGGGTACACAAGGTCTGGGAAAAAATCCAGCAAAAAGAAGCTTTCTCCCAGTTGGCGGCGGAAAAAGAATTGTTGGAAGAAAATCTGTTCGGGGAGATGGTGGGTGATTCCCCGGCGATGCAGCAGGTGTTCCGGTTAATCCGGCGGGTTGCCCGGGAGAACAGCACCATTTTAATCGAAGGCGAGAGCGGTACCGGCAAGGAACTGGCAGCGCGTGCCATCCACCGGCAGAGCCTGCGGGCGCACAAGCCTTTCATCCCGGTAAATTGCGGTGCTTTAAATGACAATCTCCTGGAAAGCGAATTGTTTGGTCATGAGAAAGGTGCGTTCACCGGTGCTATTCGCCGCAAAAAAGGGCGCTTTGAGTTAGCAGACGGCGGCACCTTGTTTTTAGATGAGATCGGCGATATCTCACCGGCAATGCAGGTAAAATTGCTGCGCGCCGTGGAACAGCAAGCCTTTGAACGGGTGGGCGGCGAGGAGACCATCACGGTGGACGTGCGGATCATCTGTGCAACCCACCGGAATTTGTTAGAGGAGGTGGAAAAGGGAAATTTCCGGGAGGATTTGTATTACCGGCTCAGCGTCATCCCGCTTCGGCTGCCACCGTTACGAGAGCGTAAAGAGGATATACCGGCGTTAGTGCAGCACTTCCTCAAAAAGCAGCAGGGAGAAGCTGCCAAACATATTTCCGAAGCGGGGATGGAATTGCTCCGGCAATACTCCTGGCCCGGCAATATCCGGGAATTGGAAAACGTCATCGAACGGCTGCAAATTTTAACGGATTCACCGGAAATTCCCCTGGAACTGATCGCCGCCCAACTGGGCAGCCGGGCGCCCAACACTGCGAACAATTATGAGAATCTCCCACTGGATAATGCGGTCAGTGCCTTCGAGAAAAACCTGATTCGCCACGCCCTGAAGCAGGCCGCGGGAAATAAGAACCGGGCAGCCAAATTGCTGGGAGTTAAAACCAGCACCCTGTATTATAAATTGGAGAAATATGGGTTGATGTGAGAAGCTGGATCGACAAAATTTATTTTGTCAAATGCAGTTACAATGTCGTATTTCGTGTTCCGTGTTCCGTTGATAAAAAACGGAATACGCAACACGGGACGTTTACCACGAAGGTGAGTGATGAAAATCCACTGGCTACTAATTATTGGGATGGCGTTGTTTGCCACCGGCTATAGCCAATCCCTGAGCCGCCTGGAGGAGAAATACCAACGCCAACAGGCACAGCTATCCGCTTTGCAAAACAGCCTGGATTCGCTGAAGCTGGTGCTGGAAGCCCATGCCGCCCGGATTGACGCGGAGAAAGATCGCCCCAATGCTGACCGGCAAAAGATTGCCCGGTTGATGGCGGAAGGTCTGGAAATTTCCCGGGAAATCAACCGCCGGGAGGCAACATTGCGGAAATTCCAGCAGGAGATGGGCAGCACCCGGCTGCAACTGGTGCATCGCTATGGCGAACGGCTGGATTCCCTGCACCAGGCACTGAATGGGGTTTCCTCACCGGTGCGCCAGCAGTTCTTGCTGCAACGCTATCTGGCGCTGATGATGAAATACGTCCGGGTATCGCCGGCATTTCAAACGCTTGCCTTTAACCCCCAACGCCTTAAGTCCCTGGAACCGGGCGGCGACTCGGATTCGTTGCAACACGTCATTTACCGGGAGATTCTCACCAATGCCGCTGCGGAGATTGACTCCCACCTGGTGTTAATTGAAAAAACCACCGATGAGATGGAAAATCTAATCCGGCTGGAAGAAAAACACCGGGAATTTCTGGAAGAAGCGGAAAGCGAAGCTTACCCCGGATCATTTGCCCCGGGGCTTATCCCGGGAAGATCAAGCGGCTACACTGCCAATGCGGATAACCCGGAGCGGATAACTACCGCCACCGATAAATTTTCAGCGACCAACTCACCCGGCTCTATCTTTCAACAACTGGGAATTGGCATTTCCCCGGCGCTATCGGAAACAGGCGGCGTTCCCGCAAGTAATCCTTCCCTGACGCCGCGGGAGTTCCTGAACCTGTTAAAAGCAGCCCGCCAGCAATTGCGGTACCTGCGTCAAATTGTGGATGAGAAGTTATCCGAAGAGCCGGGGATATCTCCTCCCCCGAACCAGCAGCCATGAAAAAACCGTTGCTACTATTTTGCCTTGCCATAACCCTCCTGCTGTTGCCTTCCCCGGTGAAGGGAGATTGGAAAGGCATCCTTCGCAGTGAAGCCGGGTATCACCGGGCAAATTTCAGTGAGAGCCCGGCTCAAAATTTCCTGCGCCTGAAACTGGAAGGTGTTTTCAAATTCGAGCGGCAAAATGCCCGGCAGCACTGGTATATTCAGGCGCGACTGCTCCCGGAATATTACACATCGGCGACAGACTGGCGATTTCTCCACAGCGAAGTGAAAGGATATTACCGACGGAACGGGCAGGTGAGCAGTTGGGAAATCTATGCCCTGGGACGGCGCCGTTTTTACCGGCTGGGGGACCTGGAATTAACCTTCTATAGTGTGAACCTGGGAAGCCGGATTACCTGGCGGTACACCCCGAAGCGGGCGGTGCTTCTCAATGCCGGTTACTTTCAACGGCAGATGATTGAGACGCCCGAGATTGCCTGGCATGCCGGGGTGTTCAATGTGGACTGGGCAACATCACTCTTCCCGAATCTGAGGGGGCAATTCGGGATATACGGAGAGACATTTTCCATCCGTCAACAGTCAACCGTCGGGGATTCCGTAGCTGCTTTGCGAAATAGCGGCTGGCGGCTGGGTCCGGAAATCATGCTCTCCTATAAAAAACAATTTTTAGCGACAGTGCAATATCACTGGCTGTGGCATCATTCCCGTCTTACCGGGCGTCTTTCCAGTGAACATTGGGTGCGGGCGGTTTTCGGGAAAATCATCAAACGGCACTGGTCGGTCTTTTTATTAGCGGATTACTATTTTCGCAGTTTTCACCTGAAAGCCAATGCCAATACCAACGTGGTCTATGCGCCGTTTAACACTCAAAACCGGGTTCACATCAAACTCGAGCGGGACTTGTCTGCCAGTATGGCGCTCTATCTCACCCTGGGCTATTTAAATGAAAACTTGCTGCTTGAACAGATAGAGTTTTCCGGCTGGCGCAGCATGGCGGGGCTGCGCTGGCGGTGGTGAGGGAGATTTTAACCATATAGTAAAGTGATTCAGAATAGGTGCCTGGAATGAAAATACAAAAGGTATTTCAGCATAGTTCATTTCATGACATGATGATTTTACGGAATAAACTGATCGGTAGAAAATATTCATCCCTCAACAGCTTCTTTTTCTTTGCTAAGTAAATAAAGGGTGTCAGGACTAAAGTCTTGACCGTTTGGCCATTCGACCGCTCCAAATGTAACCCTTACACGTTTGAAATATGTTAAATTTTTTAATTCTTTGAAAATCCCTTTGTCTAAGAACGGGGAGACATCAAAAATTCGTTTCTCGCCATTATCAAATTCTATTTCCAGGGTATAATCTTGATTTGCTTTTACAGATATTACCTTACGCATAATCGCGTCTCCTTTTTTTCAATGGATCAATCTTGAATAGCTCTTCCCCATTCACAGCCAATTCCAATCAGCCAATAGTTCATCCTGATGAATTCCACCCATGCTTGAACCAATTTTAACTTTTTAGAAGGAATTTCCCCATCTAATACCTCTCCGGATGGAATTGCCACAATAGCTGATTGATCTTGATAATATACATGAATATGCGGTTCATGATGCTTCTGGGTGTCAAAAGAAAACATTCTTACTATTATACCCTAAAACATTGAAATAATTGGCATAAAAGATTACCCTAAGATCATTATCAAACGTCTGATATAAAATAGGTGGTGAAAATTCCGGAATCAAGCAAGAAACTTAGTTATGATGCAGTGTCATCAACAACGAATAGATAACCACCATGCACACCAGCGCCTCCGGAGTGGTCTATCTGAATTACCTATTTCCCGGCTAAAGCGTTGCCATCCAGGCAACATCCGGGAAATCCTTACCGAAGACGGTAATAGAATTGCTTCGAAGAATTTTTGTTCCTATTACAAAGGGCTGCAGTGAGCCTGTATGCTGCGAAGATAAGCGACAACTTCTTGCAATTTTTTTTCAATGTGAGTACTATTCATTAGTTTCGTGGGTTTGGGGAATTGATTTACGCCCAAGGCGTTACATTTTATAGCCCGGGGTTCTACCCGGCATTTCGGGGAGAACCCCGGGAATCGAATTCCACCCATTACCCATACCCAACGGGGTTAAACAACATTGTGGGTGTTCAACCCATTCTGGGTTGTAAAAATTATTATCTCCTTCCCTTTCCCCGGGTTCACCGAACGGTGAACCCGGGGCTATGTTGTGAAACCGCTTCGCGGTTCTTCGCAATTACACCCACACCTACCCCTTTGGAGGATGTGCTAATAATGGAAACCAACCATGTTAACATGAGCGCATACAATTTCGTACCAAACCCGGGAGCACCCCATGCAAGACATCTTTAATGACATTCAACCCTGGTTAAGAGCAAACAAGCCTTTTGCCGTGGCAACGGTGACCCGAACCTGGGGGTCGGCGCCCCGCAAGGAGGGCTCCGCCATGGCAGTCACTGCCGATATGGAGGTGGTCGGCTCGGTAAGCGGCGGCTGCATCGAGGGTGCCGTCATCGAGGAAGCCCAAAACGTATTAAAAGACAGTATCCCCCGCCTGTTAACCTTTGGCGTCAGTGATGAAACCGCCTGGTCGGTAGGACTAACCTGCGGCGGCAAGGTGAGTGTATTTGTGGAAAAGCACCCCGCTTTCTCAGACAACCTGGTGGAACAGGGGATCTGGCAGGCACTGGAAACCGCTCTCCGGCAGAACTTCCCGGTGGTACTGGTTACCCGGTTAAACCCGGTTCGCTACCGCCACATGCTGGTGTATCCGGAAGGTCCTATTATCGGCGACTTCGGAGATTTGAGTGACGCCCTGATTCGCCAGGCACGACTGGCGTATAAACTTCGTCGCAGTGAACAGATAGATATTAGCGGGGAGGCTTTTTTTATCCAGGTGTTTCCTCGCAAAGAACGGTTAGTGGTAGTGGGGGCAGCACATATCTCGGTTCCGCTGGTTCAGTTCGCCAAGCAATTGCAATTCGAGGTAGTGGTGATTGATCCCCGGAGCATTTTTGCCACGACCGAGCGTTTCCCCGTTCCCCCGGACCAACTGATTACCGACTGGCCCCAGGAAGTGCTCCCGGGGCTGGATATTAATGAGGACACTTACGCCGTGCTGCTCACTCACGATCCCAAGATAGATGACCCGGCGCTCCACTTCTTGCTGAACAGCCCGGTGGCTTACATTGGGGCACTGGGCAGTCGGAAGACCCATGCCAAACGCTGCAAACGATTGCAAGAGGCTGGATTTCCAGAGGAAGCCATTCGTCGGATTCAGGGACCTGCTGGTCTGGATATCAACGCCTTAACCCCGCAGGAAATTGCCCTGAGCATTATGGCAGAGGTGGTGCAAACCCGGCGACACCGGGGAGAAGCTTAGGAAATCTTGTCCGGATTATCCCCCCGGATTCCGATCGGGAGCGAGGAGGGAACGGATAAAACAAGTTTTGTTGTTGCAAGCAGATTTCCTGAGCTTGTCTACTTAATCCAGCTATAGGGATAATGCGGGTCATCCACTGCCAGACCTTCCTGCGCGGGAATCAGCGGTCGGAAAGTATCCACCATCACCGCCCATTCATCCGTTTTCACTTTGCCAATGGAGCCTTCATATTTCCCCGGCTGGGGACCGTGCGCCAATCCGTAGGGATGCAGGGTGATGGAGCCTTTGCTTACCCCTTTGCGGCTCATAAAGTCGCCTTCCACGTAATAGAGCACCTCATCGCTGTCCACGTTACTGTGATTGTAGGGTGCGGGAATGGACTTTTCGTGATAATCGAACAGCCGGGGAACAAAGGAACAAATCACCAGCCCGGGTGCCTGAAACGTCTGATGCACCGGTGGCGGCTGGTGAATTTTCCCGGTAATGGGCATAAAATCCTTGATGTTAAAAATCCAGGGGTAATAGAAACCGTCCCAGCCCACCACATCAAAGGGGTGCTGCGCCAGTTGGTATTCCTGGATGCCGTCGGTGGTACGCAGCAGCCAGCGAAATTTGCCGGTTTCGTCTATCGGTTCGGTAAATTCCGGCACCCGAATATCCCGTTCGCAGTAAGGTGCATGTTCCAGGAATTGCCCGTATTCATTGATATACCGCCGGGGCGGTTCCACCGGTCCTGTTACTTCCATGATGAAAAAACGGCTGTCAGCAGATTCAATCTCGAATTTATGTAAAATGCCCCTGGGGATGACCACATAATCGCCGGGACCAAACTTTAGCCGACCAAAGGTGCTCAACACCTGCCCTTCACCTTCATGCACAAAAACCACCTCATCGGCAATGCCGTTACGGTAGAAGAAATCCCCGGCTTGATTGGGGCGGGCGGTGAACAGGGCAATATCCCGGTTAAACGCAATAGCCCGGCGACCGGTCAGCCAGTTCCCTTTTGCTTCAAACTTAAACGTCTCCCAATGGCGATGACGGTGCTGGCGGTCTTCCGCCCGTTTTACGGTGACCGGTTTAAACTCCCCCACCTCGGCTATCCGGGTTGGCGGGCGGAGATGATAAAGATTGGAATATATATCGGAAAAACCTTCCCGCCCGGCTAATTCCTCATGGTATAACGCTCCATCCGGTGCGCGATGTTGGATATGGCGCTTATCGGGGATGCTTCCCCGCTGCACATAATACGGCATGATATCCTCCTTGGTTTGGGAAGAGAAGGGAGGGGGAAGGGTATAGGGTATTTAGGGAGATTGGTTTTTTAGGACATGAATGTGTCTAAGCACAGGGCACAATATTTCCTATTCCCCAATTGATACCCACACATCAATCCCCCTTTACTCGTTACTCGTCACTCATTCCCCTTTCCCTTCCTTCATCTCCCCGGTATTCATTTATGATTGTCTCGTCACGGTTTACGTCTTCACGTTTCCCGGTCTTACAAATTCCCTCGACGTGCCTGTTCACGTTCAATCGATTCAAACAGCGCCTTAAAATTGCCCTTACCAAAGCCGGTGCAGCCCTTGCGCTGAATGATTTCATAGAACAGGGTGGGTCGGTCGGATACCGGTTTGGTGAAAATTTGCAGCAGGTAGCCGTGTTCATCCCGGTCAACCAGGATTCCCAATTCGGCTAAAGTCCGCACATCTTCGTCAATCTTGCCCACCCGATCGAGCAGCATCTCATAATACGTGGAAGGGGTATCCAGAAACTCCACCCCGTTTTCCCGCAGCATGGAAACAGTCTCCACGATATTTTTGGTATCCATGGCAATGTGCTGCACCCCGGGACCGTTGTAATATTCCACAAACTCCTGAATCTGGGATTTTTTCAATCCCTTTGCCGGCCGGTTAATGGGCATTTTAATCCGCTCATTATCGTTGGTGACCACAATGGAGCGCAGGGAGGTATAATCGGTAGCGATATCCTTGTCATCCACCGTCCAGAAGCGATGGAATCCCAGCACATTCTCATACCACTTGGCAATTTTCTCCATATCCCCTTCCGGCTGGTTGCCCACAAAGTGATCCACAAAATTGAGGTTAACCGATCGGGTGGGGAGCGGTGATTGGTAAGGCACAAACCCGGGGAGAAACACGCCCTGGTAGTTATCCCGCTGCACAAAGGTGTGCAGGGTATCTCCGTAGGTATGAATACTTGCCAGGGTAACCGAGCCGTGCTCATCTTCGAAGGTGGTGGGCGCCATGTGGGAATATGCCCCGCGGGAGGTGGTGTATTCCCAGGCTGCCCGGGCGTCATCCACCCAGAATGCCACATCCCGCACCCCGTCGCCGTGGAGCATCAGGTGAACGTTCATGGGAGAATTGGCTTTGTAAGGAGAAGTTAAGACAAAGCGGATTTTATTTTGCTGAACTACATAGGCGGCTTTTTCCCGGTCCCCCGTCTCCAGTCCCCTATATGCAACCGGCTCAAAACCAAACATGGTCTGGTAGTAATGCATCGCCTGTTTGGCATTCCCCACAATAAAACGCACATGATCGGTGCCCATAATTTTAAAAGGTGGCTTGCTCACAGTTCATACCTCCTGTGTTTTGATAGGTTTTAATGGTTTTAATTTAATAGTCATTATTGATTTTGCCAACGAAAATTTTGATTGGGAGAGGAGGAATGTGAAGGTGATGTTGGTAACGAATCTCAAAACCGGAATATACTATCACACTGAGTATTCCGCGAAATTCCGTGGTATCTGCGTCATCCGTGTTCTATCCCCCTCCTCAGGCAGATGGGACGCGGATTACACTGAAGGCGCGGATTCTCTCGGAAGAAACTTTGGTTTGTCAGGGATGAACGCCCTTGCCTTGCGTTCATTGGCGGATCAGACGTCAGGGCGGTTTATCCGGGGCAACATCATTATTATTCATACATGCTCAACGGTAATGCCACCTTCCTTCTTGGCTCTGACTCTATCCGTAATCGTAATCTCAATGTGCTGATCTAATTTTTCCAGAAAGGAGAATAATCGCTCTATGGAAAATCCTTTTAACCTGCCCTTTTTTAAAGCGGATATTTTGGGTTGATTGATGCCAAGAATTTTAGCTGCTTCTTTTTGGGTAAGTCCTCTTTCTTCTATAATTTTGTTTATTATAGCGGCAAGCTTTGCCTTGGCGAATCTTTCTTCCGGATTCTGTAAACCCATGTCTTCAAAAACATTACCCGAGCTTATCATATATTCTTCCATGTTAACTATCCTTCTTCTTTTTGCTTTCTGCAATATCTTGTGCTTTTTTGAATCGTTGTCTGATAACTTCTATCTCTTCTTTCGGAGTTTTGATCCCCTTTTTAGACTTTTTCTTAAATGTATGAAGCACATATATCTCTTCACCTAATTTAGTTGCATATATGGCCCGATAGGTATCTTTATCATAATCGCTCCTTATTTCCATAACCCCGGAAAATCCTTTTAAAGATTTTATGTTATGGTGATGCTCACCTGACTGGACCAGATAAAGTATATAGCCTATTTCATCTTGCACATCCTCAGGAAAATTTTTGAGGTCTTTGAGCGAAGAACCAATCCAGATGATTGGTCTTAAAGTCTCATGCCCCGACTTTTCCATACCAACAAAATATCCTATATTTGGGATGTGTTTGCAATGTTTTTGTTTATTTGGTAAATATTCGGCCAGGTATTGTCAGGGTAAAGCGATTGCTTTCTCTAATGAAGCAACAATTGGTTTTTAGGCGTTCCGGCGTATTTTTTAGGGGACTTCTTCCGGGTGAAATTTGTCTCAAATGTCTTTGTTTCCCTACCCATGCGAAAAAACAGGCACAGCGCCAGGCTGAGGAAATTGGGTATCTTCATGGATTTTCGTTTCCTTTCATCGGAACCTGTGTGTAAATGGACTGGCGGCAAATCAAATGTGAGTCATCGCCCCTTTAGATTACCTGGCTACCGTGTGCATCAACCACCCGCCCGCCGTGCTAAGCAAGACTCCACAGCCGTAAAACCAGCCTGGCTTGTAAATTTTGTACTGCTTACCCATCGCCGAAGGGGGGTGGGTGCGGGGTTGGACGCTTCCTCAAAACTCCTTCTCCTCGCCCACAGTGTTCCTCCCTACAACTCGGCAAACACTTCGTAATGTTCTACCTTCTCTTCCATTTCCAGCAGGAAACCTTCGTCTTCAGGGTAGTATTTCGCCTTTTCGTAATCTTCTCCCGCAAAGTTCCGGATGACTTCCAGATTTTCCCAGAATGTTATCAGCGTAAAATGCCCTTCATCTCCCTTCACGCTTCTCAGAAAAACCAACCGAATAAAGCCTTCCGTTCTTCGATAGTCCGCTATCGCTCGGTCCTTCAAAAACTCCGTATACGCTTCATAATCTTCTGCTTTCGTCCGTCCATGCCATATCCTGGCTATCATGCTTTCTTCCTCCAATGCTCGTTCCCATCGTATACCCACATCGTCTGTGTCTTCCCCACTCTCCTGAAGCTGAATTGCTTGTAAAAACCCACGGCTTCCCCATCCCCCACTACCATTTGCATGTGAAACTTCGCATCCCTCTCTTGCATCGTCACTGTAATGCTCTTTCCGATGCCTTAGCCTTGATAATCCGGGTGAACCACCAGGTTGTATTTATTTTGTTGAGTAAAAGAAATATACGGAGTGGAAGACTCTATTCAAACCGTTTTTCTACAGCGGAAGGAATATTAATCCAGCCAGAACCAGCTTGTTCCGGCGCTTTACAAAACACTGGAACAAGCTGCTTACTGTTTTTTCGTTATTTACATTAATATGGAAAGCGTTGCTCTACACGAACACCTACCGCGCCAGGCCCACGTAAATGCGGTTGGTGGCGGCGGGATGGTTCCAGATGATGTCATCCTGGTTATCACCATCTACATCCGCCATGAACATGGTGAACTGCTGCCAGTCGGTTACTTCCGGATGGGTTTGCTCCACCCGGGAGAAATCAAAGGTGCCGTCGCTGCTACCCAATCCGACGACGGTCAAATTGCTGGTTGTGCGGTCATTCCAGATTAAATCCGCCCTGCCGTCGCCGTTGATATCCGCCAGGGTGCTCTCGAATACATTCGCACCGGCAATGGAGTTAATCTGAACCGGCAATTGGGTGTAATGACCGCCGCCGTCCGATAATCCCACATAAATGTGATTGTTATCGTTCAAGGTGGTTAAATCCCATACCAGGTCCGCCATGCCGTCGCCGTTCACATCGCCTAAATTGGTGCGCAAATTACTCCAATCCCCGGGATTATGATCCTGAAAGGAAGGTAGCTGAAAAAGGCCATTGGAGAAATTGATCCCGGTATAGGTGCGGTTATGGGTGGGGTGGGTGGTATTCCAGATGATGTCGTCGGCGCCGTCCCCGGTGATGTCGGCAATAAAAGCGTCATAGGGTCCCCATCCGGTTCCGGAATGATCCTGCCGATTGGGGCTAACCAAAAAGCTGTCCACCCCATTGGAAAGCGCCACGTAGGTTCTGTTAAGAATACCGGTTTCGGTTACATTCCAGAGAATGTCATCATAACCGTCCCCATTCACATCCCCCATAAACGTATCGTACAATGACCATCCAGAATAATAATTTAAAATGTCCGGAGGGAAAGAGAAGGTGCCGTCGCCGTTGGAAAGCCCGATATAGGTTCGATTTTGCCCCCCGGTATAGTTCCAGATCAGGTCGGTCATGTTATCCCCGTTGACATCTCCCACCAGGGTTTTGTAGAGTCCCCAGCCCTCTGGTGCTTGCTCCGGATGGGATACCGGTGTAGAGAAGGAGAAGGTGCCGTCGCCGTTGGCAAAACCCACGTACATTTCATTTCCCGAGGGACCGGTATGGTTCCAGATCATATCCGCCATGCCATCGCCGTTTACATCCCCCACCAGTGTTTTCACCGGGGTATTGATGGGCAGCCCATCTTCCTGCACCGGTAAAAATCCGAAGGTGCCGGGCGTGGCAGCCACGGCAGTACACTCGGTAATATTGAATTCGGTGGTTTCGGTTACTTTGGCGATGCTGCCGTCGGTTAAACTACGAAACGTATAGGAAAGGGGTGCCGCGCTGGTGAGGGGCACATTGTCGGTAAAATAATCCGCCCAGTTGCCGGAGCGAATCACCGCAATGGTGGCATCGGCGTCACCGCCCAGGGAGGTGACGGCAATTTTGGCTTCCTGAAGGATAGTGCGTTGTTTGGCAGAGAGATTGGCATTCACATCCCCACCGATGCTGTTGTAAGCGGCGCTCAGGGTGGCGCGGATATCCGTCTCGCTGGCGGAGGAGGTGAAGGAGAACATCATCATCCGGCCGTACACCACATTGGAGACATACACCGGGATGTTATCGGGGCCAATGCGTCCCAGGTTCACCTGCTCCTGCAATTTTTCACTGGTGAAGGCATCGCTGAAAAAGGCGTTTGGGGTCTGGGGCGGCGCTACCACCACTTCATACATCTTCTGGTAAAAATGGGCGGTAATGGTGGTCTCAGAGGCATTGCGACTGAAATCGCCGGTAGCGGAGGCGCTGAACCCCAGGAATCGTCCGGAAAGCCCCACCGAGAGAGCATATTCCGCTTCCGAGTGAAACGTTTCCATTTTAAACGTGATGGTGCTGGGGGTGGCAAGTCCTTCGGCGGTAGCATTGCCAATCATGGAGCCGATGGCTTGCGACACTTCCGCCTGGTCGGGATTGGGCACTTCCCGGAAGTTATCGTTGTTCGCCAGACTGGGAATAGAGACCTTAATCGGCGCCCGTTCGGCGATGATCAATCCCAGGAAAGACCCCTGCCCGTTTTTATAGCTTTTTCCCTGAATCAGCGCCCCGGGCCAGAGAAGCTCCACATCAGGACTGTACATCACGATTTGCTCGGGATTATCCTTCAGGGTGTAAGGGGTGCTGACGCACTGGTAGGTGACATCCGGGATGATGATCACATTGCCGTCTTCATCATATTCCTTCACATCCACCATTTCATCGGGCAGAGATTCGCTGGGTCCGATGGAATCCGGTCCCTGGGATTGTTCCAGCGGGGAGAATTCTCCCCAGGAGGGAAGACTCTGCATATAGCTGTTCACATCATCCACATTGGTATCCGGCGGCTCGGAGGGATTTTTACTGCAGGAGAGCATCACCTGAAACAAAACCGCTAATCCAAAAACCCATAATACTCGCTTACCTGTTTTCATAATTAACTCCTTATCTGTTTGGTTAGACATTGTTTTCCGTAGAACTTTTTTTGCCTTCATCTACCAACGCATGGAAAGTGTTTGGGAGTGATCATGGGTTTGAAAAAAATCGCCTCGTCCCCCTCCTCGTTGCGAAACTCCCGTTTCGCCTATAGTTAAAAAAAACCGGGCATTCTTTTGAGGTTGATTTTTTTGGTTAGCCCCTTCAAATTTGTTTTGACACATGAGTAAAATATATCTATACTTAAATCACGTCGGGATCGTTAAGCAACGTTTCCAAATGCGAAGCGGATTGGTGCGGCAATATTAGATGAAAACGACGAAATATTTTAGAACAAGCGTTATGTCACGGCGACCTTATCTTAAAGCGGAATGGATTGAACATGTACTGAACAATCCTGTGCGCATCGAAGTTCAGTCAAATGGGCGTGTTCGGTATTGGGGATATGTTGCCGAGAAGGAAAAATATCTGCGGGTGATAACCGAACCGGATAAAGAAACCGTTCATAACGCTTTCTTTGACCGTCGTTTCAAACCTTAAGAGGATAATTAAGGAGAGAAAACAATGCTTTTCGAATATGATTCCGAAACCGATATGTTATACATTAAACTGATGGAAGGGGTCAGTAGCGAGTCTGAAGAAGTTGCCCCGGGAGTTGTGCTCGACTATGATGAGAACAATCGGCTCATCGGGATTGAGATTGAAGATGCCAGCAAATTTATTGACCTTACCCGATTAGAGTTGAAAGCTCTACCCCTAGTGAATTTAACCCTGAGTGATATGACTTCGATTGAAGTGTGAATTGTTCTTTGGTTACGGTTGCCCTGTTCCTTTGCATCCCTCTCCGTTATTCATGAAACAGGAGTTTTAAGTGCTATTATGTTCCAAATCCGGAGATTTGGAACGAGGAAAACTTATTGTTTACTCTCCTTAAAAACCGTATATTGATATTAACCTGATATCACCTATAGCGTTACGCGCCCACCGGTCTTATCCACTTAATGCCCTGCGCTACATTATTTATGTGATAATGGGAATGCTAAATAACATGGTCAATGGATATTGACGACTTCAATTAATAAAAAAAGAACGCCGGCAACATGAATTCGGAAGTTCAAACCCACCAGATCACCCGGATGTTAGGGGAACTTAGTTCCGGCAATCGGGAGGTGGTGGATAAGCTGATTCCCCTGGTGTATGATGGGTTGCATCAGATGGCACAGCGCCACCTTCGCAAAGAACGCCGCGGGCACACCCTGAACGCCACCGCTTTAGTGCATGAAGCTTACCTTAAGCTGGTGGATCAACAGCGGGTAAACTGGCAGAACCGGGCGCATTTTTTCGCCATTGCCGCCCAATCGATGCGCCGCATCCTGATCAATTACGCCCATAAACGGAAAGCACAAAAACGGGGTGGAGATCAGGTGATCGTCACTTTTGTGGAAGGAGCAATGCCGCGGGAAACACGTGCCGAGGAGTTAATCGCCCTCGATGAAGCGCTCACCCGGCTTTCCAGAATGAATGAGCGGCAGGGTAAGGTGGTGGAATACTGGTTTTTCGGTGGGTTAACGCATAAAGAGATCGCCGAGGTGCTGGGCGTTTCCCTTCCAACAGTGCGCCGGGACTGGCGGTTAGCCCGCGCCTGGCTTACCCGGGAGTTGAATCAAAATCTCTAAATACAACCCGTTTTTATAGCATTACCGAACCGGAGTTATCCAACGGAGTGGCTTCGTCCTGGTGATGAGAAAAAATGACCCCACTGAATGGCGCATGCCTCTCGTAGCGAAACTCCGGTTTCGCTACGCAATTAGAATTGAAACTCTGTTTCTGGCGAAATTAATCAAAAACGGAGTTTTCTGCCCCGGGGCGTCGCCAAATGGGAATTTGGCGACGAGGGGAAGGTGGGGTTTAAACCATTTTACTCCGGGTAGAAGGATTTAACGGAAAACCTGCCCACCCTTCTCCGGCAGGCAGGTTCCGGTGGTAAATATTGCAGCTTACTTGAGCAGCATCATTTTCCGGGTTTGAATGAAAGACCCGGCTTCCAGACGATACAGGTAGATTCCGCTGGGCAGGTTCCCGGCGTTTACTTTAACCGAATATTCTCCGGCAGGTTGTTCCCGGTTTACCAATGTCATGATCTCCCGACCCAACAAATCGTAAACCGTAAGACGCACTTGGCTACTCCGGGGCAATTGATAGAAGATCGTAGTGGATGGATTGAACGGATTGGGATAATTCTGCCCCAGCTGAAAATTGTCTGGTTGTTGTGAAATACCGTCATCGAGGCTTACAAGCGTCTGACTGTAACGGATTGTCACAAAATCTCTTGAGCTCTGAGGGGATACCAGTCCTCCCCAAATAAGTGTAAAAATATTTGCCCCGGTTTGATCAAGTTTAATGGCAAAGGGATACTCATCTCCATCTCCATTACCATCGTATATTTCGCTCCATAAAACCTGCCCGCTGTTGCCATCCACTTTATCAAAATGTGTCTGGTAATACCCATTGACAAAATTCTGATAAAGAACGTAAGCGTTACCCAATGGATCGACCTGTAAACCCCGTCTTCGCTGGAAAACGATACCGCCCGGGCGGGCTGATGACCATACTACCTGCCCCTGGGGATCGAATTTTACCACAAGAACTTGCGCAGGATTGGGCCAGGAATCCTCCCCGGAAACAATCACGTTTCCCTGGGAATCGACCTCCAAATCTTCCACCTCGCTTTGCGCCTGGTTGTTGCTGTAAATTTTACTCCAAACTACATTACCTGCGCTATCCAGCTTCTCAAGATACATTCGGGAATCAACAACACTAAATTCAATTTCCCCTCCCGCCAGAATGTCGCCAGTGGGATCCACTCTGATAACATTAAATCGCACATCCGGAACCCGATGAACCCAGATGGTATCGCCATTCACCGGATTCATTTTAACCACCAAGCCACCTTCACCCCCGGAGGTTCCACACGCATAAATCTCGCCTGTTGGAGCAATTACTATATCACTGCAAAAAGTACCACTGTTTGGCATGGGATTGAGATAAAACGTTGTCCAGAGAAGGGTACCGGTAGGTGAATATTTTTGCACTATGAATGTGCCGAATAGTGAAACCGGATTGGGTTGATCGCTGCTTCCACAAATGTAAACATTCCCTGCACTATCTATCTCAACATCGCTGGCAGTGTCGTCCCCATATTCCGTTCCCGCATAGCCATTATAGTTTTTCCACCAGAGAAGGTTACCATTGAGATCATATTTGATCAACAGAATATCCAGATTACCCAAATAACCATTCGGATTCCGGAGTTTTCCGGTAATGTAAATTGCATTCTCCGAAGGGACAACTCTCATCGCTTCTACATTTGCATCCGATAGCGTGTCTAACGGATTGATGAATTCCGCTGTCCATACCTCCATTCCCGTATCAAAATCATATTTTATAGTGACGAGTTTTTTTCTGCCTCCGAATATTCTATCGGCGGTGCCGCTGACATAGACATAATCCACCCCTTCAAGATCAATTGTTTTTGGTTGGTCCGTAAAGCCATTATCATAGTGTTGCAGCCACTCCATGGTAACTTGCGCTTCCAGATTCCAGCAAGCTATTAATAATATTACCCATATATATTTATTTATGATATTATCGGTGTGCATAATTGCCTCCTATGAACATTAGGTGAGTATATTCCTCCGGATCTTAAGAGGAGTTATTTATTATAAAAAGATTTTAGACGATCATCATGTTTGACCCCTTCTCGGGTAGCGTTGTATGATTTCCCCAGAGTCTTTTTATTCCGGATACGATATTGAATTATCCCCAAATGTTTTAGTAACTCCTCACTCACATCCATCCTGACGTAATCCAGACAGGGTTTCTGGGTAAGTGTGCGCTTAACCGTGGTATGGCAGCCAAATGATAATTTGTAGATACCCACAAAGTCGAACTGACCCCCTCTCTTGCCAAGAGAGGGGGAACGGGAATTAGCATCTATCTTGTTGTTCCTGTAGAAATTAGCCCCTTCTCTTTTTTTAAGAGAAGGGGGGGTGGGGGATGAGTTTCAATGCAGCACGAGCGCAGCGAATTCCTCACAGTTAATTCGACCACGATTAAGCGTATACTAACCGGTTTCTGTACAAAGTTGTGTTTTTAAGCAATTTTTACCGCAAACACCACGGCGGATGGGCAAGCCCTCCAGGTGTAAGAAAATAAAAGTTGTTCGTTGTAATGACTTCGTTGGAATTACCTTCGTTGCAGTATCAGAACCTGGGCAATTACCGTGTTTCGTATAGCTGCAATTTTCAAAAAATATGCCACATTTGCTGGACAACCAATGGTGACGGCAAACATTTCTATTTTTATTAAGCATTTTATCCCCAAATCCACCTATCCCCCAAAAGTTTACCGAGAAAATTTTGTTCCCTGTTTCTCCTACCCCTTTTCGAACTTGTAAAAATATAATTTTCCGAAACAGCGCAAATAATTCCCATCAGGGAGAAGATGTTGCACAGTTTAAGTTCTACAACCGATTTTCTCTATAGCACAATTGACAAGCGGGAGCGCAGTCATCTCACCTGGCCATCATGCTATTGTTAAAAGATTATTTTTCAATACATTACAAACTACCAGTCTGATTTCATCAGATATTTTTGTTTATCATTTCGAACCCTGCCCCCCAAAAAAAGCTTTGCAGTTCTTTTCAATTCCCTTTTCATTTTTAACGTTTGGTATTTCATTTGCAAATTTGAAAACATCTACTAAAACAGGGTCTAACGAACAATTCAGAGGAGCTTAAACAAAAATTTAGCTCGACCCGGATTATCCTTTTCCCAAATAGAACTGTTTTCCCGGGCATAAAGAGTGCTAACTAATTTGGGGTGGATTACAGTTGCTCGAAAATGGCTATTCAAATATCCCTCCCAATAGCATGAATCTTGATAAATCAGGTAATGTTTACGCTCCCGGTCAATCCAACGTTATAAC
The DNA here is from genome assembly GCA_964471235.1 of uncultured Calditrichaceae bacterium. Taxonomy (GTDB): domain Bacteria; phylum Calditrichota; class Calditrichia; order RBG-13-44-9; family J075; genus CAYYGL01. The sequence continues at coordinate 19,140 of CAYYGL010000052.1, forward strand.
AGGCTGCTTGAATAGATAGTGTTCACAAACTGTAAGATTACTCACTCAACATATCATTCCGGGCAGCAGGCGTGCAGTTTTTTCCTAAATAGGAATGGTAGATGAGACAATCTCGATCAATGCAGAAATTATATTTTCCCCGAAAATGGTATTGCTGTAATAGTGGAGTGTTAAAATTGGCAGGTTCGTTAGCGTATCTTGGGAAGTAGTCGCTTTCGATGCGATATAGTCACTTTTTTAAATTTATGGGGAAGCAAGGGAAGATTCTTTCCACCTCAAAAAGTATGATGTTATTCCCAAAAATCATCCTTAATCATTACAGCCAAAATGAGAAGGAGACCGCTATGCGTTTAGGATTATATATAGGGTTATTGGTTATCGCCATGTTTTTACAACTGATGAGTCAGAATATCCCGCCGGAGTGGAAATATATCCGTCCCACCAACACCGGGATACCTGGAACGCAAGTTCAATTGATCAAGATTGATGCTGAAGGTAACAAATGGACCGCTGCCTTTGAACCGTTCTGGGCCGAAGGCGGTGTGGCAATGTTTGATAACACCATCTGGTATAATTGGTCGAATTTTGAGACTCCTCTTCCATCAGAACGAGTCGGGGATATCGATTTTGATCAATCTGGCAACCGCTGGTTTGCTACTGACAATGGACTGGCTATGACTGATGGCGTAAATTGGACGATTTATAACACTTCCAACACACCATTGGAAAGCAACCATATTCGCGATGTGCTGGTGGATCATAACAATATCATTTGGGTGAGCTACCAGGAACCCAACACCTCCATAGGAGGTATTGGTAAATTTGACGGAGCCACCTGGACCATTTATACCCCAACCAACTCCAACCTGCCCACATACAGGGTCGGGGTTCTGGATGCTGATCAACAAAATAACATTTGGATTGGTACCTCTACTCATGGTGTCATCAAGTTTGATGGACTAAATTGGATTCAGTACAATGCCAACAACTCCGGATTGCCATGCAATGGGGTTTCAGATATTAAGGTTGATCATCGCAACTGGAAATGGTTTGTATGCAGTGGTGGAATTGCACGCTTAAGTGGAAATAATGACTGGGTTGTTTATGACGATCAAAACACCCCCATTCCTTCTACCACCTACCTTCGCAGCATTGATATTCGTGGAAATGAAATTATCGTGGGTTCACTTGATTGTTTTGCAGCTCATTTTGATGGCAACACCTGGACCATCCATCCTTCAACGGGTTGGGTAATAGACGTTGCTTTCGATTCCAGCGGTAATATGTGGGCAGCCGGCACTGACTTTCTGAGCGTGTACGATGGAAGCTCCTGGACAGATTATAACAATTACAATACGGGACTACCAGAATATTTTATCTCCCACATTTATGCAGACCCCTGGGATAATCTCTGGTTTTCCGGGGGAAACGGTGGGGTGGCAAAATTTGATGGATTTATCTGGACATGTTATGGCAAGTTCAATCGGGGGTTACATCCCTGGCCCTTTCCATATACTTCAATTGGTTCCGGTGCTGTGGTAGATGCCAATGGGTATGTATGGATTGGCGCCGATGGGGTGGAAGGGGGTGTGGCACGGTGGGTCAACAATTCCTGGGAAGTCTGGGAAAGCGCAAATGCCGGGGTACCCCTACAGGGTGTTCAAATTTTAGGAGCAGACTCATCAGGAAAACTCTGGGTAGGAACTAAATTTGTTGGTTTATCTGTTTATGATGGCACAAACTGGACCCATTATAACACTTCCAATAGCCAGCTTCCCGGTAACAATGTGAAATGTTTTTATGCCGAACCCAATGGGGCGATGTGGGTGGGCACCAATCTGGGGGCTGTGCACATTCTCAATGGCATCTGGACAGTATATGATATGAATTCCGGTCTTCCGGGCTTTAAGGTAAATGCCATTGCCAGGGATTCTCAGGGAAATACCTGGTTTGCACAAGAAGTGGGTCTGGTAAGGTTTGACGGCTCTAACTGGACGCTTTATAATGAAGCAAATTCCGGGATTGTAGCGGATTACATTAGTGATCTTTTAGTGGATCATAATGACATCGTCTGGGCAAGTGGGTACAACATTCTTAACTATCCCTATTATGGAGGTGTATCCCGTTTTGATGGGCAAACCTGGATCAATTTTACACCTTCTAATTCCCCTCTTCCCCACCATCAAGTCGAACGTCTGGCGTTGGATTCTCGCGGAAATCTGTGGATTTCCCCCACCTCCGAAGGGGTGGCGGTATATAACCCGGAAGGTGTTATCATCACCGGCATTGATGATGGCAAGGAGCAAATCTTCACCGAAATCCCTACAGAATTTTCCCTGCAACAAAATTATCCCAATCCATTCAATCCTACAACCACCATACAATTTGCTCTTAACAAACCAGCCCGGGTAATACTACGTGTATTTGATACTCTGGGCAGAGAGGTAGCTACGCTGATAAACGATCGAAAAAATGCCGGGGTGTATCATCTTGTTTTTGATGGACGCCATCTCTCCAGCGGTGTGTATATGTACCAGCTCAAAACAGACCATTTTGTTGAGACCAGGAAAATGCTTTTGCTCAAATAGATGTAGGAAAATCTCATGATAATTTCTTTCATTTCCCAAATTTAAAATATCAAACAGGAGAAATAACGATGTTAAACTTTCATAAAAAAATACGCCAAACTTTTCTGTTAACTGTGATATTCATCATTAGCCATCTCCCCCTTGCCGGCCAACCCACACAGGTATGGGTGAACCGATATAATGGCAATCTGAATGGCACCGACATCGCAAAAGCGCTTGCTGTGTCGACAGATGGTAGCATTTATGTCACCGGTGTATCCAGAGAAAACACTGCTGCCGGGCATATTACCACAATAAAATATAACGCCATTGGTATGCAGGAATGGATTGACCATTATGCCCTACCCGGTTCAGGCAATATCAATACTGGAGTGGCAATCTCTATTCAGGATGAAGCACTGGGGGGCAATATCTTTGTTGGGGGAATCGTCGAGCACTGGGAAGGAGATTTTGCATTGATTAAATATACACCCGACGGCACACGGCTCTGGACCCAGAGCTACAGTGGACTTTATCAAAGCGGAGAGGATTTTTTAGTCGATATGGAATGTGACAAAACAGGGGGAGCTTATGTGTTGGGGAAAGTCAACCTGGGGAACGGATCGGGATTTGATCTGGCAACACTCCGCTATGATGAAAATGGAAATCTTCTCTGGGAAAAAAATTACAGTGGAGCCAGCAGTACCACAGACATTCCCCGCGCATTAACCGTGGATGATTCAAATCGCGTGTATATTGTTTCCAAATCTTTTAATTTTTATGGAAGTGGAACTTATGACTATACCACCATTTGTTATCTTCCTGATGGTACCGAACTTTGGGTGGTCAATTATAACGGTCCCGGGAATGGAACAGACCAACCTGTGGATATCACCAATGATTCCCAGCAGAATCAGTACATTACCGGTTATGTTACAGGTAGCGATGGTACCCTTGACTTTGGAACCATTATGCAAAACCACTTTGGTACGCGTTTATGGGAAGCAACTTATAACGGCAGCGCATCCGGTGCGGACTCGGCGGTTTCTGTAGCAATAGATCCAAATGGTAATATTTATGTGACCGGAAAAAGCATGGAGATACATGGGCTCATTGCAAAAGAGGCGATCACCACCATCAGCTATACCTCCCAGGGTCAACAGCGCTGGATTCAACATTTTTTCGGACAGGATGAGATGGGGGCTGTACCGAGCACCGTGAAAGTGGATCGCTTTGGCGGGGTTTATGTGTCAGGTAGGCAAACTCATCCCCAACAAAACAGTAATTTTGTCATCCTTAAATATGACACTTCAGGGGTCATGCAATGGATAGCTGCCTACGATGGCCCTGCTCATCTTGATGACGAAATATTAAACATGTTTATCGATCAGAATGCCAACATTTTTGTAACTGGTTACAGTAAAGGGATTGCCACTAGCCATGATATTGCAACAATCCATTACACCCAGGATCCCACTGGTATCCCCACAAACCCGGAAGACCTTTTAGCAGATTCGTATATTCTTCAACAGAACTATCCCAACCCCTTCAACCCGGTGACGAATATCAAATTTCGGATTGCAGATTTCCCCAACGGGGCAGGCGGATTTGTGGCGCTGAGGATTTACGATATGATGGGGCGAACGGTAAGAACACTTATACAGAGGAGATTGTCCCCCGGGGAATACGAGGTGCAATGGGACGGCACCAACGACACTGGTCAGCCGGTGGCCAGTGGGGTGTATTTTTACCGTCTGGCAACTTACCCCCTTAATCCTCCCTCGAAGGGAGTGAGCCAGTACCGGAAAATGATACTATTACGGTAGCCATGGGGGGCTTTGGCCTGTGTGTGGATGGATTCATGTCTATCGGGATGCAAGCCGCAAGCTGAAGCTGGCGGCTACCGGGTGTTAGGCCGGGGTATCCGACCTAAATTCTGCCTGCGGCTACTCTGATTTTATTTCTTGCGGGGGAAGTTGCCCGATTGATACGGTTAATATTAATTCGCAGTACACCCGCCTGCCTCTTTCCGGCAGGCAGGTTCCGGTGGTAAATATTGCAGCTTACTTGAGCAGCATCATTTTCCGGGTTTGAATGAAAGACCCGGCTTCCAGACGATACAGGTAGATTCCGCTGGGCAGGTTCCCGGCGTTTACTTTAACCGAATATTCTCCGGCAGGTTGTTCCCGGTTTACCAATGTCATGATCTCCCGACCCAACAAATCGTAAACCGTAAGACGCACTTGGCTACTCCGGGGCAATTGATAGAAGATCGTAGTGGATGGATTGAACGGATTGGGATAATTCTGCCCCAGTTGAAACGTTGCGGGGGTTTGCGATTCATCACTAACCGGGTGCTCATCAGGCGTAATGCCGGTGATGACATCATTGATTTGAACTTCCCGGGAATAAATGGTGACCCCGTTGGAATCAATCTGACACTGGTAGGTGCCAAAATCTGCCGGGGAAATGGCAGAGAAGCTAAGAATTGCCGTATGTGTCCCGGAAAGGTTGCCGCCATCGTTCAACGGGATGCCGTTCCGCAGCCACTGGTACTGGTTGCCGGTGCGCATGGCGTGAATTCTAAACGTTGCCTGGAACATTGCCGAATCCGGGATTGCCGCCTGTTGAGGGGCGGTTCCGTTTAACTCGACCGGCCCGGATTGCCATTGACCGGCATTCTCCAAATTCCCATCGATATTAAATAATAAACCGTAGTTGTGATTGTTGAAAACAATGGAGCCCTGGTTTTGAATATTTCCGGTCACAGTAATGGTAAGGGGATTATTAAAATTATCGTTTACCTGAAAAACACCCTCAACTACCAGGTTGCCTTCAAACATCAGATTCGAAATAGTGCGGGCTGTTCCGTCCAGGATGACGTTCTGATAAACCGGTGCGCCGCCGATAGTGGCAGTTTGTTCTAATAGTGAGTTGTCATTGCAGTGGATTCGATTGTGGTTACCGACCAGGCTATCCACTCGCAGGGTTGAGTTCAATTGCAAAAATAAATCATGCCCTGGTTGTAAAACCAACTTTCTGATTTTAATATCCACATCATCAAATCGTAAGGAGGTATCGGAAACCACTGTAGAAGTCAACGCCCAGACTTGTGTGGGGTTAAAAGTGTCATTGAGATCCGTGTACAGGTAATAGGTACCGGTGCCGGTAAAGTTAAGGAAATTAGATTGCCAGAATCCCATATTGGAAACATTCCCCTCGCAATCCCACATCAACCCATACCCATGATTGTTTTCGAGAATCGCCCCGTTATTCTCAATATTGCCGGTTACAGTAATTGTTCGAGAATTATTAAAATTATCGATTATTCGCAATGTGTCATCAATAACGATGCTACCGTTCACCGTCACATTTGTATTCAGCAGGGTTTCCCCCTGGATGTGAACATCCTGGAAAAGCGGTGCCCCCGCTCCAATGGCGCCATTGATCCAGGAACTGGCATCTCCAGCAATGGCATTATCCTGTCCGATCACTTCATCTACCCGAAGAATCGAGCCGTTGAGAAAATGGAACGTCGTGGGTTGTTGGGTGACGTGATCCAGTTGTAATTCCAGTTTATGCGCCCGAAATTCCACATTATCCAGGAACGCATCCCGATCGGAGATGATGTGAGCGCTATCAGCGTAAACAAAAGTGGGTGAAAAGAGGGAACCCGGTTCCGCACGCAGTATGTGGTTCAGGGTATCCTCAAAGACAATTTGAAACGATTTCCAGGTGCCCTCGTTGTACAGGTCGCCACCAATGGTAAAAGCAAGGGGGAAAAGCGTGTTGTCGCCGTCAATTGTTCCCTGGTTCCAGATAGTGCCGCTGGCGGTAAACATATATGGTTGAACGTTGGATTGCGCCATCAGAGATCCACCGGGCTCAATGGTCAGGTTATGGCAAAATGTTAACCCTTCTACGGTAACCGGTCCCACTAACACCACATCATCTCCCGGTGCAGGAACCACGCCATCCACCCAGGTAGAGGGTTGGTCCCAGGGTCCCCCCTGTAAAGTGGAGTACACCTGCGCCTGACCAATCAGGAGATAAAGCGTCATTAGAAAAAAACTTAAGACCAATGAAGATTTTACCATATCGTCTCCTTTCTGGTTATGGGCATTTGATGCCAGTGAATCGGATTAAAAACCTCAGTTTGGTAGATTTTCGAATAAAATTTGAAAATCATTACCTTTTTATCGTTGGAAAACGCGCATTTTGATACGTTATTGAAACAATAGCGAAGAATTCAGATGGAGCGATTTGAGGGCCGAAAATATTACAAACTCGCCTTATCAACGGAAGTTTTCCTCCTACTATTAACACGTCACCAAACCGGTGTTCTCCACCGGGGTCGACTGGCTATGGTGCAAGAAACAAGAAGGAAAATCATGAACAGCGAACAGTGGCAAAAAGTGCAGGAATTGTTTGAAGAAGCGCTCTTAAAAACCGCTTCGGAACGAGAAGAGTTATTGCAAAACGTGCGTCGGGTAAATCCGGAGCTCTACCGGGAAGTGGCATCTCTTTTAGCGGCAGACAGTCACACCCATGATCTCCTGAAAAGCCCTGCCTTCGGTGCCCTCGATTTCGCAGAGTCGCTGACGCTAACCGGGCAGCAGATTGGTCCCTATCGGATAGTGGAAGCGATTGGCATTGGCGGGATGGGCGCGGTGTACCTGGCAGAACGCGCCGACGGGCAGTTTGAGCAGGAGGTGGCGCTGAAGCTCATCAAACCGGGCATGGCATCCGAACACATGTTAAAGCGGTTCCACAGCGAACGACAGATACTGGCGCGGCTGGAGCATCCCCATATCGCCCGGCTGTTGGACGGCGGGATCACCCAAGAAGGCGCGCCGTTCTTTGCCATGGAATATATCCGGGGAGAGCCCATCTCCGATTACTGCGACCGCCATTGTTTACCCCTTGAAGCCCGTCTGAAACTGTTTACCCTGGTGTGTTCCGCTGTTCAATATGCCCACCGTAACCTGGTGGTGCACCGCGATTTAAAACCGAACAACATCCTGATTACTGAAGATGGGGTCGTTAAATTGCTGGATTTTGGGATTGCCCGAATGGTGGATGAAGAGAGTCTGCTGACTGATGGGCAAACCCTCACCCGGGTGGGCATGCGGGTCTTAACTCCGGAATACGCCTCCCCGGAACAGGTGCGCGGCGAACCGGTCACTACGGCCAGCGATCTCTACTCGCTGGGTGTTCTCCTTTACGAATTGCTCTCCGGGCAGCGACCGTATGAAGTGAGCAGCACCTCGCCGCTGGAACTGGAAAAAATCATCTGCCACACTGCCCCTCCCAAACCCAGCACCGCCTTTAAACAGTTGGCACATCCCCAACCGGAACCATCTGATGAATGCACTCCGGCAGAGATCGCCCGCCGGCGGAGCACCTCTCCCGAAAAATTGAAGAAGCGGCTCTCCGGCGACCTGGATACCATCTGCCTGATG
>CAYYGL010000053.1:0-26547 GCA_964471235.1 uncultured Calditrichaceae bacterium
ACTTATTATCACTGCCGCCGGTGCTGCCCAGCCCGGCTAAGGTTAATCCGTAGGGATAGTAATGGTTCTCCTGTTTTATGATGGCGTTGCCTGCCCCGTCATCCGCAAATAGTACCCGCACATTACCCAGGTGGTCTTTTATGCTGTACTGATACTCAAAGTTAGTGCCGTCGTATTCGACACGCCCTTCTGAAGTGTGGAAGAAATCCAATACACCATCCACATACACAAAACTACCGATGTAATCCTTAACTACCGAGATACCGTCGCTGAAATATACCGTTTTTCTCATCCCGGCAAAAGACGCAAACATCCCTGTTTGCAACCGGGATGAAATCTTCCAGGATTTCAATTTGTCGCCAGAGGCACTGTAAACCCATTCAATGCGGTTGTCGTTGCCAAAGTCAACTTCGGTGGGAAGGTTCAATTCATTGTAAGTTACCGTAATTCCCTTATTATCATCACGGATCATATTCCCATTAGCATCATAGGCATACTCATCCGCACCGGAATAGACATTGCCGTTGCGAAAGTCGTAGTTGTAGTGGGTGGGCACCGCATCTTCCACGGCAATCAGTTGATTGACATGGAAGATATAGGTAGGCTATGCACTAGAGGTTGTGCACTATGATACCGATTCCAACTGAAGCAAACCTGTAATTTTTCTATAGAATAACTTTTTAGTAACCTTAGTACCTGGTTATCATTAACGTATCTCTCGAAGCATTTATTTGAAACCTTATTCTTAGTTTATCATTAATATAAAGTTTTGAATTCTCCCATACCTTATACCATAGGGGGCTCGCAAAGCGGTGTCGGAACATATCCACAGTATTACTGTCTGTTGCCAATATAATGGTATCAAGAATTCTGTCTTCTCCCACAAATGAATAAACATCCGAACGAAACTTAAAATCTTTAAATTTTAACGTAGCATTTTCTTTCCTTATTTCATATCCTTCTAACATATAATGGTTATATTTCTCTATAACTGTATATCCATTATCTTTAAATTCCTGGATATTTATCTTCCGTGGAAGTTTGTCAATTACCAGTACACCTTTTTCGTGCAAACGATTACAGTTAACACAAATCAATAATAACAAAAAGCTTATCAAATAATTTTTAAAAAGTCTCATTGAACCACTCCTTTATATTATCCCACGTCTTTTCCCACCAGGTTCTATCGTCGTGAAATTCTATCATAGTCTCAATGTTTTCAAAAGTCTTTGGTTTGTATCCTTTTTGCTCCAATAACTTAACATAGTAATTAACGCTTTCACTACCCATCTTGACTTCCTTGTGCTGCTCGCCACCCACATACATCCAAACCTCCTTGCCGCTTTGAGCTTCAACGATTTTAAACACCATGTATAAACCATGGGTTAATTCATGATCCGCTGTTTTAGCACCGGGCTCTTCAGCCAATGTCCAACGATCATATTCTATACCATCAGGATTCAATAATATTTCGAAACTAAATTCTGAATTAGGATCGATATAGTACCGGCCTGACTTTGTTTGCTCTGCTGCCTGATTAATGGTCAATTTCTCACCATTAATATATGCTTCTGTCTTACCAGCAGCAACAGAACTACTATATGAAAATCTGAAATCAAATTTTTCCAATGGTCCTCCTTTTCCAAATAATCCAACAAATTTCGCAAATTCTTCACTTGAAAGTGCATAATCCCTAAATGTGGGATTATTCCATAACTTACGTCCAATTGAAATATCATTTCCATCAGGGTCTATAAATTTTACAGGTAGGTTTGCTGCATAAATATAAGGCGAGTAAAACTCATCCGCCGGGTCAATGCTGTGCCACAGGCCCAGCTGTGGATCATAATATCGCGCCCCGTAGTGGTACCAATACAGGTTGTGCTCATCCTCAAGCTCTTTGCCGTTGTAGAGGAACTTATTATCACTACCGCCGGTGCTGCCAATGCCGGCTAACTGCAAGCCAAAGGGATAGTAGTGTACCACTTGTTTTATTACCAGCGTGTCGCTGTCGCTCGCGGCAAACAGCACGCGGGTGTTGCCCAAGTGGTCTTTTATGGCATACTGATACTCAAAACTGCCGTTATCGTGCTCTACCCGGCCTTCGCTGGTGTGAAAAAAGTCTAACGCACCATCCTTGTAAACAAAGCTACCGATGTAATCCGTAACCACCGAAACGCCGCCGCTGAAATATACCGTTTTTCTTAATTTTTCGCCAGAGGCGGAGTAAATCCATTCGATGCGGTTGTCGTTGCCAAAGTCTACTTCGGTGGGGAGGTTCAATTCATTGTAAGTTACCGTAATTCCCTTATTATCATCCCTGGTCATATTCCCATTGGCATCATAGGCATACTCATCCGCGCCGGAATAGACGTTGCCGTTGCGAAAGTCATAGTTGTAGTGGGTGGGTACCGCATCTTCCACGGCAATCAGTTGATTGCCGTGGTATAACATTAGTAAGGTAATAGACTAACCAAAAATATTTAAAATTTGGCCCTTTCTACCACAGAGAGCATCAAAAGTGGTTTCAAGTTCATAAAAACCTTATAATTATCTTCGGTTCATCAAATTTACAATCTCGATAAAAATTGGGAACTGAAGAATTTGTAAGTTTATTATCTGTTTAACTTATGAGAATATAATTCAGAGACAAATTCTCAGTTTCCGCCCCTTAAGAGGCTAATATCTCACTGTTTATCTTTTTTAATGGATTTTAAGATTCGATTATCTTTTAAAACAATCTTATGACCATCATAAAATCTGATGAGTGATTTTAGTTCCTCCAAACTAATTTGTTCACCATCAATTCTAAACAAGGCACTATCTATGACCTCACCATCATAATCGTTATAGATTGTACACAAGAACAAATTTGTCTGATTAGGTATATTTCTACAATCTATCCAAGTTCCTCCTTCTGCTCCGCCTGTCCAAACAGCAGTTAGTGGCACATTTGCGGGTCTTTTAGGCATGGAAATTTTGGGTTTACAAAAATAAACGAAAGCCAATAGCAATATTGTAACTATAGCTATAATCAAAACAATGCCAGTTAAGATGTTTCTAATCATCGTCTCCTCCACCAAACAAATCAAACAAACCCCACAAGTTCCAAATACTACGGTTCTTAGATATAGTTGTAGTGTTGTTTTTGTAGTTATGATCCAAATTACCATATTCGATTCTTATCTCCTTAATAATTGACTCTGGAGAAGGATCAATTATTGTGGGAACGTCAACACCACCCGTTTCTAATACATCAATCACAAAGTGTGCACAGTTATTAATGACCACATTGTAACGTTGTCTGTCTGGATTATTATTTGCAGCCATTCTTGCTTCTGCATATTCATTCATTTTTTTAAATTGATCATTTTTGATATAAGAACCAAGAATATTTTTCTTTTGTCCAGATCTTGATGCAATAAAATGTAATACGTTGTTTAAAGACGCTTCTGTTGGCATTCCCGTTTTGTCGTCAATAACTACGTCAGGTACTGGAATATTTCTTACGATGCCCATATTTTCAGCATCATATCTTCCATACTCATAGTACTTTGTTAAACCTGTTTCTGGGTCAATAAGCAAAATACCTGCGTGGCCCAATGGTAGTTTACCAATTCGACGTATTCCTGTGTGAACTTGATAATCTTCAAAAACGATGGGAATAGCATCTTTCCCATCAGGATCAAGAAACATCACAGGATTATTGCGAACATAAACATAAGGCGAGTAAAACTCATCCGCCGGATCAATGCTGTGCCACAGGCCCAGTTGCGGGTCATAAAACCTCGCCCCGTAGTGGTACCAATACAGGTTATGCTCATCCTCAAGCTCTTTGCCGTTGTAGAGGAACTTATTATCACTGCCGCCGGTGCTGCCAATGCCGGCTAACTGCAAGCCAAAGGGGTAGTAGTGCGCCACTTGTTTTATTACCAGCGTGTCGCTGTCGCTTGCGGCAAACAGCACCCGGGTGTTGCCTAAATGGTCTGTTATTTTGTACTGATATTCAAAGTTGCTGCCATCTACCTCTACCCGGCCCTCAGCAGTATGGAAAAAGTCTAACGCACCCTCCTTGTAAACAAAGCTGCCCACATAATCCGTAACAACGGAAACGCCGCTGTTGAAATATACGGTTTTTCTTAATTTTTCGCCAGAGGCGGAGTAAATCCACTCAATGCGGTTGTCGTTGCCAAAGTCAACTTCGGTGGGAAGGTTCAATTCATTGTAAGTTACCGTAATTCCCTTATTATCATCCCGGGTCATATTCCCATTGGCATCATAGGCATACTCATCCGCGCCGGAATAAACGACGCCGTTGCGGAAGTCGTAGTTGTAGTGGGTGGGCACCGCATCTTCCACGGCAATCAGTTGATTGCCGTGGTAGGCATAGGTCAACCGGTCAATGTAGCCGCCGGGATCGTCGGGGCCGCGGCGGTCAAGCGTCTTTATGTTGCCGTTCAGATCGTAGCTGAGGTTGGAAACGCTGTATTGATCATACTCCTGCCCGCTCCAACTGCCGCTGTTGTTCCGGGCATATTGGGCATAAAGCAACTGGTTGATGCCGTCATATCCATAGCCGTAGCCCCGCTTTACATTATCCGGGGCGCTTTTCCATACCACGGCGGAGATGTTGCCGTTATACTGGGGATCGCCGTTCAGCGCGGGCAACCCCTCCTGGTAATACAGCCGCATACCGAACAGGTCGCCTTCGCCGTCGCTCAAATCTTCATCGTTAATCTGCGTCAGCCAGCCCCGTTCGTTGTAGGTAAAATCCACCGACTGTAAAAAGTTGTTGCCCCCATCGGTGGAATGCAAGTTTTTTTCGATGAGCTGTCCCAATTCGTTGTAGGTGTTGGCAACCAGTAGAATTTCCGTTCCGCCGTTGATTTTGTGGAACACCCGGGTCACCCGCCCGGCGTGGTCGTACTGGTAGCGTTTTTCCACCGTGGTGGTGCCGGTAAAGGGTCACCCGAATATTACCCCGGCTTGTCCCTGCGCATGCAGGGATGGTCTTTAATAAAAAAGTAGTCTTCTTCGTTATTGGTGGCATCTACAGACTTCTAACCGGAAAGTTCTCCGCCAGTAGAAGAGGAACCACATGTAGAAAGCTTATTTATTTCCTGGATGGGATCTGCTCTTTGTTAAATCGCAGAAGGATTTGGCAAATTTTTTCCAAAACGAGGAAGGACAATTCCCAATTTTGGTGATAACATCCATCTCTCTCAGTGTAGCCAGGCGATCCACTTTCACAACCGAGTTCACCCGTAATCCGGTTTGATTAAACCATTTCTCAGTCTTGCTAATGAGTAGTTCTCTTTCACCTACTTTGTCCGGCACAACGGAACTGATAGCACAAATTACCAGGTCTTTGTATTTATCCTTCGTACGGGTTATCACTAGGGCCGGCCTAACTTTGGTTTGAGAGAGAGCGGTAAATGGAAAGCGAATTAGAATAATGTCACCCGAAACAATCATTTCGCATGATTATCCAATTCAAGAAAATCCTGGTAAATAACCTCCCGAGGGTCATTCCAGAAAGAAAAGGCATTCTCACTTAGTTTTAAAAACCCTAACCGCTCCAATTCCCTGAGAAGCTCTTCATCGGAAAAAAAATGAGCAAAGAGTAATTCCAATTCCTTCTGAGGCAATCTTTTAATTTCTTGAATTATTTCCTGAATAGACATTTTGTACCTAATCTTTTTTTAAAAAAGTAAAATTATTGCACGAAAAAAGCAAGAGAATTTGTTCTCTCATCTTCTCTCCTAAACCGAATCTTGGCAAAGCGCTGGCGTGCATGGCGGTAATATGCACCGCTCCGCTGCCAGTGGGTTTAATAGAAATGCCCGCTTCAATTTCCTCTGGCGAGCTGCGATTGATGTTGCACTTGTTGCTCGTCATTCGTCATTAGCGGTCGTTTGGTGAGATTTAGAGTTTAAAGTGTATCACCCATCCCAAATCCGTTAAATGTCTTCCCCGATGAGTGAATATACCATTTCTCAATTTAAATTGATTTATCCGGAAAAGTGAGATAACTTTAACAGTAACAGTTGAGGGGGATTGTTATGGGCATCGTCAAATCTTCGGAGAAAAAGCAAGGCGAATTTTCCAGACGCCCCGGGGATGTTGTTTCCAACGGAATCCGCCCGCCCCTCGCCGGCCACATCCCCCTGACAGCCGTTCTGGATTCCCTCACCCGGGAAGGCGAGTTGTATGAATCCCTGTCCGACAAAACGGTACGCTGCTCCGCCTGCGGACATTATTGCAAAATAAAACCGGGAAAGCGCGGCATCTGCCAGGTGCGGTTTAACCGGGATGGAAAGCTCTATGTGCCCTGGGGATATGTCTCCGCCCTGCAATGCGACCCCACGGAAAAGAAGCCCTTCTATCATGTGTATCCCGGTTCTCTGACCATGACCTTTGGCATGCACGGCTGCGATCTGCACTGCCCCTATTGCCAGAATTGGGATATTTCCCAGACCCTGCGGGATGCCCGCGCCGGTAGACGACCTTCTGAAGTTGCCCCCGAACGCATTGTGTCGCTGGCAAAGCAATACGGCGCCCGCTGCGTTGCCAGTTCTTACAATGAACCGTTGATCACCTCGGAGTGGGCAAAAGCGGTCTTTCAACCGGCAAAAAAATCCGGGTTTACCTGTTTTTATGTCTCCAACGGCAATGCCACCCGGGAGGTGCTGGAATATCTCCGCCCCTGCACTGACGGCTTCAACATCGATTTAAAAAGCATGCGGGATCGCAATTATCGCACCCTGGGCACCACGTTGCAGCGGGTGCTGGATAGCATTCAGATGGTATATGAGATGGGGTTCTGGCTGGAGATTGTCACCTTGCTGGTGCCGGGGTTTAATGACAGCGAGGCGGAAATTCGAGAGGCGGCGCAATTTATCAAATCCGTTTCCCCGGATATTCCCTGGCATGTCACCGCTTTTCATCCCGACTATAAAATGACCGGACCGTCAGCGACACCGGCAAAAACGATCATCCGGGCGGCGGAAATTGGCTATGGGGAAGGGCTGCACTTTGTTTATGGCGGCAACCTGCCCGGCGGGGTGAATGAATACGAAAACACCTATTGCCCGAGTTGCAAAACCGTGGTAGTAGAGCGGTATGGATATCGAATATTGAAAAACCGTGTCGGAACGGATGGCAGGTGTCCCTCCTGTGGGATCGTAATCCCGGGAATGTGGTAACAGAGAGGGGTTTACGGTTTTCCGGATGTTTCCCGGTTGATCGTTTAAAATAACAGAAGTTCAAACACAAACGAATTACTTAGCACGAAGGAGGTTGAAATGTCTGAAGAAAAATATCGCATTGAGAAAGACTCCATGGGAGAGATGAGAGTACCTGAAAACGCTTACTGGGGCGCTCAGACCCAGCGGGCGGTGGAGAATTTTCCCATCAGCGGGCTGCGATTTCCCCGCTCGTTTATCCATGCCCTGGGGATGATCAAATTTGCCGCCGCGGAAGTGAACATGAAACTGGGATTGTTGGATGAGAGACTGGCAAAGGCGATTATGCAGGCGGCAGAGGAGGTAATGAACGGGAAGTTAGACGACCAGTTCCCGGTGGATATTTTCCAGACCGGTTCGGGAACGTCTTCCAACATGAATGCCAACGAGGTGATTTCCAACCGCGCCAATGAAATTTTGGGCGGGAAAATCGGCGACCGTAAGCCGGTGCATCCCAACGACCATGTGAACAAAGGACAGTCCAGCAACGACGTCATCCCCACGGCAATGCACCTCTCGGCTATGGTTTCCATTGAGAAAAACCTGTTGCCGGCGCTGCGAAAACTGTATGATGCCCTGTCGGAGAAATCGAAGGAATTTGATAAAATTGTAAAGATCGGCAGAACCCACCTGCAGGATGCCACCCCGATCCGCCTGGGGCAGGAATTCAGCGGCTATGCCAGCATGGTGCAGCACGGCATCCGCCGGCTGGAAAATGTGCGCTATCATCTCTCCGAGCTGGCTATTGGCGGCACTGCGGTGGGAACGGGCATTAACACCCATCATGAATTCGGTAGCCGTATGGCAGCCAAATTGAGTGAGATGACCGGTCTGGAGTTTCGAGAAGCGGAAAATCATTTTGAAGCGCAGGCGGCGAAAGATGCTTACGTGGAGGTTAGCGGAGCTCTGAAAACCATTGCCGGCAGTTTGATGAAAATCGCCAATGATGTGCGCTGGCTGGGGTCCGGTCCCCGCTGCGGCATTGGCGAATTGCTGTTGCCGGAAGTGCAGCCCGGCTCCTCGATTATGCCCGGCAAGGTGAACCCGGTGATCGCCGAAGCCCTGGTGATGGTCTGCGCCCAGGTGATTGGCAATGACGCCACCATTGCCATCGGCGGCTTTTCCGGCAACTTCGAGTTGAACGTGATGATGCCGGTGATGGCGCATAACATGCTGGAATCCATTCGACTGCTTGCCAACGGTGTGAATGTGTTTACTGAGAAATTGGTGGTCGGGCTAAAACCCAATGAAGAACGCATTTCACAGATGATTGAGCAGAGCCTGGCGATGTGCACTGCCCTGGCGCCCAAAATCGGCTATGATGCCGCTGCCCAGATTGCCAAAGAAGCGTACAAAACCGGCCGCACCGTCCGGGAAGTTGCCCGGGAGAAGAAAGTACTACCGGAAGACGAACTCAACAAAGTGCTCGATCCCTGGTCAATGACCGAACCGCTGTAATCGGTAAATGGGGAGATGGATAAATGGGGAGATGGGGAAAGCTGGCAGGTATTCACTCTCACCTGTCCGCTTTCCCCACCCCCCAATTCCCCCTTACCCATTATACCCTATACCCTGTACCGGATCACCTCCCCTCCCTTTCCATCTCTCAGGCAGGAAATGATAATCCGGCGGATATCCGGGTACTCCGGGCGGGGCAGAACGACTTGTTTCAATTCATGAACAGCCGGGAGTGCTGATAAACGCGGGGTAAAACCGAATCCCCGGTAAACCCCGTTACACACATCCACCACCGACCATTCATCCGAATGTCTTCCTTCGCCAATGACCAAAAAATCGGGGTAAGGATACCTGTATTCTCCGAAGACCTTTTTTGCCCTGCGGTTGTATGCTTTCGGGTCTTCTTTCCCACAGCACGCTCCATTGCACATTCCCAGATGATAGCCAAAACATCCTCCCCGGCTGTGGTCCAGGTGACAAAGTTTCTGGCAGAGATGCAACTCCTTGCTCAACCGGGATAAAAAAGAATCTCCCTCCGACTTACTGCGGAAGACTCTAAGCGGTTCTGGTAACTCATTTGACAATGCAGCGACACGAAAGCACAGGTACCCCTTGTTATTTGTATAGGGAAACAACCCAAATCGATAATTGATAGTTTTCTGATCCCGGTTATAAAGGGGCTGTTGTTCCTTAATTAAATGAGATTCATACAACAGGGCAATCAATTCACTTCCGGTCACCTCAAATTCTATGTGATGAACCTGCTCCTTCCAGGCACGCTCCAGGGGGGCATTCATCATTCCCCTAAAATGGGAATGAACCCGCTTGCGAATATTGCAGCTTTTCCCGATATATAATAGTTCCCGGTTTTCCCCATAAAAAAAATACACCCCGGTTTTTTCCGGAAGCGATTGAATTTGTGCACCGGAAAGGGCAGGGGAGAGGTGTGTTTCCGTGGTTTCCCGATCCAACTGAAAGGAAATTTCCCCGCGTTCTTTTAATTGCATAAGTTTAAAGAACAACGCCATGGTAAGCTGAGCGTTGCCGGAGGTCTCAGTTGCGCCTGGTGGAGATAAATCGAAATGGCTGGCTAATCGACGGAGTGAGTGGGACGGTAAGTCGGGAAACAGTTTGCGGGTTAGCCGTTGGGTGCATAACATTTTCCGCTGAAAGGTGTATCCCAATTGCCGGAATTCCTGTTTAAGGAATGCGTAAGCAGTCAGGGCATCATGAGCGACAAGAATTTTATCATCGGTTAATTCAACTATCTTTCGGGCAACATGATGAAATTGGAGAGGCTGTTCAGGTATTATCTCATCCGGCAACATCCTTCGGGAAGGAATTGGATGTAGCGCGGCAAGATAACCGGAAAAAGAGTCTGTCGGATTTTTACCATTATGATTGAGGATGGCAATAAAGAGGATTCGATCTGAGAGAGGTTCCGGTCCGCTTGTTTCAATGTGGAGAAAAGAATACATAGAGGCGTATCGAAATTGGTGACGAAGTAAGAATGAAGTGGGGAACAGATGATACCGTCAGGGTAAAAAAACGGGCAAACGCGCCACAGATCAGTGGACTTCTTCCGCTAAAGTCCCTGATACGGTCGTGGTCACGCTTGCCCACCTCAAATATAAAACAGAAAAAATATTTTTCGCAAATAGAAAAATAAAAAATGAAACAACCCTGAAAAAGGCGAAATAGTATTCGAAGTGTAACGACTCAGGTAGCTATTTAGGACGAAGATAAGAAAGAGTTCCGGTAAAAATCTGTTTTTGTCATCAAAACTTTTTCTTTACCGCATTGATTGCAGCGGATACGCGAGGGCCGCAACGGGAAAGAGATAAACATCTGTTCGTTGCGAACGTTGCGGTATAACAACCTGAGTAGTTACTTCAAAGTTACCGGTTTAAATTCCCCTGCCAAGAGGTGGTTATTTGCCCTGAAATATTGAGAATGCTGAACCCTGACCCGGGGGCATCTTAATGATATCCATGGAATTAAAGATAGCTTTATGAGACCCGGTAAAGGGGGGCTTACAGATGTATCGCATCTCCTTCCGCGGCTGCCAGGCATTCGATCCGATAGCCCTGTTGCCGCAAACGGTTTCGGCTTAAGTCCAATATTCGGTCAACAGTGTCATCATCGTGGTCCGGGTCATGATGGAACAAAATCAATTGTTTCACCCGTCCCTTCACTGCCAGGTCCACTGCATACGTATATGGCGAATGCCCCCAGGATATACGCTGTTGATATTCTTCCGGGAAATACTGGGCATCGTGAATCAAAACATCCGCCCCGGCAAGAAAACGAATCAGATGATTCTCCTTGTCTTCCACATAATTTTCGAACCGGGATTCCAGGGAATCTCGGGTATATCGTGAGGTGTGGTTTTGTTTCCGGTAAAATGGTTCATTATCGCTCATATACACGATGGATTTGGAATTGTAGGTAAAGCGAAAACCAAGTGTATAGCCGGGATGGTTTAAGAATTTGGTTTCTACATCAACATCGTTCAGAGTAAACTGTTCCTCGGTAATGGGGCGAAATTCGACTTTGGCAGACATATCTTCGATTGCCACCGGGAAATAAATAGGATTCATTTGCATGGAGATGATTTTGGTGAGGTCCACATTGGGTTCATCACATCCATAGATCACAAAATTATTTTGAGACTCAAATGCGGGTTGAAAAAACGGTAGCCCCTGGATATGATCCCAATGAAAATGGCTCAAAAAAATATAGGCCTGGATGGGATGTTGCCGGGTTAGCAAATCTTTCCCTAACTCCCGAATTCCGGAACCGGCGTCAACGATCATGAGGGGCTTGTCAGGGAAGGAGATTTCCAGGCAGGAGGTGTTCCCGCCATAACGGGTGGTACGAGGACCCGGTGTCGGAATGGAACCACGCACCCCCCAAAATTTAATTTTGATAGGAGCCATTCGCAAAAGAATACGGTAACAATTCTTTAATTTTGGTGATCAGCATATTGGCTCGAGTGGGTTTGATAAAGAACGCATCGGCACCGAATTGCAATGCTTTGCGACGATCCGAATCATACATTTTACCGGAATAAATGATGACCCGGGTCTTTCGGGTGTCCGGTGAATTCTTGATCTGTCGGCATAATCGCAAGCCGTCTAATTCGGGCATCATCAAATCCAGTATGACAATCGCCGGCTTGTCCTTCTGTATTACTCGAAGCGCTTTGGAACTATCGGTAAGATATTGAGCGCTAAGACCGTATTCTTCCATTAATAGCTTTGTCAGATGAGCTTGCTCTAAATTATCTTCCACAATTAACACATCATATTTGGGCCGATATACTTTGCCAAGCCGTTGGCGAAGATTTCGTTTCACATCCGTGTCCATTAGTTCGCTCCCTCTTCATATACGAAACACATCGAAACTCGCACCCACCCTTAATGACAATAAATATTTATTACGCAAATTCTTACGTAACATAATTTGAGACTTACCGGAAAAATGTGACTCAGGAGTTACTTTTAGAGATGAGAAAATTTATCCACTCCTGGTACCCTTCCATCCTGTCCCGTTACCCCCCTGTTCATCAGCGGACGAGCAAAATACGACAATCCCTTATCAGACTGTTGACCGGAGTCACATCCCACCGGAATGATGTTTGTAATCTTACCGAATAGATCCTCGGATGGGTGGCGTTTAGGCTGTGTGGGGGTCCATTTTGTTTCAGCGGCAATTTCCCCAATCCTCCAATGCCTGCTACTCTCTATCCCATCTTTCCTCGCCTTAACACCGTCCTTTCCGGAACCCGAAAAGAGATGGACACCAGGTGATGGTTCAGGATTGAGGCGGTTGGATGGTGGGGCGGCGATGTTGGAGAACAACCAGTATGATGCTGCCAATCAGCAATGCCAGATTTTCCAGCACTTTTCCCACTCCAAGATTGGCATCTCCATCTACCGAGAAACACCCGCAGGAGATATCCAGCCCCCGCAAGTATGCCTGGAAAATAGCGATAAAAAAGATTCCCATCAGCAGGGTCGTTGTCAACCCTGCTGCTTCTTCCCAGAATCCGCTCATCAATAGCAATCCGGTCAAAAGTTCAAGATAGGGCAGCCAGATAGCAACCCATCGGGAAGCCGCGCTGCTAATCAGCCGGTAATTTTCCACTGCCAGAGCGAACTGAACCGGGTGAAGAAGTTTGTCGAGTGAGGCATAAATCAGGATGAACCCAAAAAACAATCGTAAAAGGAAACGTATTTTGGGGAGAAAATAATCTAATCGGTTGTTCCGGGGCATATTCGGGTCCTATTCGGTTTCCACCGGGTAGCCGCGTTCCAGCCAGGCAGAAAAACCGCCTATCAGGAGGGAAACATGGGGAAAGCGGGCAGCCGTAAACTCTCCGGCAAGTGAAGTTGCTTCATCACATTGGGGTTCAAAACAATAGAGAACGTAATAGCGGGAAGAATTGAGTTGCTTCAGGCGTTCCGGGGCACGGAAAAATTCTATTAGCGGCAGTGAGATTGCGCCGGGGAGGTGGTCGATATCGAATTCTTCGGCCGGGCGTATATCCACAAATTGAACCTGTCCCTTCAGGTAGAGGGTATAAGCCGAATCGACTGAGATATACCCAATCGCCTGGCTGTTGCGTTCCCAACGGGGGAGCAGTAACTCCCAGCGAATTCCCTCCGGTAGTACCTGGTTGACAGCGAAACCGAGTACCAGTGCAGCGACCCAGATGGCCAGCAAGCGTGTTTTTAGAGAATCCATTTTATCGAAAGGCACGGTAACGGTTCGCAGGTAATCCTGTTAACCGCGCGGTTGTTGAACGTTTATAAACACCGGTACGGTAAAATGGCGCTGCGTCGGGTGGTTGGTATCGATTTTGACCGTGGTGTTTAAATGCCCCGGCGCGGCGGGATGGAGTTCCAGGCGTATCAAAAAAGATTTTCCAGCCGGAACCGTGGTGGTTTCCGGAACGATTTTCAGATATTTGCTTTTGGTATAAATCCGGGTCAATGTAACATCATGGGATGACGTATTTTCAATCTCGATAAATTCGGTAATGGTGGTATCCGGATTAAACTGAACCGTCTGGAAATTCACAAAGCGGGGAGATACTTTTACTTCGGTGACCACATTGGCTTGCACCACCACCAGTTGGCTCTTGGGGGTAACATTTTTAAAGACCAGTTTAATCGATTTTCGAATAATGCCGTTAAAGTTCTCCGTTTTGATTTTGAACGGAATGACCGCGGTATCTCCACTGGCAAAGCTCATTTTCCCGGGCGGTACGGTAGTGCATCCGCAACTGGGCTTCACTTTTTCCAGTTCCAGCACCCCTGAACCGATATTGACAAATCGAATTTCACCTTCAATCATTTTCCCCTGGAGAACTTTACCCATATCAATCACTTTGGGATTCAGAAACTGGATTTGCTGCGTCATACCCGGTGCAATCATCAACAATACGGCTGCCAGTGCTGTTAACATCACGTTCATCTTTCCACCTCAAATTTTCTGATTTCCTGAATTACGCTGCTCATATCTTCCGGTAACGGGCTTTGAAATTCCAGCCATTTTTGTGCGATTGGGTGATAAAAACCCAATTGAAACGCATGCAATGCCTGTCTGGTTATAAGTTGTAACAAATATACAGCAAACTTTTTTTGAGATAAAGAAGAAAGTCGATTTAATTGTTTACGGCGCCCGGAATACTCCGGGTCTCCGAACACCGGGTGATGAATATGGTTAAAATGAACCCGAATCTGATGGGTTCTTCCGGTTTTTAATTGTACCTGAATGAGGGTTAAAAAAGAGAAATGTTCTTCTACCCGGTAGATGGTAATGGCGGGTTTTCCTGCCGGTGCAACCACAAATTTTTTGCGGTCGGATTTACTCCGGTTGATAAAATTTTCCAGCACCCCTTCTTCCGGAGTAAGCCCCCCCCATACCAGTGCTTTATATGTTCTCCGAGCTATTTTTTCAGAAAATTGTTGCTGTAATTTTCGATGGCTGATGTCATCCTTGGCAACGACTAACAAGCCACTGGTGTTTTTATCCAGGCGGTGCACAATTCCGGGGCGCAGACGTCCTCCCACGCCGGATAAAGAGGGAGAGTAAGCCAGCAAGGCATTTACCAGGGTACCCTGGCGTACTCCGGCACCGGGATGCACTACCATGCCGGTCGGTTTGTCAATGACCAACAGATGCTCGTCTTCATAGACAATGGTCAGAGGGATTTTTTCCGGGAGCAATTCGGTCGGTTCCGGTGGAGGTAAAGAAATTTCAATGCGATCCCCGGGCAGCGGTTTATAAGAAGATTTCACGGGGACGCCGTTTACCAGCACCTGGCTGCCCCGGATCAACTTTTGAATGTAGGCCCGGGAAAGCTCCGGCAGGCAAGTGGTTAAATAACGGTCGAGACGATCGGATGGGGGAGGGGAGGAAACTTCAATGAGAAATTTCTTTTCTGTGGGCATTGCTTAAAACGGTCTCGGGTGAAATATCCAAAAAGGCGGATAAAACAATTATCAGCATCCCAATGGTAACTGCCATATCGGCGACATTAAATACCGGCCAGCGTTCCAGGGAATAAGAGGGCAACTGCCAGAACAGGTAAGTGCCGCCGGAAAAATGGATATCAAAGAAATCAAAATCTAAAAAATCGACCACACTCCCCCTGAGCAAACGGTCCCATAAATTCCCGAATGCCCCGCCTAAAATAATGGCGAAGGAATAACGCATCAGGGGGTTGTGTCGTAATCGATAGTAATATAAAAAAATAATACCAATTGCAACAAGTGAAATGAGGTTAAAAAGGAGCTTATCGCTAATATCAATGCCAAATGCCATTCCCGGGTTTTCCACATACGTCAAACGCAAAAAGTTCCCGAGAATGTTCACCGGATGGGATGGCTGAAGAAATGTCATTGCCAGGAATTTCGTGAATTGATCAAAAATAAAAATCAGACCGATGATGAGAAAAGCGATAAGTTGATTTCGGTGTAGCAGACTCCTCACCTTCAAAAAATCATCCTTTTTTTTTGGATTCTGCCAATTTACATGGAACGCAAATACGAGTGGTGGGTACAATTTCCAACCGGTTTTCATCAATTTCTTTGCCACAGACCCGGCAAATACCATATTCATTTAGATCGATTCGCTGTAATGCCTGATTAATCTGTTGAAGATATTTCTCCTCACGCGAAAGAAAAAGAAATGCTTTTTCCCGTTCCATCGCATCCGTTCCCTGGTCAGCCATGTGATAGGCGTAGCCGGAATGGTCGCCGTAGCTGTCTTTATAATTAGATTCGAGTGCTACTTCTCTCAGGCGTTCAATCCTTTCCAACACTTCTTTCCTTTTTTCCAATAGCATTTCTTTAAAATGCTCAAGTTTCTTCGCTTCCATAGGCTGCCTCTCTACTTACCATTTATTAAAAAGATAATTGAGATGTACGACCTCCACTCGCACTCAACTCAAAATGTGTTTTTCAAAAACCATCCTTAAACCACATAGGCCTTTTTGGTATACGGGTGTCCGAAATTATTTGATTTGCTGCTTTTCTTTCAATTTTGCTTCCACGGTAATTTCCGTGTGCGGTACAGCTTCCAAACGTTCTTTGGGAATGGGCTTCCCGGTTACTTTGCACATCCCGTAGGTTTTTAATTCAATTCGCTTTAAAGCCCGGTTCAAATAACCGACAAACTTTTGCTGACGGGCAATCATCATGTTCAGCATTTCCCGTTCCATCGCATCCGATCCGGCATCTGCCAGGTGATATGTATATGCTTCAGCTTGTTCCCAGGAGTTTTCCAGCCGCTCTTTCAAGCGGTCGATATCTTCCAGCGCCTGGGCTCTTTTCTCCAGGATCAACTTTTTAAAATGAGCTAATTCTTCATCGCTTAAATAAGTCCTGGGTTGCTCCGGTTCCAGGGTTGCGTTATAGGATGATGTTCCGTTACTTTTCTTCATTTTTTAAGTCCCTTCCTGATTATCAAACGAATCCCTGTTCTGGAAATGAGGGCACAATTTAATATGATTTTGTGCCGTTACAAATAAAAAACGTGTTTCTTACAAATTTAATAAATTTCCAACCACTCCGTTCTGATATATCAACTGAGGGGGTTGTGATTGCATTGTTGTTGTCAAAGAAAGTCTCTACAATCGACACGAATTCAAGAATTTTAAATAGTTTATTTCATTTCGTATTTTTCAATCACCACCGGAAATTTCTCGGAATCGATCGTTATCTCAAACGCCTTCTTTTTGCCGGGCAGACTGTTTTTCAAATCTACCGCCAGGGTTTCATCTTTGATGTATTCTCCCATCTCCCGGGCAGCCCGTTCAATTTTTTCCGGCGCCTGGTAATAAATGATGATTCGGTCCATCACATCCAACCGGGAATCTTTACGCAGATTCTGAATCCGATTGACAAATTCTCGGGCAATGCCTTCCAATTCCAGTTGCGGGGTGATGGTGGTGTCCAGTCCCAGGGTGAGATTCCCTTCGCTTAACACGGCATAATCCCCTTTTTGCTCTTCGATGATTTCCACTTCATCCCGCAGAATTTCGACCGGCTGTCCGTCTACCATTAGCTGAATGCTGCCGCTTTCTTCCAATGTGTTAATTTCTTGTTCACTTAAATGTTGAATTAAAGATGCCACACTTTTCATTTGCTTGCCAAATTTGGGGCCCAATTTCTTAAAATTCGGTTTGGCATGACGCACAACCAACTCCTGACTCTGCTCCGTAAGGGTAATGTTTTTGACGTTTATTTCTTCTTTAATGATTGCTTCCATTTGATTGACTGCATCCCGTTCCGAGGCGGAAGGAGTTGATACCACCAGTTCCGGAAGCGGCTGCCGCACCTTAATTCTGGTTTCATTTCGCAAGGCACGTGCCATTCGGACCACTTTCTGGGCAATCGCCATGCGTTCTTCCAATTCGGCATTGCGATGTTGCTGCATCTCCTCGTTTAATTTCGGGAAGTCCGTTAAGTGAACGCTTTCCGGCATATCCGAATGACGGAGGTTTTGATACAATTCCTCGGCAACAAACGGAATAAACGGCGCAGTGAGTCGGGAAATGGTAACCAGCACCTCGTAAAGGGTCTGGTAGGCTGCCAATTTGTCCCTGTCGTCCCCACTTTTCCAGAAGCGCCGCCGGTTCCGCCGCACATACCAGTTGGAAACGTCATCCAATACGAAATCGGCAATCGGACGAGCGGCATGGGTGATGTCATAGTGCTCCATCCGGTCATTCACTTTATCAATGATGGTATAGAGCCGTGATAAAATCCAGCGGTCGATCTCCGGTCTTTCCGAAAATGCTACCGGCGCCGTCTGCGGATCGAATTGGTCGATATTGGCGTAGAGAGCAAAGAAACTGTAGGTGTTCATCAGGGTATCGAAGAATTTGCGATATACCTCTTCAATTCCTTTGATGTCAAAGCGTTTGGGAATCCAGGGATTGTTAACTGTCATCAGGTACCAGCGCAGCGGATCCACCCCGTATTTATCGATTACATCGAAGGGATATACCACGTTATTCTTCGACTTACTCATTTTTTGACCATGTTTGTCCAGAATCAAATCATTAACGATGATGTTCTTGAACGCCACGCTGTCGAACAGAACCGTGGCGATATTGTGCAGGGTATAGAACCACCCCCGGGTCTGGTCAACTCCCTCGGCGATGAAATCCGCCGGGAAGCTTTTCTTGAATAATTCCTGGTTCTCAAAGGGATAATGGAATTGGGCAAAGGGCATGGAGCCGGAGTCAAACCAGACATCGATGATTTCCGGAGTTCGCCGGTACACTTTTCCGTTTCGTTCAAACACAACCCGGTCAACAAATGGGCGGTGTAAATCGATTTGATCCGCCATCTCCGTCATGGGCACCCGTTTTCCATCCGGTTGTTCGTACCAGCCTTCCATCAGTTCGGCAATGGAACCAACCGCAAATTGGTCTTCGCCATCTTCACTCACCCAGATGGGCAGGGGAGTACCCCAGTAGCGGTCTCGGGAGAGTGACCACTCTTTGACATCTTCCAGCCAATTGCCAAAGCGTCCGCTGCCAATTTCCGGCGGCTGCCAGTTAATGGTTTTATTCAACGCCACCATGCGTTCTTTATAAGCCGGAGAATTGATAAACCATGACTCCCGGGCGTAATAAATCACCGGATTGTCCGTGCGCCAGCAATGGGGATAGTTGTGTTTGTAGTCGATGGTGGCACGGTAAACTTTGCCCATTTGTTTCAGGGCACGAATCACGTCTTTATCCACTCCTTCTTCGGTATGCCCGTCTGCGTAAGTAAATGTTTTCACCGGTCTGCCGGAAAATTCCCCCATGCCCTCGGTAAAGCGCCCGCCGGGGGTCACCGGCTGCAATACCGGCAGATTGAATTTCTTGGAGAGATCATAGTCATCCTGCCCGAATGCCGGGGCAATATGCACAATCCCGGAACCTTCCTCGGTAGAAACAAAATTCCCGGGCAGGAGGGTCAGGGCATTGGGGTATTTTTTCCGGTCAATCGGCAGAAGGTCGAAAATCTGCTTATAAACCGTTCCCAGGATTTCCTTTCCCTTAAATGTTTCCAGCACTTCCACGTCGCCGTCTAACACCTCCAGACGGGCTTTTGCCAGCACCAGGCGCAGTTCCTCGGTTTGTTCGGCGTCGCCGCTTTTGCGGGCACGGCGGTTCGTCACCAGCACGTAATCCAACTCTTCACCCACCGCCGCGGCAACATTGGAAATCAGCGTCCAGGGGGTGGTGGTCCAGATCAACAACTCTGCTCCTTCCAATGATGCCTTCGGGGAGGAAAGCACATTCACTTTGATAAACAAATTCGGGTCCACCACTTCCCGGTAGCCCAGGGAGAGTTCATGGGAACTGAGCGGCGTTTCGATGGTAGGGGATTGGGGAACAATCTTGTAATCTTTATAGATAAGCCCTTTGTCAAAAATTTGTTTAATTGCCCACCAGACCGATTCCACATACTCATTTTTATAGGTGATGTAAGCATTATCCAGGTCCAGCCAGAATCCCATCCGGTTGGTTAACCGGCGCCAGCCACCTTCCATTTCGATATGCCGGTTGACCAGTTCCTTGCAGGCTTGATTGAACTTGTCGATGCCGTATTTTTCGATTTCGTTCTTCTGGGTTAATTTCAATTCCTTTTCCACGGCAATTTCCACCGGCAGTCCGTGGGTATCCCACCCGGCTTTGCGAGGCACGTAATAACCGCTCATGGTTTTAAACCGCAAAATAATGTCTTTGATGGTGCGGCTTAGAATATGATGAATCCCGGGTTTGCCGTTGGCAGTGGGTGGTCCTTCATAGAACACATACCAGGGACTGTCTTTTCGAAGTTCTACGGTTTTCTCAAAAATCTTTGCCTCTTCCCAGTAGGTAAGAATATTTTCCTCGATGTTACTTACCGGAACTTTTTTGCCGAACTCTTTAAACATGTGTCAACACCTTGCGTCTGTTATGTGTTAATTCCCTTTGAATTTCCCAATTAGCCAGAAAATAAACCAGAGCATCAAATTTAATAAAAGTAAAGTGGTAATGGGAAAATAAAATGTAAAATTCTTTTTCTTAATGATGATATCACCCGGAAGCCTGCCTAACATGGGAATTTTATCCCACAGCAGGAACGCTGCTCCGAACAGGATAATCAGAATTCCCAGACCGATAAGTGCTTTTCCCAGGGAATGAATGGGATCAGGGGTCATTGTTTCTGCTCCTCCACCCTTGGGTTTCAGTAGCTCCCATTGAACAGCATATCCGAAGCGGGAGCATCAATGATGCCCGGGTTACAGTCGTTCAATCAACCGTTTCATTAGCCGGGTTAATTTTGGCTGCGCTTGATTGGCGGTGGCAATGATGTCTTCTACATCCACCGGATGAAGGGCGTCCGGAAAGCATTCATCCGTGATGACAGAGATGCCGAAGACTTCCAGATTCATGTGCCGGGCGACAATTACTTCCGGCACTGTGGACATGCCAACCACATCCGCCCCGATAATCCGCAAAAACCGATACTCTGCCCGGGTTTCCAGGTTCGGACCGGGAACCGCAACATACACTCCTTTTTGCACCTTTATTTTTTCTTCCAGGGCGATGGTTTCCGCCAGTTCAATTAAGCGGTGGGAATAAGGTTCCGACATATCCGGAAACCGCGGTCCCAATTCCTCGTCATTTACACCGATCAGGGGATTATTGCCCAGCAGGTTTATATGGTCTTCCATGATCATCAAATCGCCTTTTCGGTACAAAGGATTCATTCCCCCGCAGGCGTTCGAGATGATTAATGTATGAACCCCCAGGAATTTCATCACCCGGATGGGGAAGGTGATTTGCTGCATGCTGTAGCCTTCGTAGTAATGAAATCTCCCCTGCATGGCGACTACCGATTTGTCGGAAACGTTGCCAAAAATTAGTTTCCCGGCATGGGATTCCACTGTGGAGACCGGAAAATGGGGAATATCCTGATAAGAGAGAACCACGTCTTGTTCAATTTCTTTTACCAGGTCACCTAAACCGGTACCCAGTACCACGCCTACCGAAGGCTGTATATCGGTAAATTGGCGAATGTAGGTTACCGCCGCATCAATCTGTTGTCGTAAGTCTTCCATTTTTCTTCCCCGTAGAATCATTCATGTTATTGATGGTTTGGTTCCGAACTTTTTTTCTTTTCCTCAAGTTGTTTCAGCAAACGCTGTTTTTCTGCCTGTAACTCTTGTAATCGTTTTTCTTCGTTTAATTTTTCAGCCTGTAATTCCGATTCCCGGTAGCGGAGGGCTCGGACTTTGGCAACCGCCACCTGATGATCACGCTTTACCCCTTTGGCACCAAAAACTATGGAACCCACAATCATTCCCAGACCGCCCACAAATAAAGGAGGTGGGTTGTCATTCGCTAACCAGACCGGAATACCAATGGCAAGTCCGGCAAGGCCGCCAATAACCGCCCCCCCGATGGCATGTCCCCAGGTGTTTCGATTGTCACGATATTTGGCAATCTCCGCCTCACTAATGGGATACCCCTCGTAATCATAATAAGTCTTCACCCGCTCAATCCGACGAATATCATTGAAAGAACCTGATGTGGCTGATGATCATCTATGCTGACTATTGTAAAAGTTTGCCCGGTGTGTTCAATCACAATGCCTTCATATTGGTTACCGTTGCTCAACAAAACCCGCACGGATTGATCCGTATTAATTTGATGATTGCTTAAATACCGGGAGGTGCTGCATGAAGTGAGTACAATTATCAACCCGGCAACCCCCAGTAGACGTGAAAACCGATGCATGATGTCCCTCCTTTATTTCTCCTGCTGCTTTTTATTGATATTTTTAATTAAATCATCTATCTGGATACCTTTTTTGAAAAATTCATTAATGTCCTCTTCCCCGGAAGAATTGGCTTGTGATGATGGTAATTGAGCGGTGTTTCCGGCATTATGTGGGTCGGAAGAACTCTCATCCGCGTTTTTGCCGGCAGGATCTCCCGGGTTTTGCTCGGAGTGTTTAGGGAGCGAAACCGTCTGTTCCTTACTTTTGTCTTCTTGGGTTTCCCTGTCAACCACCAGATAGTCTCCGGCGGAGGCTTGTTCTTCGTGTTCGAGCTTTGGCGTCGAAAGTTTAGCAGATTTACTTTTTTGCAACACTTGCTTCATTTCTTCCGGCACCACATCATCAATTTCCATCACGGAAAGCAATTCGATTTGAGATACCAGAATGTGCCGCAATCGATTGATAAATGATTCTTTCTGAGACTTTAACCAATTCACTTCCTCCCGAATCTGGCGAGCCTGTTTCCGGGCGTTTTCCAGAATCTCCAGTGCTTTTAATTCCGCCTCTTTTAACATTAAGTCCGCCTGACGCCGGCTGCTTTCTTCCGATTGTTTCTTCACTTCCTGAACATTCAGTAAAGTCTCTCGTAAGGTACGTTCGTTTTCCTGGTAATCTCGTAACTTGGTTTCCATTTCAATCACCCGCCGGTTCAGGGCGTTGTTCTCTTCCAAAAGCTGTTCATACTGTTCCGCTACCATATCCAGGAACGTTTGAACCTCGATGGGATCAAACCCACGCATCGCTTTACGGAATTCCTGTTTGCGAATTTCTAAAGGGGTTAATTTCAACTCTTTACTCCTTTGAATGTTGGATGAAATAAATTTTGTAACTATTCAACCACAAATGAACACGAATGAACCCAAAAAAAGAGATGATCCGTTGATAGCTGTTTATCACCACAATCCGACAAAATGGGATTTATATTGCTGCAAGCGGCGGGTGCGCTTACCCGTTCGACATAAACGTATGTTTTTTCCTGTTTGTACCGGCATTCGTGAATATTCCCCAACGGGGCATGTGTGTTCATTCGTGGATACATACCTGAATCGTTACTAAACTTTTATCAAATCCGGATAATGTGGATTTTTTACACCAATTAATGATCCCGGGGACCAAATATGGCCGTTCCGATACGAACCATATTCGCCCCTTGTTCAATGGCGACTTCAAAATCATGCGACATCCCCATGGACAGAACGGAAATATCAGAATTTTCCAGAGAGAGCTGTTGCGCCTCATCATAAATATTTTTTAACATTTTAAAACACTGCCGAACCACTTCTATGTCATCGCTGAATGCTGCGACAGTCATAAATCCCTTAACTTTCAGCGCTGGTAAGCGGTCCATCGCCTTTAGCAAGGTAAGCGCTTCTTCCGGACGGCACCCGAATTTGGAGAACTCTCCGCTGGTATTTACCTCAATTAACACCGGTATCTGCTTACCCATGATGTGACAGCGGGCATTGATGTCTTCCGCAAGGGTCAGGGAATCCACCGATTGAATCATGTCGAACAGCTTGATGGCATATTTGACCTTATTCCGCTGAAGATGCCCGATGAAATGACGGGTAACGCCGGGAGAAACCTGGGGAAGTTTCTCCCGGGCTTCCTGAATGCGATTCTCTCCGATATGTCGAATTCCCAATTCAATTGCCCGGTTAATCCGTTCCACCGGGATGGTTTTGGTCACGGCAACTAATGTAATTTCCTCTGCCGATCGATTGACCCGTTCGGCTGCTTCGGCAATCCGGCGCCGCACCGCTGCGATGTTCTCTGCCAGATCGATACTCATGAGACCCTCTATTTTTCTTTTTCCTGGGGCGGCTGGAAACCAAATGTTCGTCCCTGGTTTACTCCCGGAAAAAGTTTGATTTCACCATGCTGGGCTTCATACTTTTTGATGTTCTCTTCCAATGCCCGCAGGAACGATTTGGCGTGCTGGGGGGTCATGATGATTCGGGAATAGACTTTTGCCTTGGGAACCCCGGGCACCACCCGGGTAAAGTCAATGACAAATTCTGCCGGGGAATGGGTGATGATGGCTAAATTCGCATAAGTACCTTCCGCCTGATCTGCCGGTAGTTCAATGTTGATCTGTTGTTGGGGCATGCCCTGCCCGGGTTGCTGCTTGTTCATGAAACCGCCTTTTTAGATTGTGTTTAAAATCGCTTCGCTGTAAATTAATCATGCCTTATTTTTGAAGTCAAAAATATACGTCTATTCAAAAATGATTGCAAGCAATGGATGGATTCTGAACGTTTAGGTGCCAGTAAAAAATGCGAAGGAAAAAAGTAACGCTATAGGGGAAACGGATAGATGGTGAGTCGGAGCTGTTGGAATTCGCAGGTGGCAGGCAAAAATCGCTGTCAGACTTCAGTTCTCTCCCTATACCCTATCCCTAATCACCTGATACCTCAAAAAACTAAGACATTGGTTCCTTATGCCACCCATTCCTGAACACATTATCGACCGCATTCGAGAATCGTCAGATATCGTCGATGTGGTGGGCAGGTATGTCTCGTTGAAGAAAAAGGGGCAGAACTACTTCGGACTGTGCCCGTTTCATCAGGAGAAAACCCCCTCTTTTTCAGTGAATCCCGCTAAACAGATTTTCCACTGTTTTGGCTGCGGGGTAGGGGGGAATGTGTTTACGTTTTTGGTGAAATATGAGAAGATCAGTTTTGTGGATGCGGTAAAACGGTTGGCAGAGGAAGCCGGCATCGAAATCCCGGTCAGCCGGGAAGTTAAACGCCAGGAAAGCGAAAACGAACAACTTTACAAAGCCAACCAGATTGCCTGTAATTTTTTCCAGCGACAACTTCAGAATGCTCCTGATAGTGTCAGGGCGTATCTGGATAACCGCGGGATCAGCCCGGAAACGGTAGAACTGTTCAAAATAGGCTATGCTCCCGACCGGTGGGACAGCTTGTTAAACAGTCTCCAGCGATTCGGTTACCCGGTTTCAACATACAAAAAGTTGGGGTTAATCCTGGAGAATGAACAGAAAACCCGCCAGTACGATCGATTTCGCAACCGTTTGATCTTTCCCATCATGAACCAATCCGGTAAAGTGGTGGGATTTGGCGGCAGGGCACTGGGCGGTGACGAAAATACCCCCAAGTATATCAACTCCCCGGAATCGTCCATCTACCAGAAAAGCCAGGTGTTGTATGGACTGCATCTGGCATACCAGGCAATACGCTCCGAAGGAAAAGCCATCCTGGTAGAAGGGTATATGGATATGCTGCAACTATACCAGCAGGGCATCCGGAATGTGGTGGCGACCAGCGGCACCTCCCTTACCGAGGCGCATGCCCGGCTAATCCGGCGCTATACCCACCGGGTGGTGCTCTGTTATGATGCCGATACCGCCGGCGTCAATGCCGCGCTGCGGGGTGGGGAAATTTTGTTTCAGCAACTGCTGGATGTGAATGTATTGATTTTACCCGCAGGAGAGGATCCTGACAGTTATGTTAAGCAATACGGCGCGAAGGGCTTTACACAACTGCTGGAAGGCGCCCGGGAGTATCTGACTTTCCGGCTTGGAAAATTATCCGAAAAATATGATCTCCAAACTGCCGCGGACCGTTCCCGTGCGGTCGGTGAGATTGTGGCTTTGCTGTCTCCCATTCAGGATAACGTTCGCCTCAGCTTTTACGTGGAGAAAGCCGCCGAACAACTTCACCTCCCGGCAACCCTGCTGTTGAATGAAATTCGGAAATTGAAAAAACGAGCCCGCCAGCGGGAATCTTTGCGGGAAACACCCCCGCCGGAACCGGAAACCACCGCTGCCCCATTAACCTTTACCGGCGCCTGGGGAGCAGAGAAAGATATTATCCTGCTTCTGATAGCCTTCTTTGAAGACATTCATGAGTATGTGTTTAACCATGTCTCAGCGGAAGATTTTCTTAACCCGGAGTTCCGGGATATTTTTAAGATGCTTTCCGAATGCCGGGATGAGCCGGTCACCAACGTCCTTCATCATATTCTGGATAAAATTGAAAACGATGAGGTGCGTTCCCTGCTGATTCGCGAGATTGACCTCTCCAACCGGGAGTTTCAGAAACCCGAAGTTCATTTGCGGGGCTGTATCAAGCAGATTAAACTGGCGAATTTGCAGGCGAAAATTGATGTGATTCGACGAAAGCTAATGGAAACACCGGCCGAGATGGCGCTTTTGAAGGAACTCCAGCAAGCCAGCAACGAATTGAAACGCTGGCAGGCGGTGAATATTCATGACGTCTGATAACATTTTGATGGGTAGACGGGTTGGTGTGAGAGTGAGCAACGGAGCGTCAAAATTTATTTGGAGCATCAAATTTTATTTGGAGCATCAAAATTTATTTTGATAATGAGCATTGCTGCTATCTCCAACGATGGCACACGGTTATTTAATTAAAAGTTCATAAGCTCGTGTCACGATAATGGAATTCAAATTTGCACAAACTAATGGAGTTTGAATAATTAATCGGGCTATTTTTAATGCTCGCAGCGGAGCGTCA
>CAYYGL010000054.1:0-10030 GCA_964471235.1 uncultured Calditrichaceae bacterium
GCGTTTTAAGGTCTGTGATTGATACACTCATTAAGCGAAACCTCGATGTCTTTCAGTACCTCTCTGAAATTATGGCTTTACAAACAACCTGAGTAGTTACGCTGTTAAAATATAGGAGGTGTAACAAGATTTGTCAAGCGCAATGGATTACCGTTCGGAAAAACGCTATTCCCCAAGCAGGGTGACAACGATTTTTCTGCCGGAAGCGCGGTCACGATGCTCTCCCAGGTAAATTCCCTGCCAGGTGCCAAGGTTGAGACGCCCCGCGGTAATCGGAATCAACAGCCCGCTGCCCAGTAAGGATGCCTTGATGTGAGCCGGCATGTCATCCGCACCCTCGTAAACATGGGTAAAATAGGGCGCATTTTCCGGCACCATCCGGTTTAAATGGGATTCCATATCGGAGCGAACATCC
Source organism: uncultured Calditrichaceae bacterium (assembly GCA_964471235.1). GTDB lineage: Bacteria > Calditrichota > Calditrichia > RBG-13-44-9 > J075 > CAYYGL01. The sequence goes on from CAYYGL010000054.1 coordinate 416, forward strand.
GGGGAGACATTTTCGTTGATGGTGAGAGAGGCGGAGGTATGCTGGATGAAAAAATGTGCCAATCCGATAGAGATCCCTTTCAGTTCCGGCAGCTGAGCAACGATTTCCGAAGTAACCACATGGAAGCCGCGCGGTTTGGGAGATAACCGAATGATTTTCTGATGCCACTGCATCTCAACAACTCCTTCCATTGAATACACTTTCCAATAATGCCCCTCATCTGAAAAAACAGACGCCCGGGGGGCGCCACGAATTACAACGATAGCGTCTAAAATTATTGGGTAAAATTAAAATGGATTATTTCGGTAGGCGCAAGCGTCAGATTACGCCTACTGCTCCAGCCACAGTCCTGGCGGAGCCATCCCACGGGAAAAGCCTACCTCGGTAGGGGTGCCCCATCCTCGCGGCTACCACCTTTACCATCTGCATTTTGGTGTGTATCTGGAAAATGACACAAAATTCTGGACACTTTCATTATCCGAATCGCCCCAAATTACAATGATTGAACAAAAGCCCGGGAAAATTTTAAATTTGTATGGGCAAATCGGCAGACAAAGAACTCTCGCCTAAATCTCGCTTGTTAGTGATACTCTCAGAAGAGGCAAAAATAATCAGGGGAAGTCCCAATTCCAATGGTTTCCGGAGATTGTCTCGCTTCACTGGCCTCTCAACCGGGCACAATCTTCCGTCTGGGTGCCCCGGTGAATCGGGGCGCGCCGGGGAGTGGCTATCGGCGGTAGTATGGGCAGGATCCTGGGGTTTCTGGCGCATCATCATCACCTGAAGAAAAGATACCCCATGTTGCGGGGGGCATCGGAAGTGCATAAGGTATTTGACTCTATAGAGGGGCTTGGGTATTCTTATAGGGATTCTATCTTTTTCAGTGCTTTTTCAATCTCCTTGGGCGATTGTCTGAAATAAGGTACCCCACGTTTCCCAAGGAATTCAATAAACTCATCATCGGACATCTTCATAAGTTTAGCCGCTTTCCCGAGACTAATCTCCCCCTCGATATATAGCCTCATAATAAAGCTCTGAAAAGCAAAATGAGAGAGAGCTCCGATATTATCGGTCAAATCATCCGGTATGGAAAATTTAATTTGTTTAGTTTTCATATCGATTCCCTGTACTTTCTGATAACTCGCTTCTATAATAAAGTATGTCAAAAAGTTAATAAAATGCAAACGATAATGATGATGCTACACCTTCGGCAAAAATTTGGGGAACCAAGTAGTGCTGTTTCAATCAAATAATCTTGTATTTTGTGTGATACACCCTCCTTGTCATACCGGATATGCCTGCCCCGTTGGGGCCGCCTGCCCTTGGAGGTTTCGGCGGTTTGTAGATTCCCCCAAAGGAGTCACTTTTCATAATCTTCCAATTTGGATGGCGGCACTTTGGCCGGAATAAGAGTGAAGATGAACAATGTTGTCTGGTGATGACGAAATTATGAATGGGATGCCCAGGAGAACTTCCTCAAAAGGGAAAAATAAGCAGAGGCCATCCATCTACCGCACCACAGCCAATTTCTCTATTTTCTCTACCGTTTTTTCCCCATCATCCACAATGATTTTGTACAGGTATACACCATTGGCTATTAAGTTACCGTCCCGGTCTCTGCCGTCCCAGTAAATTTTGTTAAAACCCGGCTGGGCAACATCTTCAAGTTCCTGGATGAGCCGCCCGTTGATGGTGTATATTTTAATGGTCACATCAGCCGTACCGCTTGAAGATTGAAATTGAAACGTAAACTGGGTATCATCCGAGAAGGGATTGGGATAATTGAGCACCCGGTCGAGGGTGAGGTCTGTGGCGGAAGCGGTGGTAAATGTTAACTGAGCCTCGGAGTAGTTATTCAGGTTATCCCAGGCGGAAATGGTCAGATGATGGGTGCCGGCAGGCAATGCCGGTAGGGTATACACCAGTTCGCCTTCCTGGAAGCTGTTTTCTTTGTAAACAAAAAAATCCGTAACATCTTTTTTAATTTGGTTATCAATGGTTAACTCAATCCGGTGCCCTACTTCTCCGGTTAAATTGACGCCGCTTTCATCTTCAATATGAATCAAAAGAGTGGGTTGCTGTCCCACGTAGTCGCCATCAAAAAAATCCGGTTGGTCCGGAAAAACAAAATCGATGTTGGGACCATTGGCATCACTCACCCGGGATTCCGTCCCGGTGAACAGCAGGGTATCTACAAAACCAACTCCATCCCGCATTTCCTCACTCCAGGCATAAATACTAATCCGCCCGGTTCGGGAATTTTTATATTTGATGGATTTGGGAACGATGAAGCTCCCTTGCAATTCCCCGTTCTCTACTGTTACCACGCCGCGAAAAATGGTGCCGCCGGGATACGTATAATGAACCCCCCCTTTGAATAAACTGTCCACGGCATCAAAAACACGAATAACCGCTTTACCGTTAAAACCGCTCAAAGTAGCCCCGGTGGTGTCGGTAATAACGGCGCTTATCGTGGCTGTGGAAAGCGCTTTCAGGGTGTCAGCGGAAATTTGCGTTACATGAATCATATACTCCGGGTCCGCCAGCCGCAGAGTCGGGTCTCCCAGGATGTGGTATTTTTGGTCATTGCTCCCGCCTCCTAAGGAACTCAGCATAGCCCTGCCCACAGTTTGGCTATGTTTGGAGTTATCCCCCTGGTTGAAAAGGTGGCGGAATAATTTTTGGACAAACTGTTCATTTTGAAAAGCAAAGACCGGGCGGGCGGCAGCGATGACCTCAATTCCTCCGGCATTTTCAGTCCATACCATGGCTTCTGCCATGGATGGGATGTTGGGATTGTCATATTTCCCCCAGGTACAGGTGGCCGCTATCCAGATCGGTAATTTATAGCCGTTTTGAATTTTGGGGAGGTCTCTCCCCTTGTTTAGCACCTGTTCATGTGCCCAGGTGTTGGGATCGCCATGACCGAAAAAGTTAATAACCAGGGTGCCTCGATTGATCTGGTTTAACAGGGCAGCCGTCGCCTGGGGTTTTAAGCGCCCCAAACCGCCGGCTTCCGTTGGGAAGTCAGTCAGGTAAATTTTTGTCAAATCGAACTTATGCGGCACCAGGGATACAATGTTTTCCGTCTGTTGCATGTGAAACCATTCGCCGCATCTCCCGCCGCTCTGGCATTCGTCATCCGCAACGAAAGTAAGCCTCGTTTGCCATCCCTTGGCAGGATCATCTCCCTGGAAAGACCGGGAATAGGCGGCTAATTTTTGGAGATAGGTCTGAATATCGTTCACGGAATTTGCCGGTAAACGGCCGATGGACAGTTCCGGGAACAAGTTCGACATATCATTCTTACTGTTGTTGATTGCCGTAAAATAGTTGTCGGAAACCCGGCTGAATACGTCATCATTGGCAGTGATTTCGAATACCGGCACCCGGTTCTGGTAGTTGGTTAATTCGATGTTGCGATAGTCATAACTGCCGTCGCCGATTAACCAGATGTATTCGGGGCGGAACCGGTTTGGATCGTTCTGCCCCCAGTTGTTGAAAGCGTATTTAATAAAATCCCGGATAGCCGTGGGATCCGGCACGCAGGAGGAAAATTCACTATAAATATCCTCTAATGTTACCCGTTCCGTTTCCAACGGATTGGGGAACTGGGTTTCTTTAAAATTCTCAATCGCTTCCGCAGCATCATAAAATTCTTTCGGAACAATCAACAGCAGCTTTCCTTTGCGATTGGGGTCTCTCAGGTTGGCATGGTTGTTAATTCGGAGGATGTCGGTAATCTCCGTAGCGGCGGCGGGTGCAAATACATAGTAAGTTTTTGCAATCGGTTGATTTTCCTGCGCATGAAATCTTACCGTGGCACCGTTGTCCAGCGGGGTAATGGCGGTGATATTGGCAAAATCCGAAATATCCCACACCTTATTGGTGCCCGTTGGCAGCCCGGTGATGAAAAACTCCCGCGGGGTGTTATCCACCATGTAGTAAAATTTTAACCGATTGTTCTCCGCTACAAAATTCCGCTGAAATTGCAAGTTGAAGTAATCCAGAAACATAAAAGCGCTTTCGATATTCCCGGAATAAGTAAGGGATAGCTGGTTACTGCCCCCCTGAAAGCCATTACTCGTGACACATTTATCCTTCGTGGCATTCTTGGAAAAGGTGAGATTGTTGATTAATGTCTCGCCATTCACTGCTACATTTACAGTGTAGGTGTAATTCTGGGGATCCCCGTAATGGCTGCCCGATCCTCCATGAAAGCGAGCACAAAATTCCACATCCTGAGTTACGATATTCTGGGGCAGTTGGAAGTCGATATCTGCCTGGTCGGAAGTGCCCTGCAAGCGTACCCAGTACCAATCCATTCCGGAACTGAGAATGTTGTACCGGTCGGTTTCAAAATGGCGATAATCGGTAAATTGTTGAGCCCGAACCGCATTGGACAGGCTGGGCGAGTTCACCCGGGGGATTCGTTTTCCGTTGCGCTGATTAAAGGTGAACAAGTAATAGTTGGTAAAAGAAAATTGGTTGTGATAACTCAACCATTTCCCGGCGGTGGTGTTGTATTGCCAGCCATCCACCGAACGACCGTAAAAATAAATTACATCAGTTGCATCCAGGATGCCGTTCTGGTTGTTATCCTGCACTTCAATTGCCACTTCGTTTAAATCTTCCGGGCGGGGTGTCTGGGCATTGGTGGGCAGCGGCGCACCGCCATAGTTAAACAACTGGATGGTGTTCACGTCTATCTGAGAAATGTCAATTCCATGGTCTTGCAAAAAACTTCCGGTAATTTTGTAAATTCCCTCGTTCGAAATTGGGATTTTATACCAATCCCCCACACTTAAATCGTAATTTACCAATGTTTTGGAAAGCATTTTTCGGGAACTCATCACCCAATTGCGGGCCGATTGAAAATTCAGCACCCTGTTTTTCAGGATGAGGATGTCATCTTCGGTGAGTCTGCCTTTCCCGTTGTTTTTCTTCCCGGGCTGAAACTGGATGTCAACAGCCATCTTCTTCAATAACCGCACCGAATGTTCCGCCGGCTGGTATTGCACCGGGTAAATGCGAATATCCACCAATTGCATGTGCCGATATCGGTAGGGTTCGGATACTTCTACCATGTATCCCGGGTAAGGGGTGCTGCTGTTGTAAATCTCATCGTTGCGAGGAAGCAGGTTGTTTTCCTCCAGGCTGGATATCATGATGTTGGGGAGCACATCGATCGGGGAGAGGCTGCTCTCTTGCAAAATTTGATATTGGGACCGCACTGTAGCGCCGGGTGGAACGGCCACAGTGATAATGGAATACGGGATCATTGGCGCCCCTTCTTCCTGCGTAAAATACGCATCCGGGTAATCCAGCCGGGTGTAGAGGGTATGATTGATGGTGATGTCACCCTGCTCAAGTTCCGGTAATTGAAACTCCACCCGGAGATGCCGGTTGTCCTGATATTTCAGAACCCCCTGCCCGTATATTAAGGCTATCAAAAAGATGGTGAGCCAGATTGTTAAAGCCCGCATTTATTTTCTCCCGAAATTTTTTTCCAAAATTGTAGGAAAAATTGAGGATAGTATTCTCCATTGAACTCGAATGCTTTTAGAATTCTTAAATTAAGCTACTTTTGGCTCTATAACAATGGGAAAATAGAGTAACATGAATGGCACAGAGGGGATGACGGTAGGGTTATCGGGGTCCATTCAGGTCGAATTTTCTTCTGATGGCGATTAATTTGTTTCGTTCAATTCTTTTCTGCCGGTAGCCCATCAGGTGTAGGAGTTCCACCACATACCAGCGGGCGATGCGGCGGTTCACAATCAGTTGATGAGGAAAGTTCCGGTCCTGCCGGATGCCGGGCAGCAGTGGCAGCAATTTGTCGAATCGCATTCGTCGCATCCATTGGGATAGTTTTAACCAGAAGGGATGAACACTGCGGATCACAAAAAAGCCGTCGTTTCCCTGGGATTGGTAGAGTGGCATAAAAATGTTACCCCGTTCCGCACTGCTTATTTGCCCCGCACTATTTTCTGCCAGAACCTGCCCCTTGTGAATCGGTTGAAAATTTTCAAAACCCGGTTTCATTTGAAAATCTTCACCGGGTAGAATGCCATAGCGGTAGCGAATTTCAAAAATAGGCGGGTATTTCCGGGCGGCATTGGCAAGGTATTGCACATAAGACCGGTAACGGGGGATCTGCTCTTCCCGTAAACAACCGATGCTCACCAGCAAAATCCAGATGGCGGCAATGTGTTTTTCCACCGAGGCCGGGTCATCATGTTGACCGGACTCGAATGCCAGGGTATGGTATCCCAATTCGTCGATGAAATTGATCAGGGTGCCGGTGAGGTGTTCCTCCATGCCCAGGATCATGGGTACCGGGAGCTGCAGGGCAAGCTGGCGGTTGTGCAGGGTATCCAGCACAATGGAGAAGGGTGCACTGGGCGCCGAGGTGGTATGCAGGTCAATGACATATACCCCGGCGGTGGATTGACGAAAGTAATCTTCCAGCAACAGGAACAATTCCCGTTGCTCGGAATGATCGGTGCTGGGGTCCTCTCCGAAAGTGGGGGAAAGGGAGAGGGCTTGAATCCGATCCTCGGTCCAGATACGGTTCAGGTCGTATTCCACGTACCGGGTGGATTGGGAAAGCGCCGACAGGTTGCCGGCCAGCCCAACCATCTTTCCTCGAAAAGGAAATCGGGAGCGTTGCAGGGTTAGAAATACTTGCTGCAAAGCGACTATCCCGGCAGGCTCATTGCCATGAATCCCTCCCAGAAAAATCACCATCGGGCCATCCTTGGGATCGCCGTATTCACCGATGATTCGTTGTACGGCTATCAGAGGTTGTTCCATCGTCACTTCAGTTCAAATCGGTTTTCTCATCAATTGTCTTCAAATATTTGCTCTAACAAACGAGCGGAGATTTTTACAAAGTCGTGCTCGGTAACAATCCCAACTAATTTATCACCCTTCACAACCGGCAAACAACCGATTTTATTTTTCCGCATTACCTTAATGGCTTCCGTCGTTAAGGTCTCCGGGGTGGTATAAATGGGATTGGGAATCATAATTTCCTTCACCGGGGTAAAATTTTGCGATCGCTCCAGTGTTTTACCATAATGCTTTAACAGAATTCCCGATGTAATCAGTCCCACTAAACTGCCCTTTTCATTTTCCACCGGAACATGACGGATGTGCTTCCAGTCCATTATGTTGGCAACCAGATCCACCAGATCATTTTCTTGCACGGTAAAGAGTTCGGTTGACATGATTTGCTCTACTCGCAGGAACTTGTTAATCCAGTTTCCTGCCTCGGTAAGTTTTGCTAATTTCCATTGGTACACAGGTTTTCCTTTCTTTTGACGATGAACAATGGCTGCGGTAATGGCAACCAGGGTTTCTTCCAGGGTGCCTTCTTCTTTTAATTTGGCAAACGAATCCAGCATCCATTGGGAACCCGTTTTTTTGCGGCGCACCCGCTGCTCTATCAACTCCAGGTTCTTTTGAATATCTTCGGAATGAACCCCGGCTTTCTGTAACCCGTCCCGGGAAAGGGGCAGCAATTCTTTTAAGATTAATTCCCGGGCATTGACCGTTTTGTTGTTCAACCAGGTAAAAGTGGAATCCAGTCCCAACCGGGCGGCTTTGATAAAGTTGGTCACCACCTCATCAAATTCGATTTTCTCGGGAAGATTTTTGTACTTTTCCGGAATGGCATTCATTAAGCCGCTCCAAAATGCGGCATTGGCGATTTCATCCCTAACCGTTGGTCCGGATGGTAGGGTGCGGTTTTCTATTCGCAGATGAGGCTTTCCGTTAAAAACCCCGTAACAAGCTCGATTCCAACGGTAGACCGTTCCGTTAAAGGTGTTTAATGCCTTGAGCTTGGGGATCTCCCCGTTTTTGAGTATTTTTAGCGAGTCTTCATACTCTTCACTGCATAACAGCACCCGGAAGCGGGCAATGTCATCCTGCAGGATTTCCAGCACCGAGTGATGAATCCATTGTTTGGGAAAAGAGACCCGCCCTCGCTTTTCCCGGAGATGGTGCAGCACATTCCGGGTATCAATGGCTTGCTGAAAGAGAGCAATACGGGTCTCATGCCAGAGGCGTTTGCCTACCAACAGGGGCGAATTGGTGGCAGCCGCCAGCACCGGCGCGGCTATCAGTTTGGAAAAATTGTAAGCGTCCGGAAAATCTTGCGGCGTGGTTTGAAAATGAACCTGAAATGAGGTATTGCAAAATTCGAAGGTGGGATATTCCTGCCGGGTGATTAGCTCGTCGATTCCTTTGATATTATATTGAAAATCACCTCCTCGCAGCTCTTTTATTTTTTCAAACAAAATAGCATATCGTTTCCGATCGGTCATATTCTCCATTTCCAGGTCAATGTAGCGGATGGTCGGCAGGATGCCCACCAGGATGTATTCGGCGCCCATCCGGTGAAGCACTTTTTCCAATTTCTCCAGGCAGGTATTCAATTGCTGCTCGATCCGGCTGAAGCAATCCCCGGTAAATTCTACCGGGTCCAAATTGATCTCCAGGTTGAATTTTGCCAATTCGGTGGTGAAATGCGGATCGTCAATCGCCGCCAGAACGTCTTCGATAATGGGCGCCGGGCGCCAGAATTTGTCAATCAAACACAGTTCCTGTTCGGCACCGATTCGCTGAACATCGGTCTCAAACATATCCCGTCTCAACATCTCTTCCAGCGCTTTTAAATCTTTCAAAATATAGTGGGTAAAGCGGCGGATAGATTCCGGATTGTCTACCCGTGTAACATGAAATTCACCCATAACACATCCTTTTCAAATAAGTGATAAATTTACGAGTTTCCTTGCTTATATTAAACGAAAAAAAGTACTAAGAAAGCAAGAATTAAAGTCAAAGTTTCGCAAAATGAAAAAGCGTGGTTCAGTCGGTTAGTGAGTGAGCCGGTCGGTAAATAAGGTAGGTGGGATGAAGAAGTTACAGGCGGTAGATGTTCTGGCATTTGGCGCCCACCCGGATGATGTTGAGCTGGGCTGCGGCGGAACGTTGTCTAAGCTGGTGCAGCAGGGGCATTCAGTGGGAATCATTGATTTAACCCGCGGCGAGATGGGCACCCGGGGAACAGTCATGGAACGACAGCAGGAAGCGCAGCAAGCCGCAGATGTTCTGGGAGCGGCATTCCGGGTAAACCTGGAAATTCCCGATGCCGGGATCGAATTATCCAGGGAAAATCAACTTAAGGTGATAACGGTAATCCGCCGCTTTCAACCATCGCTGGTGCTGGCACCCTATCCGGAAGACCGCCATCCGGATCATGAGCACACTTCCCGGTTGGTTCGCGAAGCCTGTTTTTACGCCGGGCTTAAAAAGCTGACCGTGAACAAGTTGCCGGCCCATCGTCCCCGGCGAATTCTGTTTTATATGATGACCACCGAATTCGATCCCACATTTGTGGTGGATATCAGTGAACAGTTTGAACAAAAACTGGCGGCAATTTTAGCCCATCGTTCTCAATTTTACAACCCGGAGTACAATGCTGAGGAAACGTTCATCTCTTCCAAAGATTACCGGGAAGCTATTGAATTTCGCGCCCGTCATTTCGGTTGGAAAGCAGGGGTACGTTATGCAGAACCGTTCTGGATGCCGGAATGGATTGCCCTG
>CAYYGL010000054.1:10040-13262 GCA_964471235.1 uncultured Calditrichaceae bacterium
CGATCCTTTTTCGACGTTAATCACAGATCGTTGAACCGGTTCGCAAATTATAGTACATCGCGAGTTCGGCGTAACCTGGAAATAGCACCCGGGGGATACAGAGAACGCTGATTTTCACAGATGATGGGTAACAATTTAAAAAATCTGCGCTGCCCCGGGGCATCCGCATTCCATTTTTCTTATGTCGAACCGGGGGAAATACATGTATTCAACGAAATGTCCGGATCAGCTGACCATGCCGCTGTTTTGATTATAAGCGTCAACCCTCTCCGATAGTTCACGCAGTTGGCAAAAAGTTTTTTTTAGTTGATTTTTTTCGCCTTTTCGTTATAATTTGGCACTCTTGTAATTGTGAAAAGAGTTATTAGAAAGGTTGTGATATGCTGGAACAATATATCCCCGTTCTGTTTGTTATCCTCATGGCAGCATTAATTGCCGGCAGTATTCTGGTTGCCTCAGCGATTATCAATCCTCGTATTAAACAAAAAATTAAAGAGCAGGTGTACGAATCCGGCTTACAGCCCCAGATGGAAGCCCGGCTGCGCTATCCCATCCGCTTTTACCTGGTTGCGATGATGTTCATCCTTTTCGATGTAGAGGTAATCTTCATGTACCCCTGGGCGGTGGTTTATCATAAATTTCTTTCTACCGGATCATTTATCTTTTGGGAAATGGTAATCTTTTTAGCGATTCTGTTTGCCGGTTACATCTACCTGCTGAAACGCGGTGCATTCCAATGGGAGTAAGACCTATGTCTTCGAATGAGACCTTAAAGAAGCTGATCCGTAAAAAATTTAAATCTGCCGAATTTGAGGAATTTCGAGATCAACTGTCGATACGAATTCCCAAAAATAAACTCATCGATTTTGTTACCTACCTCAATCAAGAACCCCAATTATCGTTCGATTACCTGACGGATGTGACCGGGGTGGATTATTTAAAGATGGAACGAGAGCCGCGATTCGATGTGGTATACCACCTCTATTCATTTGAGCATAATTGGCGGGTACGGGTAAAGGTTGGGGTGGATGAAGAAGATATGGATGTCCCCTCGCTTTCCGGAATCTGGCGGGCGGCATTGTGGCTGGAGCGGGAAGCCTTTGAGATGTTCGGGTTTCACTTTACCGGGCATCCCGATTTACGCCGGCTGCTGCTGCCGGATGTGTTTGACGGTTTTCCTTTGCGGAAGGACTATCCCCTGCAAGGACGCGGCGAACGGGATGTTGTGCTGGATTTGAAATAGCGTTACCCGGGGTGTTTGAATTACCCTGACGGAACACGATACAAGGATGGTGAGCGGGAACGCAAGCCAGGTCAGAGCAAGTAAAGCAAACAAGGTTTCACCCAAAAACAATAGAGCGATGGATTATGGCTGAAGCGGCGTATGAACTCAAGACAGACCGGATGGTATTGAACTTCGGTCCCCAACACCCGGCGACCCATGGAACACTGCGCCTGGTTTTGGAACTGGATGGGGAAGTGGTAGTGAAAGCGGAGCCGCATATTGGGTATTTGCATTCCGGTTTTGAGAAATTGGGAGAGTATAAAACCTACAACCAATGGATTCCCCTTTCGGACCGGATGAATTATCTCTCCGCCCTCAGCAATAACATCGGGTTTGCCCAGGCGGTGGAAAAACTGATCGGCATTGATATTCCGGAACGCGCCAAATACATCCGGATGATTTTGGCGGAACTCTCCCGTATCTCCGATCACCTGGTGTGGCTGGGAACCCATGCCCTGGATATCGGGGCATTTACCGCATTTCTCTATGCCTTTGAAGCCCGGGAAAATCTCTATGTAATTTTTGAGCATACCACCGGCGCCCGGCTAACCAACAGCTATACCCGGGTGGGCGGGCTCTTCCGCGATGTACCGCACGATTTTAACGAAATGGTCACCAACTTCCTCAATTATTTCCCGAAAGTGCTTAAGGAATTGCACGGCTTGCTGACCCGCAATCGCATCTGGATGGAACGTACCCAAAAGGTGGGAATTTTAACCCGGGAAGATGCCATTAACCTGGGCGTCACCGGACCGACCCTGCGCGGTTCCGGCATTGATTATGACGTGCGGAAAAATTTCCCTTACCTGTTGTATGATCAGATGGATTTTGAAATCCCGATTTGCGATGAATGCGACGTCTATTCCCGCTACCTGGTGCGCATGGAGGAGATGGTGCAGAGCATGCGGATTGTGGAGCAATGTTTGAAACGGCTGCCGGATGGCCCCATCAGTGTTTTTGACAGCAAATACAAACTTCCTCCCAAGGAAGAGGTTTATGATACCATCGAAGGGTTAATTCATCATTTTAAAAACGTCATGCCCGGGCATGGCTTTGAAGTGCCGGTGGGCGATATTTACGATGCCACGGAAGCCCCCAACGGCGAATTGGGCTTCTATATCGTCTCCGACGGCAGCAACAAAGCCTATCGCCTGCGGGTACGACCGCCTTCTTTCGTCAACTTTGCCGCATTGGATACCATGGTACGCGGGTATTTAATTTCGGATGTGGTAGCGATTCTGGGAAGCCTGAACATTATTGCCGGGGAATTGGACCGATAGTTTATGCCGCAATTCCGTTGCCGGCGGACTGCTATTTGATTGAGATATGAAAACGGAAAACTAAAGATCGACAGGTTGTTGCCATGAAAGTTTCCTTCTCTGATGAAGCCTTGAAAGAATTTAATGATATCCTGACCCGGTATCCCACCAAACGAGCCGCGTTGCTCCCCACATTGCATCTTCTCCAAAGGGAGTTTGGATGGATTTCCCGGGAAGGTATGGAATACGTTGGTGAGCTGCTGGAACTTCCTTTCTCGGAAGTCTATGATACCGCTTCTTTTTATACCATGTTTAAATTAAAACCGATGGGGAAATACCATCTGCAGGTATGCCATACCCTTTCCTGTGCGCTCCGGGGCGCCGGGGAAATCTGCGATCACATTCGGGAGAAACTGCATATTGATAATGGCGAGGTAACCGAGGATGGCAAATATTCGTTTGTAAAGGTGGAATGTCTCGGTTCCTGCGGTACCGCCCCGGTGGTGCAAATTAACGATGATTATTACGAGGGGCTCACTGTGGAACAGTTCGATGAAGTGCTGGAGAAGTTGGAAAAATAGGAGCGACAAAATTTATTTTGTCTCTCGGAGCGCCAAAATGTATTCTGTCTCCCGGAGCGACAAAATTTATTTTGTCAACTACGAAAGCAACAAAATT
>CAYYGL010000054.1:13362-25910 GCA_964471235.1 uncultured Calditrichaceae bacterium
ACAAAATTTATTTTGTCAACTACGAAAGCAACAAAATTCATTTTGTCTCCGGAGCAACAAAATTCATTTTGTCAGAGAAAAAGCGGCAGGTTACTTCACGAATGGCAACATCACCCGCAGTTGCCCGACTATGAATAGAGGAGAAACATCAAAATGTTCGAGAAGGTATTAACCCGACATATCCATATACCGGAATCGCGTCAGTTGGCATATTACGAGAAGCACGGTGGTTACCAATCCTGGAAGAAAGTGGTTAAGGAAATGGAACCGGATCAGGTAATTGAGGTAGTGAAGGAGTCGAAGCTGCGGGGGCGGGGCGGCGCCGGATTTCCCACCGGGATGAAGTGGGGCTTTGTGCCCAAATCCACTGAGAAACCGCATTACATGCTGGTAAATGCCGACGAAAGCGAACCGGGTACTTTTAAAGACCGCCTCTTGTTGGACGGCATTCCCCATTCGGTCATCGAGGGCGCCATGATCGGCTCCTATGCCATCCGCTCCAATACCTGCTACATCTATATCCGCGGTGAATTTGTCAAAGAAGCCCGGATTCTGGAAGAAGCGATTGGGGAAGCATACGAAAAGGGATACCTGGGGAAAAACATTTTCGGCAGCGGGTATGATCTGGATATGTATGTGCACCGGGGCGCCGGTGCCTATATCTGCGGCGAGGAAACCGGGTTGATCGAGTCGCTGGAAGGCAAACGCGGCTGGCTGCGCATTAAACCCCCTTTCCCGGCAATTGAAGGCGTCTTTCAATGCCCGACCATCGTGAACAATGTGGAAACCCTGGCATGTGTGCCCTACATCATCGAACGGGGAGCGGATTGGTTCAAATCCATCGGGCCGGAGAGTGGTCCGGGGCCCAAGCTGTACTGCCTGAGCGGTCATGTGAAAAAGCCCGGGGTATATGAGTTTGAAATGGGCATCCCCTTGAAAGAATTGATTTACGAACACGGCGGCGGCATCTTAAACGACAAAAAGCTAAAAGCCGTTATCCCCGGCGGTTCTTCGGTGCCGGTACTAACCGCCGATGAAATCGATGTGAATATGGATTTTGATTCACTGGCAAAAATCGGTTCCATGCTTGGCTCTGCCGGTACCATCGTGATGGATGAAGATACCGATATGGTGAAGGTGTTGTTGAATATTGCTCATTTTTACCGTCATGAATCCTGCGGACAATGCACCCCCTGCCGGGAAGGCACCAACTGGGCGGAAAAATTGTTGAAACGTATCTACAGCGGCGAAGGTACCCTGAAGGATGTGGATTTGCTGGAAGAGGTGGCAGACCACATTGGTATGCGGACCATCTGTCCGCTGGGAGATGCAGCTGCCATGCCCATCCAGAGCTTTTTGAAAAAATTCCGTCATGAGTTCGAGGCGAAAGTGAAAAAGAATGTGGCGTGAATCGTAAAACGTAATTCGTAAAGGGAAAAATGTCTCAACATAGAAAAACAAAGAAGCAATTGCTAAATCGAATATCCATTAATCCCAATGTATGTTTCGGAAAGCCGTGTATTCGCGGTACTCGCATTTGGGTATCTCTGATATTGGATTTTTTAGCCAATGGCGCGACTATCGAAGAGCTTCTGGAAGGATATCTCCAATTAACAAGGGAAGATATCTACGCTGCGATTGCTTATGGAGCGGAGATGTCTCGGGAAAGATATGTAGAAATATCTTTTATGGATTGTGGAAATCGGTAAAATTCGGATACATCAGTCGAGTTAAACAGGTAAAAAAACCAACATAACCAGTAGAGGAAGCGCGGTATGCCTCTTATTAAAATAGACAATCAGGAATTGGAGGTTCCCTCCGGAATCACCATTTTGGAAGCGGCGAAGCAAATCGGGTTGGAAATCCCCCATTATTGCTATCACCCGGCGATGAGCATTGTTGCCAGTTGCCGGATGTGCCTGGTGAAAGTGCAGGGCATGCCCAAACTCACCCCGGCATGTTCCACCCGGATCGGGGAAATGCCCCCGGAACGCAAAGTGGATGGCAAATATGACATGGTGGTGGTGACGAATGATGAGGAAGTGAAAGGTGCTCATGAATCCGTTCTGGAATTCCTGTTGCTGAATCATCCGGTAGATTGCCCGGAATGCGACCAGGCAGGGGAGTGTTTTTTGCAGGATTATACCTTTAAATACGGCAAAGCGCACAGCCGTTTTGATTTTCCCAAACGAGTGCCGCCCCGCAAAGACCTGGGACCGGAAATCCTGTTGATTAGCACCCGCTGTATTCTTTGTTCCCGTTGTGTGCGCTTTTGCAAGGAAATCACCGGCACCAATGAGCTGATGGTGCGTCAGCGCGGCGCCAATGCGGAAATTGATCTCTTCCCCGGCGAGTCTCTTAACAACAAACTCTCCATGAATGTGGCGGATATTTGCCCGGTAGGTGCCCTGGTCACCAAAGATTTTCTGTTTAAACCGCGCAACTGGCATTATCAAAAAGCAAACAGCATTTGCCCGGGGTGTTCGGTGGGCTGCAACATTCAAATCGAATACCTGGAGGAAGATAACACCATTTACCGCATCAAGCCGGTGTTCAACGCCGATGTGAATGAATGGTGGATGTGTGATGACGGCCGGTTGCTCTATCATACCTATCAAAAATTAAACCGGTTGGAATATCCTTTTATCCGTAAGAACGGCGAATTGCAGCGGGGGCACTGGCGCTTAACCTTAAAAGAAGTTGCCAAAAAACTGAGAGAATTCCCGGCGGAAGCTGTGGCAGTGGTTGGCAGTGGGTTTGCCACCAATGAGGATAACTACATGCTGCAAAAAATTGCCCGGGAGGGGCTTGGGGTTCAAACCGTGGCGATTGATGATACCTTTTACAAAGAAGATGACATCGTTTACAAACGTTTTACCATCAAAGGGGAGAAGGTGCCCAACTACCAGGGGGCGCAGGATATGCTCCAAACCGACCTCACCTTCAGCAACTTGTTGCAGGATATTGAGAGCGGTAACATCAAAGCACTCTACTGGCTGGGAGGTGCGCCTGTCTTTACCCTGTCGGAAACACAGGTCGAAACGCTGAAAAAATTGGATTACCTGGTGGTGCAGGATATCAAGCAATCTCCGTTAACGGAAATTGCCGATGTGGTATTAGCCGGTGCCGCTGCTTATGAGAAGGAAGGCACCTTCACCAATTATCAATCCCGGGTGCAACGGGTGCGGGCAGCGCTGATGCCGCCCCGGGCAGCCAAAACCGACTTCGAGATCTTTCATGAACTGTTCGACATCATGGACCTGGGCAAATACCTGCGCGCCAAACAGGTGTTCGATGAAATTTCCCAGAATATGGATGGCTACCGGGGAATGAGCTATGCGGCTCTAAAAGACGGTGGGTTGCCAAAGGGGCAGGCAGTGCCGGAAGCAGAGGCTGCCAGTTAAAGGATAATCGACCGGGTGAATCCCTAAAACCTTTTGCGGAGACTTTTAACCATGCGTGAATGGCTGTTTAAAATTTTTATTGAATATAACGCCCTGGAAATTATCATCGTTATCTCACTCATCTTACTGGTGGTAATGATGCTAACGTTGCTGGAACGCAAAATTTCTGCCTGGATTCAAAATCGGCATGGTCCCAACCGGGTGGGCTGGGGCGGTATGTTGCAACCCATTGCCGACGGCGTAAAATTTTTCCTGAAGGAAGATATCATCCCCGGGCACGTGGACCGTTTTTTATACTTGCTGGCGCCGGCGATTTCCCTGTTTCCCGCGTTAATGACGTTTGCCATCGTGCCCTTCGGAAACCAGATTTCAATTTATATTGGCGATACCCTGGTCAATATCCGGTTTCAGTTAGTGGATTTAAATGTGGGAATCCTGTATTTCGTTGCCGTCGCCTCATTGGGCGTTTATGGGTTGATTGTCGGCGGATTTGGTTCCAACAATAAGTATTCCATGCTGGGTGGGCTGCGTTCCTCTGCCCAGATGATCAGCTATGAGATTCCCATGGGATTGGCGATCATTTCCATTGCCATGATGAGCGGTTCCCTGCGGCTCAATGACATCGTGCAGGACCAGGTGGTGATGTGGAACTTCATTCGCCAGCCTTTGGCGTTCATCATTTTCCTGGTGGCTGCTTTTGCGGAAACCAACCGCCTCCCGTTTGACCTGCCGGAAGCGGAACAGGAATTGGTGGGCGGCTATCATACCGAATACAGCTCCATGAAGTTTTCTTCCTTTATGATTGCCGAATACTCCAACATTATCACCTCCTCCGCATTGATTGCCACGCTGTTTTTCGGTGGCTGGCACGTGCCCTTCTTGCACCTGCTGAATTTACCGATTGTGCTGGAAGAGGTAATTCAAATTATTGCCTTCATCGTAAAAACCGGTTTCTTCATTTTTCTGTTCATGTGGGTACGTTGGACATTGCCTCGTTTCCGCTATGATCAATTGATGAACCTGGGCTGGAAAGGGATGTTGCCGCTGGGGCTGCTGAACATCGTCATTACCGGGGCGGTAATGGCATATTTGAAATGATTAAATAGAGGATTGACAGGATGATTGAATACATACTGTTTTGGCTGTTTGCCATATTAGCCGGTGGCGGCGGATTAGGGGTGGTTCTCCATCGCAACCCGGTGAAAAGCGCCCTGTTCCTGGTGGTCACCCTCTTTGCCCTTGCCGGTGAATATGTGTTGCTGATGGCGCATTTTATCGCCATTGTGCACATCGCAGTCTATGCCGGTGCCATCATGGTCTTGTTCCTGTTTGTGATCATGCTGCTCAATGTGCAAATCGAAAGTAAGATTGGGGGTATTCGGGGTGCGATGCGCTATGTAGGATTTACCCTGGCGCTGCTGCTTTTCGCAGAAATCGGTTACTTTGGCTTTAAGGGATTTCAGACCGCAATGGTTCAGGAAAACACCTTTGGTACCGTAGAAGGCATTGGCACCGCCCTGTTCAGCAAATATGTGCTGCCGTTTGAGGTGGCGTCAATCCTGCTACTGGTTGCCATGCTGGGTGCAGTATATCTCTCCAAACGCCGGTTAACCCTGGGACCTTCCACGGATCAGAAACCGGCACAACCGGTGGTGAAAGGCGAGGAAGTCGTGGCGGAAGAAGGATAGAGAGGGGATAAATTCCATATTCCAAAATGCAAAAACAAATAAATTTCACTGGACCACTATCAAAGGGAAAAAGAAGTCTGATTTCAAGGGGAAATGGTATAAGGTAAAAGGTAAAGGGTAAAAGGGATAGGGGATAGGGAGGAAGCGTTACTCAATATCACGCGGTACGTTTTACGTTTCAATCATTTACAACAGGTGAGGTTATGCAGGGAGTTCCCATACAACATTTTTTGATTTTAGCGGCAGTGTTATTCGGATTAGGCGTGGTAGGGGTGATCACCCGCCGCAACGCCATCATCATCTTCATGTCCATTGAGTTGATGCTGAATGCGGTGAACCTGACCTTTATTGCCTTTTCCAATTTGCTGAACAATGTGGAAGGGCAAATTTTCGTATTTATGGTGATGGTGGTGGCAGCCGCGGAAGTTGCCGTGGGACTGGCAATCATCGTGGCAATTTTCCGCATCCGGGAAACCGTGCATGTGGATGACATCAAACTGCTGAAATGGTAACATAGGTATTCCGTGTTGTTCAATTGAAAAAGACTACACAACACGTAATATGTACCACAATTCAACTCCTTGTTCCCAAACTCCTGTTTGGGAACACCATAATTTTTAAGCTTTGGTTTAATTGGATGATAAAAACGGAGTTTTTTCTTTACTGCGTTCCAAAACAGAGTTTTGGAACGAGATGATTCATTCTTAAAAATGGACTACGTAATACGTAACACGATTTAAAACACTTTTAGCTCATTTCGTGTATTTCGTAGGCTAAGTAGTAATCAACTTTTTGAAAACCAATTACGAATTACGAACCACGCAATACGTAATACAATTTCATACGGAGTCGTCTAAAAACATTTTCGAAAAGATATTATCAAAACCATACATCTCGGAGTCTGTCAATGGAAGGTTTTATCTGGTTAATTCCGCTGCTTCCCCTGTTTGGCGCCATTATCAATGGCATCTTCGGTTCTGCTTTAAAAGAAAAAGCCGGCTTAATTGCCAACCTGACCATATTCATCTCCTTTTTGCTCAGCATCAAAGCCTTTTTCCTGGTTCGGGACGGTGTCACTTTTAACGGTGAACTGTTTCACTGGATTGTTGCCGGGAGCTTCTCCGCCAGCTTTGGTGTGTTGGTGGATCAATTATCGGTGATAATGATGCTGGTGGTCACCGGTGTGGGATTTCTCATCCACGTTTATTCCATCGGTTATATGCATGGCGATCCCGGGGTGGGGCGTTACTTCTCCTACCTCAACCTGTTTGTCTTCTCCATGCTGCTGCTGGTGATGGGCAACAACCTGCTCCTGCTCTACCTGGGTTGGGAAGGTGTGGGGCTGTGCTCCTACCTGCTAATCGGCTTCTGGTATGAAAAACCTTCCGCTGCCAAAGCCGGATTAAAGGCATTCTTAACCAACCGGGTGGGCGACTTCGGATTCGCCATCGGTATTTTTATCATTTTCAATACCCTGGGCACCATCAGTTACCTGGAAATTTTTGACAAGGTGGATGTGCTTGCCGGCGCCGGGGTGCTGACGGCTGCCACCCTGCTGCTGTTCATGGGCGCCACCGGGAAATCCGCCCAGTTTCCGCTCTACATCTGGCTGCCCGATGCCATGGAAGGTCCCACCCCGGTCAGCGCCCTGATTCACGCTGCCACCATGGTCACCGCCGGGGTCTATATGGTCGCCCGGTTTAATGCCCTCTTCAGTATGAGCCCAACTGCCATGGCAGTGGTGGTCATCATCGGCACCTTTACCGCGGTGTATGCTGCCACCATGGCATTGGTGAATAACGACATCAAGCGGGTGCTGGCGTATTCCACCATTTCCCAACTCGGCTACATGTTCATCGGGGTGGGGGTGGGCGCTTATGCCGCCGGTATTTTTCACCTGATGACCCATGCCTTCTTTAAAGCGCTTCTCTTTTTGGGCGCCGGTTCGGTGATGCACGCCCTGGGAAATGAGACCGATATCCGTAAAATGGGCGGGCTTTATCCCAAAATTAAAACCACCGCACTCACCTTCATTATGGCATGGTTAGCTATCAGCGGGATTCCACCCTTCAGCGGGTTTTTCTCCAAAGACGAAATTTTAGCCAAAGCCTTTGCCTATCATCCGGCAGTATGGCTGTTTGGGGTCATCGGTGCGGTACTGACCGCCTTTTACATGTCCCGGTTGGTGTTTGTCACCTTTTTCGGGGAATCGCGGGTGGAGCCGGAAGTAGAGCATCACATTCACGAGTCGCCCAAAGTGATGACCATCCCGCTGACCATTTTAGCCATTTTAGCGGTCATCGGCGGATTTGTGGGGGTGCCGGAAATCCTGGGCGGCAGCAATCATTTTGAACATTTCTTAGAACCGGTGTTTGCCGGGGCTGCCGAGCATCTTCATTTTGCCCATCCTCCTCTTACCACGGAATACATTTTGATGGGTATTTCGGTTCTGGCAGCACTGGGCGGCATCGGGTTCGCTTACCTGATGTATATCAAAAAATCCATCAGCGCCGAGGCAATGGCAAACCGCTTTAAAGGCATTTATACCCTGCTTTACAATAAATATTATGTGGATGAAATCATCGAGGCGACCATCCTGAATCCCATCGTGAATTTTAGCCGCTGGCTGTGGAAGGGATTCGATGACCGGGTGATTGACGGGCTGGTGAACCTGAGCGCCAAAATCATGTTGCTGATTAGTTTGATTATCCGCCGCATCCAGACCGGCTATGTTCAGAATTACGCCAGTATTATGGTGATTGGCGTGTTGATTATTTTAGCGTATTACCTGTTTTCGTGAATTGGGTATAGGGTATTAGGGATTTAGGGAGTTGGATCGACAAAACTTGTTTTGTCCCGTGAAACGTAACACGTGAAAAAGAGATCTGCAACTACGTTTTGCGGATTACGCATCACGGAATACGCAATGTAAGAATTTCAAAACCAATCATTGGAGAAAACGATAGATGAACCTGTCAAGTCTGTTGAACATCGTGACGTTTATGCCGCTGATGGGTGCGGTCATCTTGATGATGATTCCCCGAACCGAAGAACGGCTGATAAAATCCTGGAGTTTTCTGGTAACTACGGTGACGTTTTTAGCTTCCATCCCCCTCTTTTATTATTTTGACGGCAACATCGCCGCCATGCAGTTCCAGACCAATGCTTCCTGGATTCCCCTGCTGGGCGCCCATTATCACGTGGGTGTGGATGGCATCAGCATCCTGTTGTACAGCCTGACCGCCTTCATCATGCCCCTGGCGATTCTCTCCTCCTACAGCGCCATCACCGATCGGGTGAAGGAATACATGCTGGCGATGCTGGTGTTGGAAACCGCCATGCTGGGGGTGTTCATTTCCCTGGACTTACTGCTCTTCTACCTGTTCTGGGAAGCCATGCTCATTCCCATGTACCTGTTAATCGGTGTGTGGGGTGGTCCCCGCCGCATCTATGCTGCGGTAAAATTTGTGATCTACACCATGGTGGGCAGTGTGCTGATGCTGGTGGCGATTTTATATCTC
Organism: uncultured Calditrichaceae bacterium; assembly: GCA_964471235.1. Taxonomy (GTDB): domain Bacteria; phylum Calditrichota; class Calditrichia; order RBG-13-44-9; family J075; genus CAYYGL01. Next base: position 21,976 of record CAYYGL010000054.1, read on the forward strand.
TACTTCATGTATCACAATTACACCGGCAAGTTCACCTTTGACCTCCTGGAAATCATGACCCTGAACATTCCCTTCGGGGTGCAATTCTGGCTCTTTTTAGCCTTTGCCCTGGCGTTTGCCATCAAGGTGCCCATGTTTCCGTTTCACACCTGGTTACCGGACGCCCATGTGGAAGCGCCCACTGCCGGCTCGGTAATCCTGGCAGGCATTCTCTTAAAGATGGGCACCTACGGGTTTCTCCGGTTTAACCTGCCCCTCTTTCCCCATGCTTCGGTGTATTTTGCGCCTTATTTCTTTGTGCTGGCGGTAATTGGCATTCTTTACGGCGCCTGGGTTGCCATGGTGCAGGATGATGTCAAGAAACTGGTTGCCTACTCGTCGGTCAGCCACCTCGGGTTTATTGTGCTGGGGATGTTTGCCCTGACCGTGCCCAGTCTGCAAGGAGGGTTGATTCAGATGATTAACCACGGCGTCTCCAGCGGGGCGCTCTTTTTGGCAGTGGGGATGATTTACGAACGCCGCCATACCCGGCAGATTGATCAATTCGGCGGGGTTGCCAAGGTGATGCCGGTGTTTGCGGTGTTCTTCTCCATCATCTGCCTTTCCTCCCTGGGACTCCCCGGCACCAACGGCTTTGTGGGTGAATTCCTGATATTGGTAGGCAGCTTTAAAACCGTCCCGGTGTTTACCATCATTGGTACGGTGGGAATTATATTTGCGGCGGCGTATTTGCTGTGGATGTATCGCCGCACCATGTTCGGTCCCCTTACCCGGGCGGAAAACAAGAAACTGATCGATTTAAACGGCAGGGAAATCGCCATTCTCATCCCCATTGTGGTAATGATTTTCTGGATTGGCGTCTATCCCTCCACCTTCCTTAACAAAACCGAGAAAACCGCCATTGCCCTGATTGAAAAAATGCAAAAAGCCAAAGCGGAATTGCGGATCGATACTCAACATCATTCCCTGGCGGATTTGCTAAGGAACTGGAATGATTAACCACCCACAACGTGGTCGCTTTGCGAAGAGAAGAGGAGAGCACAGAGAACAATGAATTAAACAAAGAATGCGAAAGATTCTTTAAGAACTTTAAATTGTTGAACAGAACGTTTCATTTTTGTGCTTTAATTTAACGCTACTTTAAAACTTTGAATGGGCATTTGAAATATGTCACCTCTAACGAGGTTTGGAAAGGTCAAGTGAAACACCTTTTCTATAACCATAGCACCCCTGACGGGGTTCAAGGTTGTTGAATCCACCCAGGCCTTCATCTAAACCGCGTCAGCGGTGGCATGTTTATAGTAAATAGCGACTTCCGAAGATCAAAACCACGTAGTGGTGACATGTAGATTGCTCAAAGTCTAAAAGTAAAATTAAATAAAAAAGGGAATATAGCCCTCTGTGATCTCTGGGGTTTATACCAAAAACCATGAAGAGACGAATTAATTTAGTGGATAAGCACTTGAGGAGTAATGAGAGATGTCAATAAACCTGACCCATGCTGATTTTATTGCGATATCACCCATACTGATTGTTTCTGTCTTTGGAATATACTTGATGGTGCAAGGCGTTCTGGCGCCTCGCTTTCATAAACTGACCCTGCCCTACATCGGATTGCTGGGAATTCTGCTGGCAACGGCAGCGAATTTTCTCTTGCTCGGAGATTCTCATACGGCTTTCCAGGAGATGGTGCGGGTGGACCGCCTGACGGTGGTGTTCAATTTCATCTTCCTGCTCACCGCTGCCTTTATCATTTTGATGAGCACCAGCTACACCGAGCAGGAATCGATCGAGTTTATCGAATTCACCCCGCTGCTGCTGTTCTCCTCCGCAGGAATGATGCTGATGGCGGCCGCCAACAACCTGATGATCATCTTTTTGGGTTTGGAAACCATGTCCATCGCCCTGTATGTGATGGCAGGATTCCGGCGACACAACCGGGAATCCCTGGAAGCATCCCTAAAATATTTTTTGTTGGGGGCGTTTGCCACCGGCTTTTTGCTCTACGGTATTGCTTTGATTTACGGGGTGGTCGGTACCACCAACCTGGCGAAGGTTACTCAATATTTTGCCGATCATACCTTTGATGCCGATAAACTTGCCCTGGTGGGAGTAGGGCTGCTCATCGTCGGTTTCGGATTCAAGGTAGCGCTGGTGCCCTTCCACATGTGGACGCCCGATGTTTACCAGGGCGCGCCCATACCGGTGACCGCCTTTATGGCGGTGGGCGCTAAAGCCGCCGGGTTTGCCGCCATTATCCGGGTGATTGTGCTGGCTGCCGGTAACATCTCCTTTGAATGGACAAATGTCTTCTGGATTTTAGCGGTGCTCACCATGTCGGTGGGAAACATCATTGCCCTGGTACAGGACAATATCAAACGCATGTTAGCTTACTCCAGCATTGCCCACGCCGGTTATATTTTAATGGCGGTGGTTGCCAGCAATGACTTAACCGCCCCCTCCATCTTGTTTTACCTCTTTGTTTACCTGTTTATGAATATCGGCGCTTTTGCCATTGCCTCGGTGGTCAGCGGCGAACACGAACGCCATGTGCGGATAAAAGACTTCGCCGGGCTGGGCCGCACCCAACCCCTGCTGGGCTTAGCCATGACGGTATTTATGTTCTCCTTAGCCGGTTTTCCGCCCACCGGTGGATTCATGGGCAAGTTATACATCTTCAGCGCCGCCCTGGAATCCGGCTACATCTGGCTGGTGATATTCGGTGCGGTCAACACCCTGGTGTCCGTTTATTACTACATTGGGGTGGTGGTTGCCATGTATATGCAAAAGCCGGAGAAATCGGTAAAGATGCGTGCCGTGCTGCCCGGTGTGGGACTGGTGATCCTGCTCTCCGTGCTTGGCATCGTCTATTTCGGTATTTTCCCCGGCAATGCCCTGTCGCTGTTGTATTAGCGTGAGGGCGATATTAGGATATTGGGGAAGGATGGGACTTAAGACGGGGAAAAAGTAAAGCGTAAGGGATTTTGCTGAATCAGGTACGAATAATAAATTTTAAGTGTGTGAATCCCACCCAATATCCACAATTGACAAACAACGAGTGAACCGAGCAATATAAAAAAATACTGCACCCCAATGGTTCTGCTGCCACACCGCGAGGAAGCCGCTTTCACTGCTATATTTTCAGTTATGATGACCTCAGCTATACTCTGAACGACAAGATACAGTCTCTATATATAGACAGGGGGGACCGGATGGCAACGTTTTAGGCGGATAGTCGGGCAGGGAACGGTTAACGAATACGAATTAGATTGTTTTGTGATTCCCCAGCCATAGGAAGATTTTCAACTGTTGACCCATTCTGACATTTATTATCCAAAGACCCAAGTCCATTTAATTACGCAAGTAATGTCGCTGAAGTGAACTATATAATATCCAAAGGATTGGTTGCGGAAGATTCGTTATTCTTTAAAACTATGTACACTCATCATGAGGCGTTTACCAAGTGGCTTGACTATCTTGATACGGGCACGTTCACTATCTACAACGCAGAAGATGATGTGGACATAATTTTATATACTGCAATGTTGTCTAAGTTAAAAGAACTTATGCTGGAGAAAACTGAAAAGTATTTACATCATCCTAAGTATAAGAAGTTGGCTCAAAAGGTGAAAGAAAGATTGCGTAACATAACGATTCGTTTTATAGATTAATAGAGAACATTCGAAGAAAGAATAACGGCAGTTTGATTGATGATTTGACCGATTCCTACGGCAGCAACAATCGCTTACAGAGCGTGGCAGATGGAGTGGCTGCCAGCACGGAAGATTGGGATGCCGAAGACACCCAATTTAGCTACGACCCAAACGGCAACGTAATACGCGTGGTAGAAAACGGCGCTGCCAAGTTTGACACGATTACCTACGACCACCGCAACCTGCCCACCCGCATCGTAACAGGCGACGGCACGGAGATAG